>JBGAWA010000016.1:0-45083 GCA_044227805.1 Chitinophagales bacterium | reverse complement strand
CCTTCCAGCTGTTAAAATCCACCACAGGAGAGAGCATCAGCCATTCAGAAAGGGCAGCAGTTTTAATGATTTGTTCGAGTTGCACGCGGCGCTCCTGCAGGCCTCTTTCCCGCCAGTCTTCACCCTTCCATTCCATCAAATCATAGGCAAAAAAAGCCACAGGATTAGCCTTCCAGAATTTAGGCGTGATATTTTTTCTGCCAATACGCTTTTGCAAAACCTGGAATCCAAGCGGCCGGCCATCCTGATAGGGTAGAATTTCTCCATCAAGCACCGTTCCGTCGGGCAATGCTTTACCGATGATGGCCAGTTCAGGAAATTTTTCCGTAACCAGTTCCTCTCCTCTTGACCACAGGAAAAAATTACCGCCTCGCTGAATTAATTGCCCGCGTATTCCATCCCATTTCCATTCCGCCTGCCATTCACCAGGTTTTCCTAAATCCTCCGGCGCTTTATCCAGTGCATAAGCGAGGCAAAAAGGATACGGCCTGGAGATATCCGCCGTTTCGGCCTGGTAGTTTACCAATTCATCAAATGTAATTTTCAACGGATCCCAGTTTCCCATCAGGCGATGAGCAAGAAATGATTCCGGCCAACCGGTATGCAGCGCAAGGGCTTTGATCAGGTTACCTTTTGATACACCGATGCGGAAGGCGGCCGACATCAGTTTGTTGAAGACAAATTTCTCCTGCTGATCCATCGCGAACCAGGCACCGGTGATAAATGATTTCTTCTCCTCCTCGGATGCATTTTTTAACTGTACGAACCGTTGCATCCACTCCGATAAGGAGACATCGGGCAGGATAATATTCTGCGGGACAATCAACGAAACAGTTTCACTAAAGTCCCCCACCTGGTTATAGGATTCCTCCAGCAACCAGGCCGGAAGACCTGAACATTCGGCAGCCCATTCCCTGAGTTGGGTACTGTTGATCTGCCGCTTCGGCCTTCTTCCGGTAAATAATGCGATCGTCCACACTTTGTCCGCATCACTTACCGTATCAAAATATTTTTTCATCAGCAGTATCTTATGGCTACTGCTGTTGGTCTGATCAAGATCTGTTATTAACCGGGCAAAATGTTTCATCGGCAGAATACTACGTTGTTATTATTCTTGAGCTGAACCATCCGGCATTTTTCATTTTTCAACACACAGCACACTTTTTACGATGCCGCTTTCAATACAAAAATTACACATCAGCTTCGGCGTCATCCTGCGATCTTTCATGGTATGAAGTGGATACCTCCTGGGCATCTAGTCCCTGTTCACGAAGCCATTTTGCCAGCTGATAGGTGAATCCATGTGTCACTAAAACACGTGCAGCGCCGGTAGCTTTCACCGCATCGTTCAAACCGGTCCAATCGGCATGATCGCTCAAAGCAAAGCCAACATCAGCTGCGCTTCTTCTTTTATTGCCCCTCACCTGCATCCAACCCGATGCCACGCCGATCGAATAGGGCGACATCTTTGAAAGCCAGGAAGTATTTTGCACGGAAGCTGTTGCGAGTATTAATGCCTGGCGAAAACCTTCTTTCTTGTTGCCGGCAGTGACCAGGCTTACTGCAGGAATGGACTCCCCTGCATTGCGCAGTATTTCATTCACATTTTCAATGGCTCCGTGCGCGTAAATGGGACCAATAGATTTGTTGATGCCGCACAGAATCCTTTGAGCCTTCCCCAAAGCATAACAGAATACAATGCTGGCTATTCCTTCCTGCCTGTTCCTCTTCCACCAATTTTCCATTTCACTAAAAATTATTTCCTGCGATTTCCAGCGATACACCGGCAATCCGAAAGTTGATTCTGTAATAAAAGTGTTGCATTTCACCGGTTCAAAAGGTGTGGAGATGCCATCATCCACCGTTTTATAATCTCCGGAAGCCACCCACACTTCACCCTTCCATTCAACCCTAACCTGCGATGATCCAATGATATGTCCGGCCGGATGCAATGAAATACGCACTCCCTTATGCACTACCTGCTCATTATATTCCAACGACTGCACTTGAATGCCGGCCCCCAAACGCTGCCGCATGACCGGTACAGATTGCCGATGCGATAGATAAAGCTGATGTCCGCGATAGGCATGATCGCTGTGTGCATGCGTAATCACCGCTCGGTTTACGGGTTTAACGGGATCGATGTAAAAATCTCCGGCTTCACAATAAATTCCCTTATCGGTGAACTGTAGTAGCTGTGACATGGTGCGAAAACAAAAGTAAATCTTTGCGACATTGCAGGTGAATTGAGGGGCGGAAACCAGCCATCAGCATTCTATCCCTTCCGGGACATGTTGCCATCATGTACCTGTCAGCATACCAGGTATTGCAGGAAACAAATTGATAGCGTTCACCTGGATGGATTACCTGCAAGCGATTCGTGAATATGCTGATGATATTCTTTGCAATACTTTCAGTGATCGTTAACCAATAAAAAACTGCTATCCATGTACAATCAGCCCATGCTTAAAGAAAATTCACTGGCAGACAAAGTGATCATCATCACAGGAGGTGGTACGGGACTGGGAAAATCAATGGGCCTGTATTGCTCGCAACTGGGTGCACGGCTGGTGATAACTTCCAGGAAAGAAGAGGTGCTTCAACAAACAGCCGCTGAAATAGAAAAACAAACAGGTAATGGTGTGCTGGCCGTTGCCTGCGATGTAAGAAAATATGATGAAGTGGAGTCGCTGCTTAAACAGGCATTGCATCATTTTGGAAAAGTGGATGCACTCTTAAATAACGCAGCAGGCAATTTTGTAATGCCCACCGAACGCCTTTCGCATAAGGCATTTGATGTAGTGGTCGATATTGTTTTGAAAGGAACTTACAATTGCTCTCTCGCTTTAGGCAAATACTGGATAGAAAACAAGTTGCCGGGCAATATCCTGAACATTGTCACCACCTATGCCTTCACCGGTTCAGGTTATGTTGCGCCTTCAGCAGCGGCAAAAGGCGGTGTTCTTTCCCTCACACGGTCACTTGCCGCCGAATGGGCCCGTAAAAAAATCCGCTGTAATGCCATTGCACCCGGACCATTTCCCACAGAGGGCGCCTGGAGCCGGCTTTTTCCACCTATTGTGCAGCAGTATGTGGATCCTGAAAAACGTTTACCGATGGGCCGGTATGGAGAGCACCAGGAATTAGCCAATCTTGCGGCATACCTGCTGTCGGATTATTCAGCTTATATAAATGGAGAAGTAGTGGTTATTGATGGTGGTGAATGGTTGCATGGCGCCGGTCAGTTTACCGGTCTGGAAAATATTCCCGATGAATTGTGGGATATGTGGGAGAAAATGAGAGGTAAAAAAGATAGCAGTTGAAGCGTGCGTGGTATCGCAGTCAACCCTGTTCATGCTTGTATTCCCTGCCTGCCGGAATAGCCCTGATCAGTTTTTTTGTGTATTCAGAAGCCGGATGATTGTAAATATCATCTGCCTTGCCTGTCTCTTCGATCCTGCCATTCTTCATTACTGCAATCCGGTCACTCATAAACCGTACGACAGCAAGATCGTGAGAAATAAAAATGTAACTCAATTTAAACTCGTCACGAAGCTGAAGCAGCAGGTTCAGCACCTGTGCCTGCACTGACACATCGAGTGATGAAACACACTCATCACAAACGATAAACTCCGGATTTACTGCCAGCGCACGGGCAATGCAGATGCGTTGCCTTTGCCCTCCTGATAATTCATGCGGAAACCGGTTGAAAGTATCCTCCGGCATGTTTACCTTTTTCAGCAGGTCGTACACTTTTTCCCTCCGTTGACCATCATCTGCATACAACCTGTGCACACGCATCGGTTCAAGGATAGCATGCCCAACGGTTAAGCGTGGGTTAAGGGAAGCGTAAGGATCCTGAAAGATGATCTGTAACTGCCGCCGGACAGATTGCAAACCGGCATGAGACAAGGCAGTCAGTTCGCTTCCTTTAAACTGTACACTTCCTGCATCCGGCCTTATCAGCTGTAATATGCTTTTCCCCAGTGTGGTTTTGCCGCTGCCGGATTCACCCACCAACCCCAGCGTCTCTCCCGGATACACCTCCAGTGAGACCTCGTCCACCGCTTTGACCACAGCGTGAGACCAGCCAAAAAAGTTTTGCTTAACAGGAAATTTCACTGCCAGGTTTTTCACCATCAGTATCGGCTGTTGTTGTTGCAACATGGTCAGGCGCTCAGCAATCACAGATTCAGCGATCACATTTTTCATCTTGCCGTCTTCAGGCTTGGAATGAGCTTCCACCAATTCACCATTGGCCGCTTCCTCCAAAAAATCAGCAATGGTTGGCAAACGGTATAGCTTCTTCCCTAATGGTGGCCGGCAGGCAAGTAATCCTTTGGTGTAAGGATGCCTGGGTGCAGTGAATATCTCCTCCGTTGTACCCTGCTCTACTATCCTTCCCTTATACATCACCAGAATCCGGTCGGCTACTTCGGCAACAACACCCAGATCATGCGTGATGAAAAGCATAGACATATTATTTTCAGCACGCAGCTGCTTCATAAGCAGGAGTATGCGCGACTGTACAGTTACATCCAGCGATGTAGTGGGCTCATCGGCAATTAGGATCAAAGGGCTGCAACTCATAGCCATGGCCATCATCACCCGTTGTTTCTGTCCTCCCGACAATTGATGCGGATAAGCATTGAAGATCCTGTCAGGGTCAGCCAGCTCAACTCTCCTGAAGAGTTCCATAGTTCTTGCCCTGGCCCCTGAAGCACTTTCTTTCAAGTGCAATATGACAGCTTCCATTACTTGCGCACCGCAGGTAAAAACCGGGTTGAGTGAGGTCATCGGTTCCTGGAATATCATGGAGATATCCTTGCCTCTCAATCGGCGCATTTCATGGTCGGATAGCGTAAGCAGGTTTACGGCATCTGCGCCAGGCCTTTTAAAATAAACCGCACCGGTGCGAATCACTCCTCCAGGCGGAATCAACCTCATCAGTGATAATGCAGTGATTGATTTTCCGGAACCCGATTCACCCACCATGCCAACCGTCTCACCCTGGTGAAGATCAAAAGTGACATCATTAGCTGCAACGACCTCCTTACCACCTGGTGTGAAACAGGTGGTAAGATGGCTGACTTGCAAAATGCGATCGCTGTGCAATGAATTTAATATTGGGATAAAAATAGCAGGAAAAACATTTGACTAGAGAAACACATTGAACCTCTCATTTTTTCAGTTTTGAAGGATAATGAGACAAAGCCGTTTGAATTTCACAAGTGAATTTTTCGGTTTAATGATCTTATGCCGTCACTGCGCTGAACGGCCAAATGTGGATTTATAAATAATATTAAATTGAATTGTGACTTTTCGGTACTAATTTTGCAAAACGCGAGTTTTTCTTAACCAAAAATAACCATGTATGTCAGAAGTAAGATTAAACCAGCCGGAAAACCAACCGCCTAAACAGAACAACCGTACTATTTTTTACATCATCCTCATCCTGTTACTTGTTGGAATAAATATTTACCTGTACGTTAAATATTACCAGACAAAAAACCAGGCGCAGACTCTCACAGAAGAAGCGAATATGGACAGTATCCGCATCGCCGACCTGGACATGAAATACCAGGAAGCCCTGGTAAATATTGAATCCTATAAAGGCCAGAACTCAAAGCTCGACAGCATCATTGCCGTGAAAGAAAAAGAACTGATGGGTTACAAGTCGAATCTTGATGCGATGAAAAAGAAGATGAAAATTTCTGAAGCAGATTACAAGAAACAAGTGGATGGGTTACAGGCTACGGTGAATGACCTGATGGCACAGATCAAAGATTTGCAGGATAAAAATCAGATCCTGATCACCAAAAATGACTCCCTGGGCCAAACGCTGGCGAATGAAATGAATACCAACACAAAATTGAGTAACACCAACCAGGTACTCTCACAAAAAGTGTCGGTAGCATCATTGCTGAAACCAACGAGCCTGGTATCAACCGGTGTGAGGGGGAAATCAAGTGGCAAAGAGACGGAAACGGATAATGCCAAGAAAGCAGAAAAATTAAAAGTTTGCTTTGACCTGCCGGAGAACCAGGTAGCAGATCCGGGAGAAAAAACATTCCTGGTCAGGATCATCAGTCCTGAAGGAACAACGCTCTCCATACAAAGCAGTGGTTCTGGCACTTTCCAGGTGGCCGGCAGCGGTGAACAGCGACAGTACACTACTTCCACAACCATTCAATATGACCAGCAGCCAAAAAATGTTTGCACCTACTGGCAGCAAAGTACGCCGTATGCGAAAGGTGTTTATCCTAATGTGGTTTACCAGGACGGATATCTCTTAATCTCAAAAACATTTGAATTGAAGTAATTCATCAGCCAGGAAAAAAAGCCACTTCAACCGGAGTGGCTTTTTTGTTTTGCCCCTATCCCGGATTGTGCAATGGGAAAAATCCGGGTTAAAATTGCAAGCAGTGTGATTAGAAAATGGCGCGTACCTGTGCGCGGCCCGTATTAACCAATGGTGCAGTGCCGGTTTTACGGCCTTCGTAACTCAACGACATTTCAATGAAGTTGGAAAGCTTCCGGTCGAAAGAGATATTCAACAGGTAATTCTGTCCCTTTTGCAATCCTTCGAGCATGGCATACTGTACCGGTGAATTATTTACACCGGTATAGTCAACATTGGCAAAGGAGAAACGTGCGTTCAACACACTTTTGGCCACCACATTGTATTTCACTTCCAGCGAAAGTTTATTGCTAACAGCTTCTTCTCCTTCCCCATCGCTGATTGTATTCTTGCTGTTGCTATAGTCATAACTCATGGTTAATCTGAACACATTGGAAGGCTGATAGGAAATCTGCGGAGTGATGAAATAGCCAAGAATCAGGTAATTACTCTGTGGAAAATATTCAGCAGTATATCCTTTTTGATGCTGATTCAATTTCATGACAGTCGAAAAACGACGGGTAATATTCCACCGCCAGCGCAGGCCATAATCACGTATGCTCCGCGTTTCAATACCGTTTGTCAGTAATGTAGCGGATCTGTTTTGCTGATAGGAAAAATCAAGCCCGTACTTCGGATCGCTTCTGTTGAAGTATAAAAATCCGGAGACCAAAGAACTGTTGGCAATCAGCAGGCTGTCCGTCACATTCAGCAAAAACGGATTAAACTGTGATCCGGCATTGCCGGGCAGTGTCTTCTTATTGATCTGAAAGGTTGCCTGTGCAGAAAACCGGCTGACGACTTCCTTAAATCCCTGCGGCGATCGCCAGAGGTTGCGCGGATTGATGGAGATGGATTCGTTGAACAGCGAGGAATAGGCTTTTACAAAAAGATTGGTTGGTAACAATATCCGGATATAGTCGGCATCACTTTGAAAGGCCGCGATCTCAAATTCATTGATCTGCTGGATGCCATCATCATTATAGTCGAGCCAGGTATAGACTCCGGTTCCATCCGGTACTGCGGTAAATGCATATTCCTTCTTTTGTTCCTGCACCGAACCGATTTCATAGAGGGTGTTGGCCACAATAAATCCCTTTTTCACCTGCAGGTCATAACCCAATTTACCGAGCAGCGACTCATCAGGTTGTTGTTGTGTGAGCAGGGTATCGTCAATCGTAAGCTTACGGTAGATAAGGTTTGCGCGGAGTATGCTGCTTGGGTTGCCTAACAATTCGACTCCGGCATTCATGGTATTGCCGACAGTCGCTTTGATAAACTGATTTTCTGCAGGACTGTAATCTATCCGGGATGCATAGTCAAGGTTATAACGGATTTTAGCGGTATCGCTGCTGCGCAAATATATTTTTCCTTCATTCCAGTAAAAGCTGGAAGCTGCTAATGTATCAGCAGACAGAACAGTCAGCCGGTTATTTTCCTGCTCTCCGCGGAAACCCACGGTTAAGCCTTTCAACCAGCGAAATGACTGTGCGAAATCAATTGCCGGCCTGAAAAATTTGGTTGACTGAGCTTCAGTTGATGAAACAAGGTAGGATGAGACAACATTTGCCCGGAAGCCATGGTGCTCATACGTTCCATTTAAAGTATTGTTTATACCAGTATAATTTCCTGTTCTGTTGAAAAGTGAAAAAACGTATTCCACCTTGCCAGTTCTCAGGCGCTGTAATCCAAGGCTGACAGTCGCCAACTGTTCATTGGCAGCCGCTGCGCCAACAGGCAGATTCCAGTCTCTGTCGAACTCTAACGACCGGTATCGCTCAACCGGTTTGAAAGTGCGCGATGAAAACTCGTATTGACTGTTTATCGAAAACGTGCTCGCATGCTCCTTACTCTTATTTAGCGCGATATGCTGCAGCCAGCCAACTTTAGCTGCAGCCCCTCCGTTATCATTGTTGTCGAGTTCAGAAAACGTATTAACATCCTGGCTACTCAATGCCCCTTCCCACAAGATTTTTGCATCGCCGGACACTGCATATTCACCACCAATAGTCAGCAGCTGAATCCGTTGCGGAGCAATCAGCGGAATAACCGGCTCATATAATCCCTGTGGGACACCATTCAACGGTTCCACCCACGAATACACTCGGCCATTGACAAGATTGTCCGCAATAACATAGTTGCCTTTTCCAGGACCTGTATAAGAAAAGCTGAGCGCATAATGCGCCAGTTCTGGATTGGTCGAATATACATAGACAACATAGCCGGAGGAATCTATCTTTTTGTAAAGAATGCGGTCGGTCGTAAATGGTACACTATCCACACTCAGGTAATATGCATCCTGCACACTGTCACCCACTTCAGATAACTTCACTTTTTGAGAATCTGAAAGCTCCTGTCGAACAGGCTGATTTTTCGCATCCTGCTCCGAATAAAAATTCACCCTGATGAGTGATTTGTCCTGCTGAAACTGTTGACCTGCAAAAAAAGAAGTTCGCAAATAGGCCTGTTCACTATATTGAAATTCAACGCTGATACGCTTGTCTTTGGTGATGAGCCTGGTAGGCGAAAAAGTTATTTCCCCCGCATTATAATCAATCACATAGTCGCGGTCGGCACCACGTGCCATCAGCTGATTGTCAATAAAAACCCGTTCACTGCCTGCCAGCACTACGATAAAGGTTTCGCCATTATTACCGGTTAGCCGGTATGGACCTTGGTTGCCTTCCTGCCCTGCTATTTTATTACTCGCATATTTCCCCTTGGCGATCGCCACGCCCGCATTGGATTTTAATTGCAATCCGGGACCGCCGTCATACGCTGTACTGAAATTTGCGCCCTGCAGCTTCTTATAGTAATTCATAAAGTAGCCCTCCGGTTTTGACAACTCGTAGTCACCTACTACGAGCGATGATTTATTTTTCTTTAGTTGAATAAAGACCTTATCAAATTCCTGCAACTGTTGCGTGTTTCCATCGGGCTGAATGGGAATATTGTTATCCGATAATGCTGCCAGCACTTCCACATCGCCAGCCAGTTTACCCTGCAGCTGTAAGTTGAAGCCGGAGTTCACCACTAAATCCTGGTTGTTGCCAAAAGTGATACCCCGGGTAAAACTTCCGTTATAATTCAGCGTTCCAGGATCGAGTGTATTGCCTGTGCTGAGTTCACGCAAGGAATAGATGATGGGCAACCGGCTTAAGCTATCCTGCTTATTCAGCTTTGCATAATCTTTATGAAAAAGTTCCTTCGTGAACGACAATGGCAAGGCCCTGTAGGTGATGATTACACTGTCGGGCAGATCATTGCCCTTCCAGCTGATGATGGAATGGAATTCATCCACCTGGTAACGATCGGTGCTGATGGCAGTTTTAGTTGCTGCATCTTTCAGCACGACTGATCCCGGAGCCACGCTGACTGAATCGAAACGCAGTGAAGCATTAGTGAATGACATTGTTTTGCTTCGCAGATTAGAAAGCTCCTGCGCGTCAGCCTGCCTGGCGAAAGAGAAGACAAGCAAAGCAATACCGCAAAAAATATGACTTGCTGTTCTTTTCAATCGCTGCCAGTGTAAATGTTTGATTCCGTATTTGCTTCAGGATGGCCATCCTTCAACGATAAATTGCTTTACCAATTGCTGCTATTTCTCCTGAAAGCGAGGCAGGGCTGCAGCTACCTATTCAGCCCTGTAATTCAATTCCTTCTCCCGCTCCTGCTGTACTGCCTCTAATGATTCCTCTTCTCATTAAACCTGATTTTTTCCATGGCAAGATTCGTCTGCTACAACTTTGGACGACTGAAATCCAGCTTATTCCCTTCAAAATAAAGAAAATGATTCCCAGACCTTACGCTGTTCCAAGTTGTGGTTAAACCCACATTTTGCAGCTCAAAACGGCAACGGGTTTAACCCCGACGTAGAACTGCTTAGGGTTTGTGAAACATTTTCTTTTCTTGACAAATTGAGCAAACCCTTAGCAGTTCTGAGTCGCAGCGAAGCGGGATTTTTCCACTGAAAAATCCGGGTTACTTGACAAATTGAGCAAACCCTTAGCAGTTCTGAGTCGCAGCGAAGCGGGATTTTTCCACTGAAAAATCCGGGTTAAAGCGTTGCTGTTTTGAACTACTAATTGCGCGTCTAAAAAAAATGCAGAATTAAAAATAGCCAATATTGACTTCTTGAGGGAATAACGCAGTGAACAATAGGCTTTGGTTTACCAGCCTAGATTGGGTGCAATTCCAAAATATTTCCCGTTCGAATAAATCTTCAGCAAGGATAACAGCTTTTTGGAAAATCGCCGGTTCTTGCAGGTATGAATAAAACACGAAAAAACATTCAACCGATTAACCGCTTTATCATAAAGAAGGGTTGTCATGTTACTTGTTGTCAGCCTTGCGATTTCCATCAATAAGCCTGTATCCGTTACCATGAATATTCACGATCTCAACCTTGGGATCATCCTTCAGGTACTTTCGCAGCTTCACAATGAACACATCCATGCTGCGGCCGGTAAAAAAATTATCTTCTCCCCAGATAAGACGCAACGCTTCCTGCCTTGGTACAATATCATTCATATTGGCGGCCAGCAGGCGAAGCAACTCGGCTTCCTTTGGCGACAGTTTCCATTCCTGGCTTTTAAGGGTAAGCGACCGCAACCTGTAATTAAACACAAATTCTCCAATGACAAAGTCACTTGGCAACTCTACTTTTTCCGGCATCTCACGGCCTCGCTTCAAGACAGCCTTAATCTTATAAAGCAACACTTCTGAGTCAAACGGCTTGGTGATGTAATCATCAGCCCCTATTCTGTATCCTTCCACTACATCTGCCTTCAGGGTTTTGGCTGTCAGAAAAATGAAAGGAAGGGCAGGCACCTGCTTCCTGATTTCCCGTGCGAGTGAAAAACCATCCAGCTCAGGCATCATCACATCCAGCACACATAAGTCAAAATCCTTTTTCTGCAGCAGATGAAGCGCCACCATACCATTGTTGCCCAGGGTCACATCATAGTTATTCAGCTCGAGGTAATCACGCAGCACCGCGCCGAAATTCGGATCATCCTCCGCCAGTAAAATTTTTGCTTTCTTTTCCATCGACAGTTATAATAAAGTAGAAAATGCTTTGATGTCAATAATTCATCCTTTTATTCAGCCGACTAAATTTTTTGTGCTTCCATTGCTGGGCGCCTGTAAATGCCCGAAAGGAAGATAGATCTCGAAAGTGCTCCCTTTCCCCAATTCACTGACAACACTGATGGTGCCATGGTGCTTCTTAACCACCGACTTCACATAGGCAAGTCCCAATCCGAATCCTTTTACGTTATGAATATTACCATTCTGCTCACGATAAAATTTATCAAATATTTTTCGCTGCGTATCCTGGCTCATGCCAATACCATTATCATTTACACTGATTATTATTCCATTTCTCACATTCCGGGTGCCGATAATTATCTCCGGCGCCTGTGTTGAATATTTGCAGGCATTATCGAGCAGGTTATGTACAACATTCGTCAGGTGCGTCTCATCGCCTACCACAAAAGCGTTTTCAGCAGCCAGTGCAAGCTGCAGGGTGCCTTGCCTCTTTTCGACCTGCATCCGTACCGGATCCGACACATGATAAATGATATCGTGAACATTCAGCAATTGCTCGTTCATGTTGAGATGTTCCTTGTCCACCAATGCCATTTGCAGGATATTCTCCACATGGGCATTCATCCTTTTGTTTTCATTGCCGATAATTGACGAATAATACTTCACCCTTTCTTCATCCGCCAGCACCTTAGGGTTGTTAATAGCATCGATTGCCACCGAGATGGTGGCAATGGGCGTCTTGAGTTCATGCGTCATGTTATTAATAAAATCCGTTTTGATATCAGACAGCTTTTTTTGCCGGAGAATGATGTAAACAGCGGAGGAAAAGGTGGCTACTATCAGCAGCAGAAATACACCGGATAGAATGAGCATCCACCACAAAGACCTAATGATGTATGTCCGCCTGTCGCTGAAATGTAACAGCAGTTGGTAAGGACTCATGAAGATATCATTGGGAAAAAGATTCACACGAAAAGATGTGCCCGCCATATCATCGGTGAAGGAGACAGATTTCACACTGCTGACAGAATCCTGCGAACCGCGTACAACAGCGAACTGAAAAGGTAACGCTATCCCTTTGTTACTCAACTCCTGCCTGATCATTTCCTCCAGTTCGGCGGGTGGAATGCGACGGTCAATGGGAAGCTTCAGACTGCTCAGTTCCATGACCATCTGGTAAATAACGTCATTCAGCTGACCGGCTTTCATACTGATACGGTTGTCGTCGGAAAAGGATAGTGTAGAATCCTTTTTCAACTCGAATACAATTCCCGGGTTGGGTGATGTTGCCTGAGGGGAAAGGTCATCGGAAGCCACTACCCTGCTTTTCCTTATCTCCCGGGTTGTATCAGTTCCCGGCGCTGTCATTGAAATTTCTTCGCGCTGGCTGAACAGCACATTACCCTCTTCAGAAAACCGGTAGCGCTGACGGATAAAGCTTACCACTTCCCTACGTTCCAGCCTGCTTACTACATTATTCATGGCTGCATTCACCATTCTTTGAAAATCATCCTGCTTGGTCTCCCAGGCACTTCTTATCCATAGTCCCTGCAGCAGGATAATGCCAATGAGCGACAGCGTAAGCAATACAATATTGACCTTGATGAGTGAAATTCTCACACGGCGAATTTAACGGATTGCCTGCTGTAGCTGAATATTTTAACGATACTTTAACCCCGACTTTTCAAATGTTAAACCTCGCTGCACTGTAACGGAGAAGAGAAACTACTTAGTCAACGCTACCCATTTCCAGGTCGGGGTAAACTCCCGACTTTTCAAATGTTAAACCTCGCTGCACTGTAACGGAGAAGAGAAACTACTTAGTCAACGCTACCCATTTCCAGGTCGGGGTAAACTCCCGACTTTTCTAATGTTAAACCTCGCTGCACTGTAATGAAGAAGATAAATTGCTTCTCAAACGCTAATCAGTTGCAGACCGGGCCATAATGCCGGATTAGTGATCGGTGAATTTGTAGCCAACTCCCCTGATGGAATGGAAATAGACGGGATTACGTGAGTCCTTCTCGAAATATTTTCTGAACGTGAGAATAAAATTATCAATCGTTCGGGTGGAAGGGAAAACATCATAACCCCACACAGTCTGCAGAATCTGTTTTCTTGACACCACTTCATTTCTTCTTTCAATGAGCAACTTCAGCAAAGCCGCCTCCCGTTTGGTGAGCTGAATCGGCTTTTTGCTTTTACCCATCGCCGTAAAGGTGGTGAAGTCTATCTCATTGTCTCCGAACTGAAAAATGTGCGTCTGCTTTGCATGGGCGGTACCTTTCATACTATGACGAATCAGTACTTTCACTCTTAATAAAAGTTCTTCCAGGTTGAATGGTTTGGTGAGATAGTCGTCCGCACCCATCTTAAGTCCCATCACCTTATCTTCACTCGTATCTTTTGCAGTCAAAAAAAGTATCGGTGTCTCACTGTTGGTAACCCGGATGGTCTGGCACACCTGGTAACCGTCCAGTTCAGGCAACATGATATCAAGTATCACCAGGTTAAAACGTTCTTCGCTGAATTTCTTCAAAGCCATAGGACCGGTAACAGCCACCGTCACTTCATATCCTTCCATTTCAAGATTCAACTTAATAGCTTCGAGCAGGTTCTCTTCGTCTTCTACCAGCAATACTCTTGCAAGTTCAAGATTCTGGAATTCGGAAGCAGGTACAGATGAGATATCGGATGCTGACATAAACTGGAAAATTTAAAAGTTTAAAATAAGCGCTATGTAAATAATCAGTCAGGACAATTTCGGTAATTCCACTTCAAATACGGCTCCCCGGGGCTTATTATCCCGTACACTCACCTTTCCTTTATGTAATGCCATAATGCGGTCAACAATATAAAGGCCCAGTCCGGTTCCTTTGGCTTTACGGGTCTCTTCTTGCCCTATACGGTAAAACTTTTCAAAAACCTTTTTCTTTTCCGTATCAGGAATGCCGTATCCCTGATCGGCAATGGTGATACGTGCAAACTTTTCATCTTCCGTTACGCCCACCTGTATCGCCGTGCCGGCAGCAGAATATTTGAGCGCATTTTCAAGAAGGTTGGTGACCACACTGGTAAGGCCCATGCGATCACCTGCCACCACCACGCCTGGCTGAATAGCAGTTTCAAACAAGTATTGACCGCCTGAAACTTCTTTTGCTTTGTCAACGGCGGTTTGCACAATCTCGCTGAGTTCACAGTTCCCTTTTCCGATCTGAAAGGTATGATCTTCAATCTTGGTAGCCAGCAAAATGTTTTCCACCAAACCCTGCAGGCGATCCATGTCATGCAGTGAATTATTCAACAGCGATTTGGCTTTTTCCCTGGGCAGCGATTCATGCTTCAACAAAGTTTGCATGGCGATCTTGGAAGAAGCGATCGGTGACCGCAATTCATGCGTAATGGATAGCAGGAAATTCTTTTGCAGCCGGTTCACCTTGTATTCGCGCTGCAGGCTTTGATTGGTTTTAATAGTCACTACCATCAATATGATCAGGAAAACGGATCCTTCGCCAAGTATCATGATAATCTTCCGGCGATATTCACGGTCAATCCGGTTCAATTCAACTGAATTATCTGAAAGTTCCGGTGACTTTTGCTGATAGATGAAATTGAGTTGTGTCAGCTCTTTTTTCTCATTGTATGCCTCCGCGCTGATACGAAACAGGAAGAGTATCCACCAGGTGAAGGAAGCAAAAATATAGACTACCAGCAGGTAAAAAATCAATAATGGTCTTCTTCTCATTTCTTTTCCTTTTAAAATCCGGATGAATATATCGCGGATTTTGCAATCGAAATTCCTGTTGAGCAATAACTTAGAAAAGCTACGGGTTTGCTCATGGATCTCAAAAAAATGTTTCGCCTAAACATCACTGCACTGAAATTCAAATATTATGTGGCAGGCGAATTTACGGAACGCCCACCGTTTCGGGTATTTGCAGTTTTATTCAATTCGCTTTGTTTTAAGTTTTAGTCCTGTATAAATTATGCTCAGGTCGTATTGATTAGTTTCTGTGTTGAGCGTAAATACATAACCGTCCTTTGTAGTTGGGCTAATAAAAAATGTGTTTTCGCTATCAGCATGTAGCTCGGCCTTTTCACCGCTGGTATCCACATCAAATAACTTGTTGTCAATTAACTGAATAGTTATAGTTTGAGTTATATCGGCTTCCAAAACAAATTTTCCTGTATATTTTTTCAGTGTTTCTGCCGGAAGTATAATTGCTTTACGATTTACTTTATGAGGAACCTCGTATGGTTTGTTTTCAAGCATGTTAATAATGTCGGCAGTGGTTTCCTGAATTGGAATCTCAGTATAATTTGAAACTAAAATAAATGTAATGTCCGTTTTTAAATTCTTGTAAAAATAGGCCCTATACCCTGGTCTTCCGCCTGCCTGAATCAGCGTACTGTCTTGCCCGAATAACTCAATTGCCAATGATGTATTCAATACTTCGCCCGACAAAATTTGTTGGCTGAAACTATACAAATCGCCAATGGTGGAAAGAAAGTTTCCTGTTTCAAATCTGTTTATGTTTTGTCTGGGAGCAAGAATTATTTTTCCGTCTTCATTGTCAAAACCATAGGCAAATTCCGGAACTGATTTTATGGAGTTAAACTCCAAAGTATTTTTCAATTTCATTTTATTGAAAATCTCATTTTGCATAAATGCCAGATAACCGCTACCCGAAGTTTTGTCAATAATGTAATGTAACAGGAAATAACCAACATTAGAATAAAGCGTTTGGGTTCCGGGTTCAAATTGCAGTTTTTCCAATTTTGCCAATTCAACAATTTTTGAAAGCGATAAACTATCGTATGTATCATAGTTTGTAAGTTCTCTTGGTAAGCCTGATTGATGTTGCATTAACTGATCAATCGTTATTTTTTCTCCGTTTGGGAAATCGGGAATGAACTTGTTTAAAGGGTCGTCAAGTTTAATTTTATTTAACTCAACAAGTTTTAAAATGCCAAACTTGATAAAAACCTTGGCAACAGAAGCAATAATAAACTTGCTGTCTCTTGTCACTTTTAAGCTGTCTGTTTCGCCTGTCAGGTTATACGTTTTATCAAGAAGTATTTGCCCGTGCTTTTCTATAATTACGTTTCCGTTAAAATTTCCAAGCGTTGTTAATGCCGAAAAATACTCATCAAGTTCATATTTCAAACTGTCGTTCCTTGTTTGTCCAAATGCAATAAGCGATGACAGAATTAATATGAGTGTCCAAAAATGCTTCATTCGTTTGTTACTGTGCTCTTGTTTTGCATTACCACCAACAACACACTTTGCGCAAGCAGGCTGTGGCAGGGTCGCAAATATACTGCGGCTGTTCATTGGCGGGAAACTGTCTTATCAAATTTTACCACCGGCCACGCATACAAGCTGAGAGTCTTTTCCTGTAAAAATGATTTCGCTTTACCTATCTGTTACATTCAAACTTTACTATTTTCAGCCTGCAAGAGCCCATGAAAAAAGAACGGAAGCAAAAAAACATCGCGCCCCAAAAAGCGATTAGCGAAGGAAAAGACAACCGGCTTCCATTGCTTTTTGCGGCACTGGCGATTGCAGTGATCACCTATATCACTTATACTCCATCGTTAAGTGGCTCCTTTACCAACTGGGATGATGATACCTACGTAACTGCTAATCCAGTTATACAGTCGCCTTCCATTGACTGGAAGGCAATTTTCACACAACCGGTGGCACTGAACTACCACCCTGTAACCATGCTCACGCTTGTCTTGAATTACAAGGTAGCCGGCAATGAGCCGAAGGCCTACCATGCTACCAATCTGTTGCTGCATATCATGAACAGTATACTATTGTTCCTGTTTTTCTATTTCTTATCAGGAAGAAAAATAGTGACCGGCGCTTTGGCCGGGCTGCTTTCAGGCATTCATCCGATGCACGTTGAATCAGTTGCCTGGATATCGGAACGGAAAGATGTGCTGTATGTCTTCTTCCTCCTGCTATCACTGCTGGCCTATGTAAGGTATCGTTCCGGTCACAAAACAGTCTGGCTGATCTGCTGCTTCCTGCTGTTCCTGCTTTCCTGCCTGTCGAAGGCAATGGCCGTTGTGCTGCCTTTGTTGCTGATCCTGATTGATTATTTCCAGCAGCGAAAATTAACACGCCTCGCCTGGCCAATGAAGCAGTGGCCGCCTACTCACTTTTGCAGCGCTTCTTCTTTGGCTGCTATGGCTGCCTGTTTTACATTGTTAAGTTCATTGTCCCGTTCAGCCTTTCCGCCTTTTATCCTTATCCGGATACAACCGATTTGCTTTCTCTCCCATTGCTTTTTTATGTTGCTCCTGTGGCGCTGGCTGCCGGCTGCTGGCTGATCTTCCGATACCTTCGGAAGCAGTCTTTCATAATTTTCGGATGCGGTTTCTTCCTTACAGCTATCGTATTGGTACTGCAATTTATAAGCGTAGGAAATGCATTGATGGCAGATCGCTACAGTTATCTCTCGTACGGAGGTTTTTGCTTTATTGCAGGATATGGCTTTGAAAAATTTTACCGGGAAAGACCCTCCATGCGTACAACTATCAGCCTACTGGCCGGTATGCTGCTGCTAATTTTCGGATGGTTAACGCATGAACGGACCAAGGTCTGGACCAACAGTGAAACACTGTGGAGCGATGTGATCAGTAAATATCCAACAGCAGCCACTGCTTATAAAAACAGAGGTAATTACTATGGCGAGCGGGGAAATACAGCGGCAGCCATGAAGGATTATGGAATATTACTGAATATGAAAACAACGGATCCTGAGGTATACAACAATCTTGGAAACATCTATGCCGGTCAAAACAAAGTTGCTGAATCTATAGCAGCCTATTCAAAAGCCATTGCACTTAAACCAGATTATGTTAATGCATATATCAACAGAGGAATCAGCTATAACAGCCTGCAACAACCGGAAAAAGCGATAGAGGATTTTTCAAAAGCAATTGCCTTTAACACGCAAAAAGCTACGCTATGGGCTCAGCGGGGATATACCTATTTTACAATCGGCAGGTTTGATGATGCCATTCATGATTTTAACAGTGCCCTGCAACTGCAACCTGATTTCGATGCCGCCATCTACTGCCGCGGCTTATCGTATTATAAGACCGGAAACAAAGCAGAAGCCATCAAAGATTTGATGAAAGCTAAATCAATGGGTTACCAGGGCGACTACTCATTACTTATTCCCGAATAGTTGTGCCGGGATAGAAATTCAAAAAACAGGATAGCTGCTTATGAACTGCTTGGGGATTCTTCACGTTTGAGACCGAACTTATCCATCTTGCTGTAAAGATGACTCCGCTGCAAGTCAATCTCATCAGCCGTCTTGGAAACATTCCATGAATTCAGCCGCAGCCGGTATTCTATATATTGCTTCTCCATAAAATCACGAAAATCCATAAACTTGTCGAAACGGTTGAACAAGGATTGCATAGGATCGCTTGTCACATTGGCCACAGCATAAGCCAGCACTTCCTGTTCGGTGATTTTATTTTCACTGAGAATTACAAGCCGTTCCATCACATTGTGCAATTCCCTGATATTGCCTGTCCAGTTGATATTCTGCAACTCCAATATGGCCTTAGGGGTTACGATCTTGCGAGGTATTCCATAATCTTCGCAGATTTCGGTCACAAATTTTTCAGCCAGGATCGGTATATCTTCCTTACGATCGTTCAGCGATGGCACATGAATAATGATCACACTTAATCTGTGATAGAGATCCATGCGGAAATTTCCCTTGTCAATTTCACGGCTCAGATCTTTGTTGGTAGCAGCAACCACTCTTACATCTACCGTGATTTCCTTGTCGCCGCCCACACGTGTGATTTTGTTCTCCTGCAAAGCTCGCAGCACTTTTGCCTGTGCACTCAGGCTCATATCACCTATTTCGTCTAAAAATAAAGTACCCCCTGTGGCTGATTCAAATTTGCCGATCCGTTGTTTTATCGCTGAAGTAAAAGCGCCTTTTTCATGTCCGAACAGTTCGCTTTCAATCAAGCTCTGAAGGTATCGCTGCACAGTTAACCTCAATCAGGTGGCCTGCAGCCCGGTTACTCTTTTCATGAATCCACCTG
The DNA here is from genome assembly GCA_044227805.1 of Chitinophagales bacterium. GTDB lineage: Bacteria > Bacteroidota > Bacteroidia > Chitinophagales > UBA10324 > JACCZZ01. The sequence goes on along the minus strand of JBGAWA010000016.1, from coordinate 25,546 downwards.
GCTACCAGCCTTTTCCCGTGCCGTTATCGCCAGTGATAAGCACCCGCGCATCAGTTGGCGCTACTTTCTCAATCTTTTCTTTGATCTTCTCAACGGCGGGTGACTGACCTAATATCTCCTGGTTTTTGATACACGCTGCTTTAATACTTTTGTTTCCGTTACCAATGAAACTTTTCCAGCGCATTGCGCAGTGAGATTGAGAGCCGGTTGAGGTCCATCGGTTTGGCGACAAAGTCATAAGCCCCTTTCTTTACTGCTTCCACCGCCGTATCAATAGTACCATGGCCTGAAACCATTATTACCGGTGTATCAGGGTTGGTCTGCATGATTTTATCCAGCACTTCAAGGCCATCCATCTTAGGCATTTTTATGTCGAGCAGGATGGCATCAAATGTTCTTTCCTTTAGCATGCTTAACCCTTCAAGCCCGTCAACCGCTTCTTCCACCTTATACCCTTCATATTCCAGGATTTCCCTTAACGTGCGGCGGATGCTTTTCTCATCGTCAATGATCAGTATTGTTGGCATGTGGTGTTCTTTCTTTTGAAAAGAATGTAAAAGTAGAAATTCCAACCCATAACCTGTTCAAACCGCATCATCCAATTGAAAATTACAGGTAACAATTCAAAGCTGGCAATCATTTTCTTTGTAAACCAGAAGAAGGCAGGAAAGTTAATGCTGAACAATACACGTAATATGTTGTATTCCTCCATCATATTCCACCTGAAGAAAGTAGATTCCATTTTTCCAGGAAGCAGTATGGAGAATTTCTACGGGCTGCTTCATTTCTATCATTTTTACCACTGCACCGGATAGGTCTGTAACGGTAACTATAGCTGGTTTCATGGGCACATTGTTCCAATGCAGCTGAAGCTGATCACCGGCAGGATTGGGAAATACAGAAACCGACGGAGAAGTGCCGTTCGTGGCTGCCTGCAATCCGGTCTGCAAAGCGGTGTCCTGGTAAGTGATCTGTGTGATGACGGGAACACCGAGCACATCCTGCGCATTAATTTGTAAAACTGGTGTGCCTCCCTCTTGCGCGAGCCATTTATATTCGTATGACTTGAGTGTCACATTAGTGCCGAAGCCCAGCGTATCAAGATACACACTGTCCACATCCGTGATTACTGAGGTAATACGCAATGCATCAAAAATACCGGCCGGTGTTTTCACGGTACCCCAGCCATCCACGGTATTCACCCGTTTTCGCTGCTGTGAAACATAACCCAATCCGGTCAGTCCTAAAGCAAACCCCGACGTTGATGAATCAACGCCATTGAATTCGATTGGGAAGTTATAAATCACATCTTTATCACTGTAAATAACCGGAACAGGTATGCCGTCAATTGTACCGGCAAATCCATATTGTTTCAATTCATTCGCATTGCTCTCAAAAACAAGGTAAACATCTTCAAGCATCAATTGATCAATCGCAATATTGTAAGGTGTCTTATCCACCAGGTTGGCGCCCGCATACAAAAGCTGATATAAAAACGATAATTCTGAAAGGCCATAAAAGGTATCTGCGGCAGAAGTGAGCGGAGTAAGTTGTTGAAAATCCCATGTTACATTGGCACCGGTTTGTGACGGGTCAATGGTAAAATCAACGACAGCGCTTGTGGTGATGAAACTTTGGCAAATGCGGCAAATCAACTTGTGTGATGGTGATTTGAGCGCCTGAAGGAAATGAAGCTATGAGGAGACAAACGCTAACAAGATAATGCTTCATAGGAACCCGGTTTGAACGATGGTCTTTAAATTGAATAAACAAAATTTACCTATTTCCTGGCTGGAATTTCCTTCTTCATCTCGCCATTCTCCCAGGTTTGTGTCTTCAGCAGCTTACCTGATTCATCATAAATTTTCCAGGTGCCGGTTTTTTCACCAGCCTTAAACACGCCCTCTGCACTTAATTTGCCCGACTCATAGAAATCCTTCCAAGTGCCATCTTCCAGATTATTTTTATAGTCACCTTTCGATTTGATTTTCCCGCTTTCATAATATTGCGTGGATGTTCCACTGATCACCCCATTATCGTAAGTGTATTCAACGTATGGATTACCATCAGGATAGAACCACCGGTTGATGCTGTCACGTCGACCTGCACTCCACATGCCTTCTTCCTGCAGCACACCAGCATTGGTATATGCCCTGCGCCATCCGTTCAGCACACCCTTTACATAATTTTCCTCGGTTTTAATATAGCCGCCCGGGTAATAGTCGTGCATCAATCCCTCCAGTGCACCATTCCTGATGTATTGCTCTTTTGTGAGCATACCATTTTCGTTAAGAATCAGAATCATGCCATCGTAGAAGTCGAGGTTATATTCTTCCACTCTTTCCAGCAGGCCACTTTCCGAATAGGTGCGCCAGATGCCTTGTTTCTTTCCATTCAGCAATTTTCCTGCCCGGTACAGCCTATGGGAGGGCTTATAGTAAATCTTCATATCCACCATGTTATAGGCATCCGGATTATGGATCGCTATGGTGTCATAGGCTAACTCATCCCTGTCATCATCATCTTCCTGCGCGAATAAAAATGAAGGCATGAGAAGGATGAAAGCAAAGAAGAACGGTTTCATGTTGTCAGTAGTGTTTATTTTTCTAATCAGAACCTGCAGCTAGCCTGCAAAAATAAGGAAGTTGAAGTAGTTTGCGCAGGCATAATAATTCCAAGGATATTCTGTGAGGCAATGGTGAATTTGAATTTCTCATGCACATTTATCACTCCGGTAAGCCCCAGTCCGAAACCCGCCGTGCCGCCATAGGCAAGTGAACAGCCCGTCGTCAGCCATTCGGTAACCACATATTGTGGCTGAATAAAAATGAGAGGCATCAGATCAGGTAGCGGACGATACGTAATACCGGCCACCGTCAACCAATGATCACTCCACTTTTGCAAATAAGCAAGTGAGAATCGCATCGCTAATGCTGTTGTAAATGAACCGCTGCGAACCGTAGCGCCGGTTTTTTTCAACAGCGTGTCGGTATTAAACTGAATGAGTGATGAATCAGCCTGCATCAAAAAATCATTCACTTCCACTCCCTCAAAATGCAGTGAACTGTCTGCACTGTAAAGGAGTGAATGCTTGTTCCAGCCTATTATTCCTGCGTCATTGATGAATATGGATAGCCTTGATTTTCCATCATTCAGCAAGTACGACAGCAACAAGTCCACCGCAAAGCCATGTCCATCCGTTTGCAAACTTCCGTGGTTAGACGTATCGGCTTCATGGTACTCCATATCGTAGTCAGCGTTGAGGTATTCACCGTTTTCCTCTGTAAAAAGTGTAGCCTCGTGCAGCAGGATTTCATGCCCTTTCATCGCCGTGATGTAGGAAATTCCAATGCCCGTCTCCCATTGATTGGCTTTGTGCAAGAACTGTTTTTGCATACCCATGCGCCATTGTCGGTAGCTGTATTGCAGATCGCGTGAACCGCTGAAATCAGCAGCCTGTCCCGCATAACCTGCATTGCCAAAAAAACTCACCTTAAACAGATCCTCGGTGAAACTTGACTGTTGCACCGAACCGACTTTCATGCTGAATGATAGTAACGATGGGCTATGCAGGAAAAACCTTCGTGCCACCAAACGATAACCTGCTTCCGCATCCACCGTATATTCGAAAGCGTTTGTTGTAGCAAGATCTGCTGCAACAGATTGTTTCAGTTCTTCCCCGATGAACCTGTTACGCAAGGCGGCTGTACTGAAAGCAAGGTTCACAGCATTGGAACTTATCACACCATTGCCCCTTAAAATGATCTCATGCGATGCCAAATCATCGAACTGCGTGAATGGCATCCACGCATACGTATCAAATGACAAATCATGCCAGCTATTGAAAGCCACACTGTCCTGCCCTTTTCGGGCACTGTCTTCACCCCTGGCTTCCTGCGCAACAGCATCTTCCCTGCAAACTAAGAACACGATAAAATACAGGAGACTGCGAGCGTTCATACGATTAATATCCGGTATAAAAAATAAACGATCCGGTTAATTTGATGGTCAGTTGGTAGTCATCATAAATTTTCAGGTAAGAATTACAGGAACCGGAAGTTGTCGTAGTAAATGAAGACCTTACCATTACTGAATGAGCGGCTCGCAGCCGGTTCATCTTTTCTTCATTCACGGGTACCGTCAGCACCGATTTTACTGGTGCTGCAACAAGACACTGCTCATTCAGCTGACCTGGAGTAATTTCCGAAGGTGCAGTGAAGAGTGAATCCAGCAGGTTGAAGTCTGCATCATAAAAATACAGTTGTGGTGCAGCCATAAAGGGAAACCCATTGTAAGCTATGAGAGAAAAAGTTCCTTCTTTGATCGCAGGATCGCCCTCTTCACCGCTGCCTAATGAAAAGTCGAAAGTATCCTGCAATACAAGGTTGCTCGCTATCAGCGACAAGGGAACTGTAAGGTGGAGAGCGACATCCAGCCCGCTCGTGTCATAAGCAAAATCGTGATAAAACGAACTGTTTCCGGCTGGATTCACAAAGAAATCCATGGCATACTTAAGCTTATCAGGAAGATTTTCCACCAATGCCTTTATGTTAGAATTGGAATTGTTTAAAGAGAAAACTGTGATGGAAGGTGTAAAGGGAGAAAAGACGGCCGGTGCAACGGCCAGTGGCTTGTTCAGTTCATCCCACTCAAGAGATACATTATGCCCGGTGCTGGTATTCATGGCGGTAAGCTCATACAGATTGACTCTGCCCGTCACACCGATTCCATTCTTCACCGTAAGATCAACGGCAGTGCTCTCTAAACCAATCGAGCCGCTCTTGATATTTTTCAATCCATCGAACAATGTTTCCGATGGCCCGATAGTAACGATCTGCTGTCCGAGATAACCGCCTATAAATTCAGGCACAATCTGTTGCAACGTGTAACTGATCATTACACTGTCATTTTTTGAAATGGTCACCAGTTCACCGGTTGAGTCAATGCTGGCGACCAGATGACTATAGTAGGTGTTGTACGTATTTCCGCTGATGCCAGTCAGGTCAAAGGTGAATCCTGATAAGTCAAATGATTTCACCAGGCTGCTGACTGACCCTGCCGTTGCGGGAGGCAGATCCTCATCCAGATAAATGGTATTGCCGAAAGCGTCAGTGGCAGAAGGGAGCGCGAATTCAAAATGTGATTGCTGCTGAATAGTGCTTTGCAAATTGATGAGGATCATTCCCGACTTCACACGGAGCTGATTTAACTGCGCTCCGCCGCTTAGATTGTATTTCGTTTCCTTGTTTTCGTCAATGAGGTTCTGCGCGGGAAAAACGGCAGTGGCTGAACTCACAACCAAATCATGCGCCACCATGGTGATGGTTAAGGCATCCGATGTGTCAATGGGTGCCACACCGCCCGGACTGTCAAGATCAATAATGGCGGCAACAAGGGTTCCCTCTACATGCTTGCCACTCAGATCGATCACCTTGGTCTGCAACTGACCTGGCAGCAGGTTTAGGAAGGTATCCTGTGTAAGCAGTTGCTGATCAATCTTGTTCTTTACCTGGAAGACAATGTTGGAAATGGTAATCGGTAAACCATTCTCCAGCGTCATATCAATTGCCCCTGACTCCAGGTCCGCGGTTTCAAAAAACTGGGTTGCGTCAATATCATTATCGCCTGTAGAGATATTTTCAATGGCCGGAATCGGAAACACACCGCCGTTGGCCGCAATAATAAACTGTCCAAGCACACCCAGTTGCAGACACATTTGCCCCAGCGTCAACGGATATACAATGCTCTGATTGGCAAGACTGAGATTCTGCAGCGAGAAGCCGGCTTTAATCGTAGTGTCCGGTATCTGCAGTGTTGCATCGGCAAATGAAAAATGATATAACGAATCACTGAACACCAGTGATATCGAATGATCATCATTCAGCTGCACAAGTGAGTCGGCGAGCAAATCACTGATCGAAAGCGAGGTGCTGAGCAAAGGCGCCAGCATATTCATTTCCCATGATGGATGCGATTCAATTCCCTTTCTGCAGGATGTTAAAGCTACCGCAGCCGTTATCAGCAATAGAAAGAAACACTTAACCAGCCGCCCTGTCATGCGATTCAGAAAGAAGTGATTTTGAAGCTGGTGAAGTTACCTTTTTTGATTACAATTACTCAAAATCATATACCCGCTTCGCGTTAATATTTTTTAGATTTACAACGTATTCCTGACAGATTAAAATAGTAAAAGATCCTCTTGAGTAAAATCCAGCTGAAAAATAAAGTAGTGGTGATCACCGGCGCTTCATCCGGAATCGGCAAAGCCTGCGCAGTAGCATTTGCTGACGCGGGAGCCCATGTGATGCTGGCCGCACGCAATGGAGAGAAACTGAAACAAGTAGCCGATGAAATCTCACAACGCGGGCATAGTGTGGCCATGTGCGTAACAGATGTAAGCGTGGAAGATGACTGCCGCAAACTGATGGAAACCACGATACATAATTTCGGCACTATTCATATTCTCATCAACAATGCCGGCATTTCGATGCGTGCAATTTTCAGTGAGGTAGATCTGAAAGTGATCCGCCAATTGATGGACATTAACTTCTGGGGCACGGTGTACTGTACGAAATATGCATTCAGCGAAATCCTTAAGAATAAGGGCAGTATTGCAGGAGTGTCTTCCATCGCGGGATACAAGGGGTTGCCCGGCCGAACAGGATATTCCGCCTCCAAATTTGCCATGAATGGATTTCTCGATGCCTTACGAGTGGAAAACACGAAGACCGGAATTCATATTATGGTTGTTTGCCCAGGCTACACTGCTTCCAACATCAGGAACACAGCACTGAATCAACTCGGACAGCAACAAGGTGATAGTCCATTGGATGAAAGCAGCCTGATGAGCGCAGCAGAAGTGGCCGCTCATATTGTGAACGGCATCGTCCATCAAAAAAGAACTGTAATATTGACACTGCAGGGAAAACTTACTGTTTTGCTGAATAAGTTTTTCCCTTCTATGATGGACAGGATGGTGTATAAGGTAGTCGCCAAAGAGAAAGACTCACCATTTAAATGATAGAGGGTCATACCACAGAATGATTACGCTTAAGATCAGCAAAATGTTCTTCGCTGATCAGCTTACCCTCTTCGTCAAATAACTTCCACGTGCCGGCCTTAATAGCATGTGAATAGGTACCGGTCTCCTTCACCTTGCCTGATTTGTAATAGGATTGAAAGGCACCATTTTCCTCATTGTTGGCAAACATCACTTCTTCCTTCAGTTCTCCGGTATCATAATAATATTTCCATTTACCATCCATTACATTGTTAACGTACAGGCCTTCTTCCTTCAATTTTCCGTTTTCATAATACGACTGGTAAGGTCCTTCAAAATCATTGTTTGTATAGTGTTCCATAATCATCAATGCACCACTTTCAAAATACACACGCCGCTCCCCGTTTTGAAGTCCGTCGAGAAACAATGTTTTTTCACTCACCTTTCCTGATGGATAGTATTTGAAGAGCGTATCCTGAATCAGGTTGTGCTGGTAGTTCCGCTTTTCAACCAGTTTCCCGTCTTTCCCATAAAGCGAATAGGTTCCTTCCCGTATGGATGGGCTGTCTGTCCTAACCGTATAACTCTCACGGATCTCTTTATTTTCAAGGTCATAATATGTATTCACTTTCAGCAGTTCCTGCTTACAGGATATCAGGAAGAGAGCGGGTAACAGGATCATAAATAGACTTTTCATAGCAGATGATTTGCGGCAAAGTTAGAATGAAAGATTCAATGAAACGAGAAGTTATCAGTCGTATTCGTCAAAATCCGTCATTCGAAAAGATGTCAGCAGGATGTCCGGATTACACATAGGTATTGCTGAAACAGGATTTATTGCTTTCCAGCTGTTGGACCTGAAACTTGCCTGTTATCATCCCGGTAGTATCTTCGCCATACCATGAAAAAAATCATCATTAAAAACGCGCAGATCGTAAATGAGGGAAAGACTGTTTCCGGTGACCTGTTGGTGAAGAATGGACGCATTGAGAGAATCGACAGCTCAATAACAGGCAGCGGAGCCGAAACAGAAATTGACGCCGCCGGTTCCTACCTCATGCCTGGCATTATAGACGATCAGGTACATTTCCGCGAACCGGGCCTTACCCATAAAGCATCTATCTATTCCGAATCCAAGGCAGGCATTGCGGGAGGCGTCACCTCCTTTATGGAGATGCCCAATACCATTCCGCCTGCCGAAACGCATGAATTGCTGGAGCAGAAGTACCGGATTGCACAGGTTACTTCACTCGCCAACTACTCCTTTTACTTAGGTACATCCAATACCAACCTGGAAGAAATTAAAAAGACAGACCCTGCCAAAATTTGCGGAATAAAAATTTTCATGGGCTCCTCCACCGGTAAATTGGTTGTGGATGACACGGCAGCACTCGAAAACATATTCAAATACGCTCCGGTATTAATCGCTACACACTGCGAAACCGATCCGCTGATAAAGCAACAGGAAAATAAGTTTCGCGAAAAATATGGTGATGCCATTCCCGTTTCATTGCATCCTGTCATCCGGAATGAAGCACAATGCCTCGCTTCTTCCAGCCTTGCTGTTTCGCTCGCGCAAAAACATGATGCCCGTTTACACATTCTGCATATCTCAACGGCAGATGAGATATCGCTTTTCAATAATAAACTTCCGTTGAAAGAGAAAAAAATAACAGCCGAAGTCTGCGTGCATCATCTCTGGTTTGACAGCGGCGACTATGAACACTATGGCCCACAAATCAAATGCAATCCCGCCATAAAAGATGAACGACACAAAGCTGCACTGCTGGAAGCGTTGCTGGATGACAGGCTGGATGTGATTGCCACCGACCATGCACCGCATCTGTGGGAAGAAAAGTATACAATGACACAAGAAGGAAAAATCAATTATTTCAAATCACCTTCCGGCCTCCCTTTGCTCCAACATTCTCTAAGCATGATGCTGGAGTATCACCGGCAGGGTAAAATTTCCATAGAGAAAATTGCGGAAAAAATGAGCCATGCGCCGGCAATCGTTTTTGGTCTCAGGCAACGCGGCTTTCTGAGGGAAGGTTATGCAGCAGATTTTTTCCTGCTTGATCTGCATAAATCTTATGTAGTGAAAAAAGAAAACATCCTGTATAAATGCGGATGGTCGCCGCTGGAAGGACAATCTTTCCAGGGTTGTATCACACATACATTCGTGAACGGCAGACTGGTTTATGCCAATGGCACTTTTGATGAGAGTGTGAATGGAATGCGACTGGAGTTTGAACGATAACAGGTTCAAATTAATCGCTGTGAATAGTATTGGATGTTGCCAACATCATCGTTTACTCAGCTGTTCAAATTATGCTAATTCCCGTTAACGGTTTCTATGATAGAACTGCAAAACAGGAATTCTTCATTGTTAATAAAGTTGCATGCCATAAGCTTATTTCAATGAGTGGCAATAATTTCAGCTGCCTTCCGAACGGAATAAAAATAACTGTTAAACCCACATTTTGCAGTTCAAAGCGGCAACGGGTTTGACCCCGACGTAGAACTGCTTAGGGTTTGTGAAACATTTTCTTTTCTCGACAAATTGAGCAAACCCTTAGCAGTTCTAGGTCGCAGCGAAGCGGGATTTTTCCACTGAAAAATCCGGGTTAAAATGTCTAGTCTCCTGGGGTTTTGCAGGAAGCATGTCCATATTGACCACCGGCGATCCCGTTTATTTTGATACATTCATCCAAAATTCTTACAGCATGCGCCTCCACTTCATCTTATCGGTTTTTATCTTTTCGCTGCTAGCTTCAGTTGCTTACAGTCAAAAAACAGATGCCTTCATTGATCAGCAGGCAGCCGCCATTTTACCAAAGGTAATTGAGTGGCGCCGTTACCTTCACGAGCATCCTGAACTGTCGAACCGGGAATATGAGACTTCAAAATTTGTGGCCGGTTATTTACGTTCACTTGGCCTCGAAGTGCAAACCGGTGTTGCCAAAACAGGTGTCGTGGCATTGCTGAAAGGTGGCCGGCCCGGACCCGTGGTTGCCTTACGGGCCGATATGGATGCACTGCCTGTGGAAGAAAGAACCAATGTGCCATTCGCATCAAAAGTGAAAGGAGAATATATGGGCAACATTGTCCCGGTGATGCATGCGTGCGGACACGACTCGCATGTAGCCATCCTTCTTGGTACAGCACAGGTGCTGTCCTCCATGAAAAAAGATGTTCCCGGCACCGTAAAGTTTATTTTCCAGCCGGCTGAAGAAGGCGCACCCGGAGATGAGGAAGGAGGAGCGGCGCTGATGGTTAAAGAAGGAGTCCTGAAGGAACCAAAAGTGGACGCCATTTTCGGATTACACATTAATTCACAAACGGAAGCAGGTATCATAAAATACAAAAGCGGTGCGGAGATGGCCGCTTCAGATATACTCCTCATTAAAATTAAGGGGAAAGGGTCGCATGGCTCTCAGCCGTGGAGTGGTATTGATCCCATCATGGTTGCAGCACAGATTATTGAAGGATTGCAGACGATAGTGAGCCGGCAGTCAGACCTCACCACTGCGCCGGTGGTGATCACCATAGGAAAAATCAACGGGGGCGTACGTAACAATATTATTTCAGAAGAAGTGATGATGGAAGGCACTGTCAGAACGCTCGACAGCGCCATGCAGGTGGATGTGCATGAAAAAATCAGGCACACTGCTACTAAAATTGCAGAGGCCGCAGGAGCCACCGCTGAAGTAACCATCATTACTAAAACATTAGTGACGTACAATAATCTGAAGCTGACTGCCATGATGGAACCGAGTCTGGAAAAAGCTGCCGGCAAAAACAATGTAAGGATCATGAACTGGATGACCGGCGCTGAAGATTTTTCTTTTTATGGAGCTGAAGTTCCCGCCTTCTTCTTCTTCCTCGGCGGCATGCCTCCCGGCATGGATCCGGCAACGGCCGCTCCGCATCACACCCCTGACTTCTATATTGACGACAGCCAATTGGATGTTGGCGTAAAAGCATTCTGTCACCTGGTTTTTGACTACGCTGCACTGGCCAAATAATTGCCGGTGGCGAACCGCTCAGCTTTTTGGCAATGATTGGCATGCAACTTTTGTTCAACCGCGACTGCTGATAAGGAGAAGATTCATCCAATGCAGCAGTTTAACCCGGATTTTTCAGTGGAAAAATCCCGCTTCGCTGCGATTTAGAACTGCTAAGGGTTTGCTCAATTTGCCAAGAAAAGAAAATGTTTCACAAACCCTAAGCAGTTCTACGTCGGGGTTAAACACATTGCCGCTTTGAACTGCAAAATGTGGGTTTAATTTTTTCCTCCTGTCAACCCTCTTGCTACAGTTCAAAACAGCAACGGGCTAAACCCCTGCGTTGCGCGCTCAGGGTTTGTAAAACAATCTCCTTTATGGTAGAGATGGGCAAACCCAAAGCATCGCTTACATGCATCTATGCGGGATTTATCTTTTTATATGTTGGTGTAAAAAATTTTGTGTCATAAAATTTCTTCCCATTCCCTGCAACGCCATCACGCTGTGTCAGGCTGCTTTGAAAAAGGATATACAGGATGGCAACAATTTATTTTCCGCAGCAAATCTTCAGGAAACAATATCTTGGAAATTGAATCCTTAACGCATGAACATTTTTCTTTACATCGGGCTGGCATGGCTGGCTGTGTGCGTTATCATCTATTTTGTGCAGGAGCGTTTTATTTTTCATCCCGAAAAACTCCCGCAGAGTTTTAAATTTCAGTACGACCGGCCTTTCACCGAGTTATTTTTTGATGTTGAACGTAATGTGCGCATCAACGGCTTACACTTTGCCGTGGAAAACCCTAAAGGCATTATCCTCTATTTTCATGGCAATACCCGCAGTATAAAAGGCTGGGCTAAGTATTCAAAAGACTTTACCAGGTATCAGTATGATTTGATCATGATAGACTATCGCGGCTTTGGCAAGAGCACCGGCAAACGATCAGAAGATGTTATGCTGAAAGACGCGCAATTCGTATATGAGGAAATGAAGAAAAAATACAGGGAAGATCAAATCATTGTGTATGGGAGAAGCATTGGCAGTGGCTTTGCCGTTCGTGTGGCCAGTTTGAATATGCCAAGGTTCTGTATCCTGGATGCACCCTATTACAGCTTTCAGCACATCTCCAGCCGTTACCTGCCCTTCCTGCCAATGCCTTTTTTACTTAAGTATCCTATTAGAGCGGATCTGTGGATGGAATATGTAAAGTGCCATACCTACATTCTACATGGAACAAAAGACAGCCTTATTCCCATCAGCAGCAGTGAAAAACTGGCAGCCATCGCTCCCAAACGCATCACCCTTATCCGGATTGAAGGAGGCAAGCACAACAATCTTCCCGCATTTCCGCAATATCATGCATTTTTACGCGACATCTTATTGTACTAAATGACCGAATGCATGGGCTGGCTGATCCTCACCTCCATTGTATTGTATATTGTGTATTGCCTTGCTTTTATCTTATTCCAGTCCAGCTTTATTTTCCGGCCACAAAAACTGAAGGATACGCATGAATTTAGTCCGGGCATAGCTTTCAAAGAGTTGGATATTGAGGCTACAGACCATACACGTCTCAATGGCATTTTGCTGCAGCCTGATGCGACCAAAGGCATTGTCATTTACTTTCATGGTAACTGGAAAAATCTTGACAACTACCTGCCGTTTGCAAAGAAATTTACTGATCTCGGTTTCGGTGTACTGATGCCGGATTACAGGAGTTTTGGCAAAAGCGGTGGAAAACTTACAGAGCACCATTTTTACGCTGACACCGAATACTGGTATAAGGTCGCACGCCAATATTTTGAACCGGAAAAAATTCTCATTTATGGCAGGTCACTTGGTACAGCTGCAGCGACTTACCTGGCAGCCCGTCAGGCCTGCAATCAACTCATACTGGAAACACCTTTCGCCAATATGTATGATATCGGGCGACGGTTTGGGATGTTATTACCGTATGGGAATTATTTGCCCTTTGGTTTAAGAACAGATGTTTTGTTACCATCGGTTAAGGTTCCCATCCTCATTCTGCATGGTAACAAGGATGAAACGGTTTCTATCAACTCAGGAAAAAAACTGAAGCAATATCTGAAACCCGGCGACCGGTTTGTTGAAATCGAAAACGGCAAGCATAAAAATCTCCATCAGTTTCATGCATATCATGATGCTTTGAATAGTTTTCTTGGGGAAGGGCTCCGATAACCAGCAACCATCATTCGTTGACCCGGATTATTCTATTGAGCTCGCTTTGATTTTACCGTGATAACAGATGAATGGAAGAGTTTTATTTACCGCACTGCAGCGGTATGCCGCGGAGATTTTTTTAGTGAGAAATTCACTGCAGCATGCACACCAAGGAGAAAATTGTGTGGATCGTCAAACTCCAGGTTTTCCGGCGTATCTTTTACAAAGAGGTTCGACCCAAGAGAAGTACGTATTCCGACCGTTACAAATGATGATTTACGGCTGATAAAATCGTAATCCAAAGCTGCAACAAGTGCATATTCATTCTTACGGAACAAATTCTGATTGGATACCCGTTCCTTGCTTTCATCAACACTGTATGAAAGAAGCCTACCGTATTGAACACCTAAAGAATAGTTGACGAAAAAGGGTGATTCGGTGATGCCAGACCATCCCTGTAACTTATATCGAACCAATAACGGAAACTGCATATAGTTGAAGGAGATATGCTTTTGGATATACTCAAGGCTGGTAGTCCTGTTATTGGTAGGAAGGTATTTATATCGTTGTCCTTCCTGTGAATGAATGATCCACGCTCCTTCTATGCCCCACTTGTTGTTGAAATTGTATCCGCTTTGAAGCATCAACGCAATGCCGAAGGTAGGTGCGAATCGAAGGTTCTCATCATGATATGCTTTGGCGTCAACAATAAAAGTAGAGTTGAATGTTTGCCCGAACCCCAAATAAAAACCTGCGGCATCGGCAATATAAAAATCAGGATTCCTTACTCCTGACGGATAAGACCGATGGTCTGTAAACGCTCTACTTTCAATGGCAGATGCGGGACTGGTAACCTGTGCAGGATCCAGCTTTAATGGCTTTATCTCTGCATTCTCCGGCTGCCAGCCAAAGAGCACCCGTGAATCAGCATTGTCAGCATATATATCTGCTGCCTGCCACTCTTCAGTTGTTCCCGTGGTATTGTCAGTTTCATTTAAGTATCGGAGATCTTCCTCTGGCAAATATGCCTTGTAATGCCCTGCTGTCGCAGGAGTAAAATCCGTTCTCTTCGTTTCCTTGGTTATCACAGAAGCCGGTGAGGATGCATCGGATTTTTCAGACAGTGTAACGGCAGATTCATTCGACGGCTTCTTACCGGAAGTATTTTTACCCGGCTGCAACGATTCAGTAATCCAGAAGCTGCCAAAACCAAGCAGTATCAGCAAAGAAAGGAGTAACATGCGTTGGGTAGTGGTATTACCCCTTCTTTGCAGGTGCAGGTTACCGGACAAGCGGTTCCATACCCTTCCCGAAGGCTGTGCCTTAAAATGGCGCAGTTTTTTGCTGAACTGCTCATCAATAATATGTCTATCAGAAGACAGCGGCATATTTTTGTATCCTTTGGGAATTCAAAATCATTTTTTGCAAAAGGTATCTTGCTCTCGCCAACTGCGACTTCGATGTGCCGACGCTGATGGAAAGCATATCGGCAATTTCCTGATGTGAATATCCCTCAATGGCGTAGAGGTTGAACACGGTGCGGTAACCAGGTGATAATCGCTGCACCATATTGATCAGGTCATTTGCTGATAAATGATGGAAATCATCCTGCTGCACCAGATCATTCTTCATGTCTTCCACTTCCATCGTATTCCTGCTGGCCTGATTTTTACGATAGCCTTCAATTGCTGTATTCACAAAAATCCGTTTCATCCAGCCTTCAAAAGAACCCTCATTTCTGAATTTATGAAGATGGGCGTAGGCACGTATGAACCCTTCCTGCAGCATGTCCTCTGCCTGGTAATAGTCACCGGCATATCGAAGGCATATCGAAAACATGCGCGAGGCAAATACTTTATAAAACTCCTCCTGCATTTTACGATCGCCCTGGATACAACCATCAATTAGTTGCTGCTCACTGACTTTATTGTTACCCCAGAGTCGCATTAATGGTTATTTCTTGACTTAAAAATAGAAAGAATAGTTGCATTACCGAAAAAACATTATCCGGAATTCGCTAAGAAATGTTGGGGAACCGTTCGCATGATTAAACGCGTTTCTGCCTGCCAGGCAACACGGATTTCGATTCACGAGGTTTTTTTTAAAAATTCTATCATCTTTTCAAGGGCTCTTCGCCGGTGGCTGACGGCATTCTTTTCATCACCGCTCATCTCAGCGAATGTCCTATCACTGCCTTCAGGAATAAAAACGGGATCATAACCAAAACCGGACTCTCCCGCTGCTATATGTGCAATACTTCCATTCACCAAACCTTCAAAATAATATGGCTGCTGTTTCATGAACAAACATATCACCGTCCTGAACCTTGCCTTGCGATTACTTTTGCCATTGAGGTTTTGCAACAATAACTGAATATTATCTTCTGTACGTTTGCCTTCTCCTGCATACCTCGCGGAATAAACACCGGGCGCCCCATGAAGGCTTTCCACTTCAAGTCCTGTATCCTCAGCAAAACAATCCATCCCAAACCTTTTGTTGATGAACATTGCCTTCTCCAGCGCATTTTCTTCGAGGGTGGCATGCGTTTCCGCAAGATACTCCCGGTAATCCAACTCCGCCAGGGAGGTGACCACAATACCGCCACCAAGGAGCGCCTGCACCTCGTCTCTTTTATGCATATTTTGTGTGGCAAACAGGAGTTTCAACGGCTTGGTTTTCTTAGATGGCTGAAAAGTATTTTAAGGGCCTCAAAAAACTGCTTCTTCATCGTTTCCTGTCGCTGCACTTCAGCAAATGGAGCAGTGAAAAGTAAGTTACAGTTCATAAAACGAAGAGGCTTATTAAGCTGATAGTCCATATTCAGGCCTAAGTCAGCGGGCTCAGCACCATAACATATAATGCTATCTATATGATGCTTGGTTCTCAGCCCGCTAAAGGAGATACCTGTCTCTTTTAGTAAATGGCAGGCAACTTTTTCATTTTCAACACCAATCCATTCAGACAGCTTCTTAAGCAATCCAAAATCGGCTTCACTGATATCCTGATCAAAGGCATTCTTCAGCAATAACAACATCACGGGAAACGGAACGGGCTGGTGATCAAGATTCAGAAAAGTAAGGGTTTCAGGCTCAGCGGCAAGGTACAACTGCTGATGAAATAAATGAGTGAACGATTCGAATTCTTCCATTACCTGCATAGCAAATCCATTTTAAGATTATCCATCAAACTTATCAAACATTTCAGAATAGGACTTCCTGATAAACATTCACCGAATAGTTTCTTTGCGAAGGAAGTATTTTTTAATTTTATGCCACGATAATTTTATGGTGCCTGCCCCTACCGTTACAAAAATTATTTCCTTATGAAATATCCGTTTCACATTGAACAGACTGAAACTTCCCGGCTTGGAACAGTCAATTTCAAAGATCTTGCCTTCGGAAAATTATATGGTGATCACATGTTTGTTGCCGAATGCAAACAAGGCAGGTGGTCTGATTGCAAAATCATTCCTTATGGCAACCTGTACTTCAGCCCCGCATCCTCCGCATTGCATTATGGTCAAATAATATTTGAAGGCATGAAGGCCTATAAAGATCCCTACGGCCATCCGCAATTATTCAGGCCGGAAAAAAATCACAAGCGATTCAACAGGTCCGCGGCGAGAATGGGTATGGCGGAAGTGCCGGAAGAATTATGGCATGATGCATTGCACGAACTCATCAACCTTGATCATGAATGGATACCGGAAGAACAGGGGTGTTCATTATATGTTCGTCCATTCATGTTCGCTACCGATCGCTTTATTGGTATCCGGCCCACTGAATTCTTTAAGTTCCTGATCATCACTTCACCGGCCGGTTCCTATTATTCCAAACCTGTGAAAGTGATTGCTTCTGATCATTATGTGAGGGCTTTTGTGGGTGGTGTTGGCTTTGCCAAGGCCGCCGGGAATTATGGTGCTACCATGTTACCACTTAAGGAGGCCCAAAAACAGGGATTTGATCAGGTCTTATGGACAGATGGAATCGAACACCGGTATGCGCAGGAAATAGGCACCATGAACGTTTTCTTTGTGGTAGATGGCATTGCCATAACACCCAACCTCGACGGAACAATATTAGATGGTGTTACCCGCGACAGTGTGATTCAATTGTTGAAGAGCTATGGAATAAAAGTGGAAGAACGTAAGATATCGCTCGATGAATTGGCCGATGCTCATAAAAAGGGACATTTCATGGAAGCATTTGGCACAGGAACGGCCGCTTCTATTACGGCGATATCACACATCGGTTATAAAGGTGCCGTGATGGAATTACCACCTATTGATGATACGAATTATTCAACCAGGCTGAAGCAGGATCTTGAGGAAATCAAAACCAGCAAGGTGCCTGACCCCTTCGGTTGGGTTGTAAAAGTGAAGAGCAAACTGGTGCCGGAAGAAGTATAAACCTTTCCAGCTTCGATGCCAGTTCATATCGCGGCATTCAACTTATTCTGGCTCCCTACATTTACATTTCAGGCAATTTTTGCCTATTCCATTTTCCTCTTCTTTCTTTCTCTCATATTCAGGAACTCGACCAGGAACGAGAAGGCCATAGCGAAATAGAGATATTGTTTCTCAATATGATAGTGCAGGCCATCTGCCACCAACAACACGCCGATCATCAATAAAAATGACAGCGCAAGCATTTTGATCGTGGGATGTTTGTTAATAAACTCACTTACAATTTTTGAAAATATCAGCATAAAGAACATTGCCCCTGTCACGGCAATCACCATGATGATTACGTTATCTACCAGTCCCACCGCTGTCAGAATTGAATCCACCGAGAATACGACATCAATCAGGATGATTTGCAGGATCACCGATCCAAATGTGTTCTTGCCTTTTAATTTGGGGCCATGCTCATCCTCATGCTCAATCTTCTGATGAATTTCTAATGTTGTCTTGTAAAGCAGAAAGATTCCTCCTGCTATAAGAATTATATCTCTTGCGCTGAGCGCAAATGATCCGATGTTGGCAACCGGATCGGTCAGATGCGTTAGCCAGGAGATGGAAAACAACAACATCACCCTTATAATCAGCGCTATCGCCAGTCCTATGGCACGGCCACGCTGCTGCTCATGCTTTGGCAGCCGCTCGGCAATCAGTGAAATAAAAATAATATTATCAATGCCGAGGATAATTTCCATGAAAATCAGCGTGACCAAACTGGCCCAGCCATCGGCGGTAAGTAGAAAATCAAACATGGTCCGTTGTAAAATTTAGCGGGTAAAAATAGAAAGTGAATCGATTCAATGAAGAAAAAAATGCATTTCCTGGCGATCTGAAAGCGTCTCAAACAAGATTCCGGTGGTGATTATTCAGCTCCTGTAGATTTGATTGTATAAGCTTTGCTCCATAGCCACCCCGTCAATTGCCACACTGCTGTATTGAAGCCTCGAAAGCCCTTGGGAACAAATCTATCCACTATATAACATACCTGCAATTACCGCAGTCATAAAACAGGCTATGGTGCCCCCTATCAGTGACTTAATACCCAGTGATGATAAATTCTGGCGCTGATTGGAAGCCAGTGCGCCAATGCCGCCGATTTGTATGCCGATGGAGGAGAAATTAGCAAATCCGCATAAAGCATAGGTGGCAATTACAATCGACCTGGGGTCAGTCAGCAATCCTTCTTTCATAAGGTTACCCATTGATATATAGGCCACAAATTCGTTGATCACTGTTTTTTCGCCTAACAATTGTCCGATGGCAAGCATATCGTGTGAGGAGACGCCCATCAACCAGGCAAGTGGCGCAAACAGGTATCCGAATAAAAACTGTAACGACAAACCATCATAGCGGTTACCGGACATTGACATGATTTGTGTATTTAATCCTCCGATTCCGCCAAACAAATGAAGGAGATAATTCAGTACTGCCATCAGGGCAATAAATACGACCAGCATACCGGCCACATTCACGGCCAGCTTTAATCCATCCGTGGTGCCGTTGGCAATGGCGTCCAATACATTGCTCCCAATTTTTTCTTTGGGCACATGCAGATCTTTCGCCACTTTGTCCATCTCCGTCTGAGGAAACAAAATTTTCGCGCAAACAATAGCTGCAGGTGCCGACATAATGGACTGCGACAACATATGAAGTGCGTAAAACTCCTGTTGTGACCGGTCAGCGCCACCTAAAAAACTTACATAGGCAGCCAGCACACTGCCGGCGGTATTCGCCATACCGCCAATCATGATGCAGAGAATTTCACTCTTAGTCATTCCGGCGAGATAGGGCTTAACCATTAACGGCGCTTCTGTTTGTCCCAGAAAGATATTCGCTGCCGTGGACATACTTTCAGCGCCCGAAATCTGTTTCATGGTTTTGCTCATCACCCAGGCGAAACCGAAAACAATGATCTGTAAAATGCCGAGATAATATAACAGAGCTGAAAGTGCTGCAAAAAAAACAATATTGGGCAAAACTTGTACGGCAAAAACATATGCCCATGACTGTGTCTGATCGGCAAGGTTGCCAAACAGGAATTCAGTCCCTTTGTGTGATAAATTTATGAGAGTTACAAATCCCTGTGAAATATATTGAAAGATGTCGCGGAAAAATGGCACATGCAAAATCCCAATAGCAAACAGTAATTGAAGCACCAATCCGGCTCCTACCAGTTTCCAGTCGATGGCCCTCCTGTTATTGCTGAAAATGACACAGATAAGAATGAGCGAAGCAAGCCCGATAAGCCCCCGTACAATTTCCATCAATTGTGATTTGACGGAAAGATGATAATTAATCTGGTGAAATTGAAATATGTTATTGAGAATTAGCCGGGTAATCATCAACTTCACATTCACCGTCTTGTTAATTTTAAGAAGTAATGATAAAACCAAATAAAGATCATCAACAATTGAACAGCATAAACCTATTCCCAACGCAACCATGATAGCAACACGGAACGGAACAGCATTCGAAAAATCAGTAACCTATCATATCCTCTTTGACGGCGTGTGCAATCTGTGTAACGGCGCTGTTCGTTTTGTGATCAGGCATGATAAAAAGGAACGCTTCATGTTTAGCCCGCTTCAATCACCTGTTGCCACAGCATTGCTTGCCGGCCTTCCGTCAACTGTTGAAAAAATGGACTCTGTGGTCTTTATTGAGAACGGCACCATTTATACCAGGTCCACTGCCATATTAAAAATCGCCAGGCGACTCGGTGGAGGTTGGTCCTTGTTGTATGGATTCATCATAATTCCTCCGTTTCTCAGAGACGGCATTTATGATATCATTGCAAAATACCGGTATCGTTTTTTTGGAAAGCAGGAAAAATGCATGATACCATCAGCTGCAGACAGCAGGCGATTCCTCGAATAGCAGTCAGTTATTTCATATCACCTATTAATCCGGCATCGGGCAGTTCAAAGCAAAAGTGCGCTGTTCACCGATAAAGCACGACCTGGGGCTGGAGAAACCTTTTCAACATTAATAAAAAGGAGGAACAATTCAGAGGACACCTGATCGCGAGGCTGAATTTTTCATTTGATAATCCGGGTAAACCAATTTCGTCCGCATCAGAAAGGCAGAAGTCAGGATTCCTTCTTCCTGCGTGAAATTTCATCTCTCACCTTAATAGCCTGTTCATAGTCTTCTCTTTCTAGCAGGGTTTGCAGCAAGGTGTTTAACTCCGGCAACGACTGTCGTGCGAGATCCATTGACTTTACAGCAGCAGCCCCTGATTTTTTTTCCACTTTCCGCTCTTTGATCTCCAGCTTTTCCTCTTTCGCGGGTTCTTCCAGGATCAACCCAGCCGAATCGAGTATAAATTCATAGGTATAAATCGGGCAATCAAATCGCACGGCAAGCGCCAATGCATCAGAGGTGCGGGAATCTACTTCCATCAACTCATTGCCTCGCTTGCAAACCAGTTGGGAATAGAAGATGCCGTCCAGCAAATTATTGATGATAACTTCCTTCACTTCAATATTAAAAGATTGACAGATACTGCGCATCAGGTCGTGCGTAAGCGGACGTGTTGGATTCATTTTTTCCAATGCCACAGCAATAGCCTGCGCCTCAAATCCGCCAATAACAATCGGTAATCGCCTGATCCCACCCACTTCACCCAATACCACTGCATAAGAATGTGATTGAGTGATGCTATGTGATAAAGCAACAATTTCCAGTTCGATCTTTTTCATGCTACCCCGACAGTTAATTTCCAGCTTTAAATTTTCGCAATGCCTCATTCAGCTTTGGCACCACTTCAAATGCATCACCAACTATTCCATAGTCAGCAGCTTTGAAAAACGGAGCTTCCGGATCTTTATTGATAACCACCATCACTTTGCTGCCGTTTACACCGGCCAGGTGCTGAATGGCTCCTGAAATACCAATTGCAATATACAAATTCGGGCGGATAGCGATACCGGTTTGACCAACATGCTCTGTATGTGGCCGCCAGTGAATGTCAGCAACGGGGCGTGAGCAGGCAGTTGCCGCACCAAGCAAATTCGCCATCTCTTCCAACATACCCCAGTTTTCAGGACCCTTCATTCCGCGACCACCTGAAACAACAATTTCAGCATCTGATAAGGAGATGCTGCCGGCTGCCTTCACCACCTCCTTCACCGTAATCTTAAAATCAGCATCATTGATTTCAGGTTTTATCTATGGCACCACTGCAGTATTTTCTGTTTTCTGCGGAGCGACCGTGTTGGGCATCAGGGAAATGATTTTTTTGGCAGCATGCATCTCGTAGGTTGCATATGCCTTACCTGAGAACACATTCTTCTTGACCAGGAATGAATCACCATTGATCTCAGGCAGGTCTATCGCCCCTGCAACCAGCCCGGCACGCAGCTTCGCAACCAAAACCGGTGCAATAGCCTTTCCATTATAATCCTGTACAAGCACCAGCACATCGGCATTTGTCTGCGACTCTGCTTGTGTAATAACTTTAGCGTATACGAGCGGATCAAAGTTCTTAAGCCGCGTGTCCCTGATGGCCCAAACTTTTTTGATACCATAATCGCCCAATGAATTCAGTACAGCCTCATCAGCATCTCCGATATACAAGGCATGCGCTTCCACACCCAGCAATGCCCCAACCTTTACGCCGTATGTTGCGGCTTCATACGCTGGTTTCCTGAACTTACCTTCCGATGCTTCTACATAAACAAGTACACTCATGCAACAATTAATTTTATTTAAGTAATGATTTTCAGATTACACGCGCTTCAGTATGAAGCAAAGACACCAACTCTTCAGGATTTTCAGCAGAAATCATTCTCGGGCCCGCTTTTTCCTTAGGAACATCATACTTCTTCACAGATGTAAGCTTCTCTGAAGGAAACGGAGTCAACACTTTTATCGGTTTTGTTCTTGCTGCCATAATACCGCGCATATTTGGAATACGGGCTTCTGCCATACCTTTTGAAGCACTTACCACAAATGGGGTCTGTACGTTCATCACTTCCTTGCCGCCTGATATATCACGCTCCACTGTGGCGACATTGCCTTCGAGATCTAATCGGGAGGCCAATGAGATGAAGGGTAAATCCAGTAAACCGGCAATCATACCGCCCACCTGAGAACCATTGTAATCGATGGTTTCTTTGCCGAGCAGAATGATGTCATATTGTTCACTGCGGGCGAATTGAGCAATCTGATCTGCCACAAAAAACGCATCGTCAGGCTCAGCATCTATCCTCACGGCATCATCGCCTCCAATGGCCAGTGCCTTCCGGATAATGGCATCATTGTCCGCGCCGCCAACATTGATCACGGTAACCGTGGCAGCCGACTTTTCCTTTAATTCAATAGCTCTTACCAATGCATACCACTCATCATAAGGGTTGATGATAAACTGCACCTTATCATTATTGAATTTCGTATTGTTTTCAGTGAACGAGATTTTTGTCGTCGTGTCCGGTGTCTTGCTGATACAAACTAAAATCTTCATGTCTATCTTTGTATGGTTTTAGCTGAGTGATGCCCCTAACTCCGGCATCATTGAAAGAGCCGCAAAGGTAGCCAAAAAACTTTTTCCCGATAACCCATGAATGAAACCAGGATCAATCAGTTGCTAAAATTTTTGTCCGACAATCCGCGGGACAGCTTTGTGAAATTCGCACTGGCACTGGAATATGGTAAACTTGGTGATGATGAAAAAATGCTTTCGTATTTCACAGATATTATGCTAACGGATCCGGACTACTCCGGCACTTACTACCACCTGGGAAAGTTGTACGAACGGAGAAATGAACGGACGGCCGCCGAGCAAGTATATCGGGAAGGATTGAAGCGCACCATCGGAAAAGAACAGAAATCATATCAGGAATTGCAGGAAGCCTTAAACCAGTTGCTGAATGAAGATTGAATGGATTACTAGATTACTAAGCCAGAAACTGTAACATGACCCACGAGTCAATACGTGACTATTGCCTGCAGAAGATTGGCGTTACGGAAGAATTTCCTTTCGACAGTGATACGCTGGTGTTTAAAGTCATGAATAAGATGTTTTTACTGACCAGCCTGGAAACGCTGCCTGTACGTATTAATCTCAAATGCGATCCTGAACGGGCCGTTGAACTGCGGGAAAAATACCAGGCTGTTTTCCCGGCCTTTCACATGAATAAGACCCACTGGAACAGTGTGCAGGATGATGGAAGTATACCACAAAATGAAATCAGGCAAATGATTGATCACTCGTATCAACTGGTAGTTTCCGGTTTACCAAAAAAAATCAGGCAACAACTGGATAACCTGCCATCCACCTCATTTCATGGGTAACAATAAAAGAGACAAGCCATCCTTCCGGCTAAATAAACACCGATAATTTACAAACACAAAACAGAAGTCACATGAATAAGGCTTGTAAAAAGCTAAAAAATATTATTAACAGGTGAAGCCACTATTTAATTTCCGGAATAGCCATTCGGCATCATTAATAAGGCGCTATCAGTTGCCTGCCGGTTTTATAGTAAACTCCGATTTGACAAGAAGTTTATCTTTCTCATCATATACATAAACACGGTATTGTCCGGCATCATACAGCGTAATTTCCTTCGAAGCCCAGTTTTTGCCCGGTGTAAGGGCCTGCCTGATCGTGGATTGGAACACTTCATTGGCTTTTTCTGTCTTGTACAAGTCATAGCTGACAGATGATGGCTTGGAGACACCAAATTGAAAAAGAAAAACGATGCCTGAACCTGTCTTTGCCAATACAAATTCCTTTGCCGCATTCACGGCATGACCATCATTGTCCACAGACTTACAAAATGTAATGGTTTGTGCACCGGATCGTTGCAATCCTAAAATCAGCACAATCACTAAAAACAAAAATCCTGATTTTTTCATGTATTTGAAATTAGGCTCCCGTTTATTCAAAAACTGTTCCTCATTTACAGCGATTTTTCAGATGAAAAATTGCGTTTCGCTGCAACGAAGAACCGTTTAAGGTTAATGTAAAGCAATGTGTGAACAAATTCGCAATTTTACAGTTTGAATAGAAAACTCAAAAAATAAAGCTATGAAAAAAATCCTTTTTGCATTTTCAGTGCCGGCCATTTTCCTGATGACCTCCTGTGGTGGCGGATCGAACGAGGGTGAGCAGGCGGCGGGCACAGACACTTCCACCACTTACGTTACGGAGCAACCTGCCGCCGCATATGACGCAACCAGGATTGATCCCAACGCACCGGTGATGGAGATATCACTGGAAGCAATCGGTAACAGCATGGATGTGATGTCATTTTCCACTGCAGAAATAAAAGTGAAAAGCGGTACCACTGTCAAGATTCATTTCGTTAATAAAGCCACGGATGCCGCCATGAAGCACAACTTTTTTGTTGTTAAAGATGGTACAGTGGAAGCGGTTGCTACCGCTGCCCTTAGCGCCGGACCTGACAAGAACTTTGTGCCGGATGACAAATCAAACGTTCTGTTCACTTCCAATGTGCTCGATCCGGGCCAATCTGAAGACCTGGTCTTCGCTGCACCGCCTGCAGGCAGCTATCAGTTTGTCTGCACATATCCCGGACATTGGCAAAAAATGAACGGAAAATTCATTGTTGAATAATGATGAATTGTTTCTTAATTGAAAACCAACGTCATTCAATTCAGTTCGCATTTTTAATTTTAAAATGAAACGCGGGTGTAACGCCGCTGTAACAAAGCGCGATTATTGCATTAAAAATCCGGGGTAAGCTGCAAAGGGTTTGTGATATATTTTCAGTTCAGAAAAGTATGTGATAATCCTTCACGTTGATGATTAAAGTCAGAGCGGGTTCCAGCTATTGAAAAAATCATCATTCAAGCAGGAGACGGCAGGTTGATTCAGTTCAAGGACGGAGTGCGGTCCGGTTCAATAGTGCTGGCAAGTGTATTCTGCGAAT
>JBGAWA010000146.1:0-5544 GCA_044227805.1 Chitinophagales bacterium | reverse complement strand
TTCAAAGCGGCAACGGGTTTAACCCCGACGTAGAGCTGCTTAGGGTTTGTGAAACATTTTCTTTTCTTGACAAATTGAGCAAACCCTTAGCAGCTCTAAGTCGCAGCGAAGCGGGATTTTTCCACTGAAAAATCCGGGTTTAACACCGGCGTAGTATCACTTTGGGATCGCGAAATTTTTTCAGTTTTGGAAAAAATGAGCAAACCTTACACAACGCTATGTCAGAGTGAAGCGCCATTTTACTCTTGAAGAATACGGGTTAATTGCTGACAGTTTTCCGTTCTTCTGCCAAAACGGAAATTGCTTTGCAAAAATTTATCAGTGTTATGTCAACATGAAAACTCTTGGTTCTTTTGAAACAGAAATAAGGGTTCAGTGATATCTATTGCTTTTTTGCAAAGTAAAAACCCAAATTTACACGGTAGCATCCAAGCCCTACAACAGTGTCATTCCTTCCAAAAATAGAAGCGTGGTTCCATCAAAAAGGCTGGAAGCCCTTTCCATTCCAGTACGAGGTATGGGAAAAATATGCTGCCGGATATTCCGGTCTGCTGAATGCACCCACCGGCAGCGGCAAGACCTTCGCGATGTGGATGCCGGCTTTGATGGAGTATATGCAAGGTGCATCGAAGCCCAAAGGATTACAATTGCTTTGGATCACTCCATTAAAAGCGCTGGCAAAGGATATTCATCTTGCCGTGCAGGAAGCCACCAAAGAGCTGGGCGTAAGCTGGAAAGTGGAATTAAGGACCGGCGATGTTTCAGCGGCCCGGAAAAAGAAACAACTCGAAAAGTTACCACAAGCGCTCATCACAACGCCTGAAAGCCTGCATCTTTTGCTTACGATGGGCGAATCGGAGAAACTGTTTTCAGACTTACAGCTAATCGTTGCCGATGAATGGCATGAGTTATTCGGATCGAAGCGAGGCGTGCTGGTGGAATTGGCATTGTGCAGAATTAAAAGTATCAGGCCCACCTTGCGCATTTGGGGCATCTCCGCTACCATCGGTAACCTCGATCAGTCAATGGAAGTACTGCTTGGAAATGACTTCAAAGGCCGGTCCTGTAAGGTGATTGCCGGAAATACTAAGAAGATCAATATCCGTTCTGTGATTCCGGAGGAGATAGAACGCCTGCCATGGGCTGGTCATTTGGGTATCCGGCTGATTCCTGAAATTCTTGGCATTTTAGCAAGCAGCAGGTCAACCCTGTTATTCACCAATACAAGAGGACAGGCCGAAATATGGTATCAGCAATTGCTGAACTATGCACCGGACCTTGCCGGTACGATTGCTATTCATCATGGATCGCTGAGTAAGGAAGTCAGGGCATGGGTAGAGACTGCATTGCACAATGATCGCCTGAAAGTGGTGGTATGTACATCGTCGCTTGACCTGGGTGTTGACTTTACACCGGTGGAGACTGTTATACAGGTCGGAAGCCCCAAGGGTGTGGCGCGCTTCCTACAACGCGCCGGCAGAAGCGGTCATCAGCCGGATGCCGAGAGTAACATTTATTTTTTGCCTACTCATTCGCTCGAACTTATAGAAGCCGCTGCGCTGAAGGAAGCGGTGGAGAAAAATATACTGGAAGACAGGATTCCATATATCAAGCCGTTTGATGTACTCATTCAATTCCTGGTAACACTGGCTACGGGCGACGGATTCAGGCAGGAAGAAATCTATCGCGAAATAAAAACCACCTTCGCTTATGCAGATGTTACCGAAGATGAATGGGATTGGCTGCTGCAATTCATCACAACAGGCGGCTCATCTCTTGAAAATTACCAGGAGTTTTCCAAGGTGACGGAAGCCGATGGCCTATTCAAAGTATATGATAAAAAAGTGGCATTGCGTCACCGGCTTTCCGTAGGAACCATCGTATCGGATGCCAGCATGTCCATCAGGTATCTCACCGGTGGAAACATCGGAACCATAGAAGAGTATTTTATTTCACGCCTGAACCCGGGCGATGTGTTTTGGTTTGCCGGTAAATGTTTGTCGTTGGTGCAGGTGCGTGGCAACACGGCCTATGTCAGAAAAATAAAACCCACCAAAGGACAAGTTCCTTCCTGGCAGGGAGGCAGGATGCCTTTGTCATCACAACTCTCTGCCATGATTCGTAAAAAGATCGATGAAGCAAAACGGCATGTTGAGAAGGAAACGGAGGTAAAGGTGCTGAAGCCTTTATTCGACTTGCAGGAAGAGCGTTCACTGTTGCCTTCTCTGCAGGAGTTTTTAATGGAACAACTGGAAACGGAGGAAGGATATCACTGTTTCTTTTTTCCTTTTGAGGGAAGGCTGGTGCATGAAGGCATGGCGGCATTGTTTGCCTATCGCATCGCCTTGCTGAAACCCATTTCATTTTCCATCGCCATGAATGATTATGGCTTTGAATTGCTTTCTGATGCTCCTATTCCGCTGGAAGAAGCGATCGCGCAGGATTTATTTTCGACGGATAATTTATTGGCGTACATACAGGCCAGTGTGAATGCCACAGAAATGGCGATGCGCCGTTTCCGCGAAGTGGCCCGTATAGCGGGATTGGTCTTCCAGGGTTTTCCCGGAAGGCAGGAAAAGGAGCGGCACCTCCAGTCTTCCACCTCTTTGCTGTTTAAAGTTTTTTCGGAGTATGATCCTAAAAATTTATTGTTGCGGCAATGTTACCAGGAAGTGCTGGATTTTCAGCTGGAAGAGGTACGGTTGCGCAGCGCCCTGCAGCGTATCCACTCGCAAAAGGCGGTGATCACGTTAACGCAAAAACCTTCACCTTTTGCATTTCCGATTATGGTGGATCGTATGCGCGAAAAACTGACGAGCGAGAAACTGGAAGAACGTATCAGAAAAATGCAACTTCGTTTCGGGGAAGAATCAAACAATAAACCTGCACGCCGGAGACATGTTGAGCGAAAATGAAAATGCATGATGAACCTGATTGATGTTGCCGCTTATACCGTAGCCGGTGAAGAACTGCTGCTGCTCCCGGAGAAAGTTGTTTTCTGGAAGCGGAAGCGCAGCCTGCTGCTGGCTGACCTTCATTTGGGAAAGAGCGGGCATTTCAGAAAAGCGGGCATTGCGGTTTCATCGCAGGTGCATCAGGATGACTTAAGCAGGTTGACGGCCGTGATAAAGCAGCGGAACATTGAGGTGATTTACCTGTTGGGCGATTTGTTTCACAGCATTCATAACAAGGAGTGGAAGTATTTTGCGGAGTGGCGCAGGCAGCACCTTGATGTAGCGATGCACCTGGTGAAAGGCAACCACGACATTCTCGAAGAGCAGTGGTTGATGGAAGGGAAAATAATCCTGCATCAGGAGTCGCTGGTAGTAGCGCCGTTTTTTCTTACTCATCAGCCGGTAGCAGATGCGGACAGAAGATTTTATCAGTTACACGGTCATCTGCATCCTGCTGTTCGCTTAAGCGGTAAAGGAATGCAGTCGGCTACCTTCCCTTGTTTTTGTTTTGGCAAAACTGCAGGGGTGTTGCCGGCCTTTGGCGGTTTTACCGGTCATAGCATTGTTCGGCCATCCGCCACCGATGGGGTATTCATTATTTATAATAACACAGTGAAGCAAGTACTTCCGTGAAGACGGTTACCTGCTGAACTGTGAACCAATACCGGCCAGCTACCTTTCAATAGTGATCAGCTCTTTTGTATTTCAAAGTATCAGCGACTAAACACAGGAGTAGTATTGCTTAGGTTTTGAGTAAGTTTTTCCTTTCTGAAAAAAAGAGCAAATCCTTTGCTGCAATCAGCCGTAACGAACAGGGACTTTTTTATTGAACCCACAATTTGCAGTGCAAAAACACATGGAGTTTAACCCCGACGCAGCACTGCTTAGGGTTTGCGATACATTTTCTTTTCTTAAAAAAATGAGCATACCCTTAGCAGTGCAAAGTCGTAGCGAAGTGGGATTTTTCTACTGAAAAATCCGGGTTGAAGGATACATAAAGTACGGTCCTCACTAAAACAGATGACACAAGGCTGGTGGTAAGCTATTCTGATACAAGACCCCAAAAGGAAAGAATTAATCCGAAGTTTTGTTGAACGTAATA
The DNA here is from genome assembly GCA_044227805.1 of Chitinophagales bacterium. GTDB lineage: Bacteria > Bacteroidota > Bacteroidia > Chitinophagales > UBA10324 > JACCZZ01. The sequence continues at coordinate 1,488 of JBGAWA010000146.1, read as the reverse complement.
TCCTGAGTGAATGGGTAAATTCTGCTTGGCCTATTCCCAAACGGGATTTTTCTTGCCTGAAATATATTTCTTCAGGTTGATCCAAAAGGCAAGAATCAGGTAAATGATGACAGGTGAGCTGATGCTGATAAATGATGTGTAGATAAAAAACAGCCGGATGTAGGATGATGCAATACCCAGTTTGTCGCCCAGGTAACTGCATACGCCGAAAATTCTTCCTTCCACGAAATATTTAATTCGGTTCATGGGGCAAAAATAAATTCTTTTATAATATTGATCAAGAAGATTTTGGAGGCATGTCCTGCAATTGTATGCTGTGTTCCTGTCCGGTATTTAATATCCTGTGACCAATGGTGCATTCAAGACACCGGAAGTGCTGACAATAACTTTTATGAAGCTGCAGTAATGCCTGCGAAGTAAATGCTGATGAAGCACTGATACCCAGCTTGTCCCAATTGGCCGACACTTTGTTTTTTTCAGCTTTGATGGAATCGAGCAGCATGAAAGCCCGGTCACAATATTCGTTTTCATCACGAAACTTGCCATAAACAAAAAGGAATGGAACGATGGTGTTGATGAACAATGAATCAATGGATGATTTTCCAAACTTTTTTTTCAGGTGGGTTGAAGGCTTGTCAAAGCGGTAGTGATCATCCCAGTAAGCGGATGCTTCTGTCTCAAAGCAGGCAACAAGATCTTTTGCGGCGGTTATCCCAAGAATTTGTGAGAATAAATGCGATGATTTGAAAATGAGTTGCGCAAATTGGGCCAGTCTTACAGTGGGGAAATTTGCAGGCCGCAGCCTTAGAAATTTCCATGGGTGCTTTTTTAGGGGCTGCAAGCCATATTTTTTCTGTAAAAAACCAAACTCTTTCTTTAGTTCATTGGGGTAAGAGTCACTGAATTTTTCATGCAGAAAACCGGCAGTGCCAAACAACAGGGCTTCCAGCTGAAAGAGGCTATTCTTATGCTTAGCCAACACCTTAACAGGCAGTGAACGGGCAAGCAGGTAAAAAGGTGCGGCATTCACCCTGTTACCGAATGCCATGGCCAGGAAGTGGTAAAACGTTTCTTCCCAGTTTCGCTGATTTTCATGAAATTCACCGAGTATAGGAAGAGTTTTTTCTTCAAGCCTTTCTACCATCAACCGCTGCAGCCATTGCTCAACAAGGAGTGCGGGCACTTTATGCAGCTGAATGGCACACGGAATCCAGGAAGTGCTTGCCATTAATGACTGGTACTGCGCATAAATGCCGTCGTTAAAATGATTTTTGATCTCCAGGCAGGGGATGGTCGAACCATCCTCCCTGTTGATGCAGGTATCATTTTCATACACTACATGCAACACAACATTATCGTATGCTTTGTCTGACTGGTGCTTATGCATTTTCCAGTCTGAAGCACGCAGGTGAATTTCAATATTACCTGCCCAGAGTGTTGCTCCAATGCGGATTTTCGCATTCAGAAAATCAGGGCCGGAATCGGTAT
>JBGAWA010000015.1:0-45474 GCA_044227805.1 Chitinophagales bacterium | reverse complement strand
TAGAACTGGCCTCCAAGGGTCGGGTGATAAAATCTACCTGAACGGCAGGCTGAACATTTCTGAGTTCTTCTATCTGCACAATATGGTATCCGAATTCTGTTCTAACTATCGCTGATTCTCCCTGCTTTCCTTTAAAAAAAAGAAAATCATTAAACGCCTTTACAGTTTTGCCTTGCGCTATTAATCCAAGTTTACCACCACTTGGTGCAGAACCCTGGTCTTCAGAAAATTTTGCTGCTAACGTATCGAAAGAGCCGCCACTGAGGAGTGCTGCATAGATGCTGTCAATTTTCTTTTTCGCAGCAGTGGAATCCGCACCTTGTTCTACTCGAACTAAAATATGGCGGGCTCTGACAGAATCCGCCACTTCGCGCCTGTCAACCAGTTTTGCAAGTCTGTACGCGTTATTTTCGAAGTACGGTCCGATCAATGTTCCAACAGGCACCTTAAACAAGGTGTCCATGGCATAAACTGAAGTAACCTTTGGCTGGGCATAGTAGAACTTGTCAAGCCCATTATCGGCATTGAGTTTCAATAGGTTGGTATCACCTGGCGCAGCGATAAGGCTTGCATAGATATCACTAATATCCTTCATGACACGTGCCGTATCGTCCCGGGACGGCACTACCGGAAAGCTCACATATTCAATCTGGCGACTTTCATCCTGCTTGAATTTTTCCTTGTTTTTGGTGAGATAGGCCTGTAATTCCTCATCTGTTACCTTCACCGATGAATCTACAATAGTGGCATAAGGGATCATTACAAACTGTACGGCAGCGCGAGTATTCTTTTCATTGTAGTCCGCTTCTGCCAGCCATTTAGGGATATAGATCGCTTTCGCAATCAGGTTCTGATATTTATTTTGAAGACGGTTGTCCTTCTGTGCTCTTTCAAATGCAACCCATCTTGCCCTGCGCTCACCTTCCTGTTCGCCTTCCGCTGTCTGATCAAGATTTTGCACATAATTTTTCACCGCTGCAGGATCAAAAATGCCTGTCTGCGGGTTGGTGAATGCCTGCTTTATTTCAGGAACCGGATCATTACCAAAAAACATATCTTTAAGCTCATCAGGTGAAACACTCAGGCCCAGTTTGCGGTATTCTGCACCATTCACCTGCTCATTGATGAGTTGATTCCAAGTTTGCTCGCGAAGCGAATACATGGTATTGTCATCAATATTCGGCTGGTTAGTTTGCAGCTTATAATTGTTGACTCCCTCTTCCACCTTGTTCGCAAATTCCTGGTAATGTATTTTTTGTCCGTCAATTGTACCTACCACATCACGACTTCCGTGCAACAAAGATGAGTTGGAGTTGAGCGCTGTTTCCAACACAAACACTGCAAGTGCTAATCCTATCACAATCGCGATGATTGGTCCCAACTTATTCCTGATACTGCCAATAAGTGCCATTCCTGAAAGTCCTTTTTTTAAAGGACTGCAAAATAAGGGGTTTGAGGGCGAAAATCCAAATGAAAACCAATGCAATTAGAGCGGCGGTTGCCAATGGATTTTACCATCTATCAAAAAACGGATGCTATCATTGTTACGGTTGATTTCCTGTTTGACCAATACAGCGGTAACAGGGACCTTCATTTTTCATTCACTGAACCTGCATTTTACCAGGAAGGCAACAGTAGGTTTAACCCTGATGTAAAGCTGCACAGGGCTTTTGAACCATTTTTCTTTCGGAAAGCAATTAGCAACTCCTTAGCAGTTCTGAGGTAGCTAAGCGGGATATTTCCATTCAAAGCTCCGGGTTTAATCCTGCTGAAATGCGAGACAAAATTACAAGACTGGGGTTAATCTGTAGCCGGGCATACCAATTATTCGGGAACCGCACTATCCTGTAACCTTATAGTACCCCTAATCTTTCTGATTTTATAGTTGCTAAGATCCTGATTTGATTCAAAGCCATCGCCAAAAATTATTTCATCACGGGTTGTGATCTTGACAAATTTGTCGGATGAGATTCGCTGCGACTTCTGGTTCCAGATCAATTCTTCTGTATTGAGTTTATCTCCCTTCACACTGATGGCTTCCACATTATTACGCACCTTCATCTCATCGGATTTTTCATAGGAGATACCATAGCCGGCTGTAAGCTTGGCTTTCCACTTTCGCATTTTCATTGAAGAAAAGCACTTTTAGACCATCTGGCAATTCGGTATAAGGATCCTTCGTCCGGATTCTAGCATTGTTGGAGAAAGGTTTTGCCTTGATATGTCCCAGGTTGCTGTACAGGACTTCAATATCTTTTCCCGTTTCCGAAGAAGCTTCAGAGGGAGAGGTGAGCTGATTAACCTGTTGCATATCATTTTCGCAGGATGTCAGCAAAGAAGAGATGCTGATCAACAAAAAATGATGTGAACCAACATGCAACATGTTTCGCGATTTATTATAAAGATACAACTCCAGGGTGGTAGATTTCATTTGCAGCACTTCCAGAGGTTGGATGAGCAAAAGGTACAGGACAGGCGAAACGCGGACCCTGTATTTGTCAGTATAAATATGCTGCCTCGTTAAACAATAGATCTGCAAAATTCAGTATCAGTCAAACTTTCGCTTTTGAAACCACTTATCATTGAAGGTAAAACCGGCAGTTAAGCGAAAGTAGGAAGCTGTAACCGGATTATCATTGAGAAACCCGATATGCAGCCATTCCGCCGCGAGTGAAACCTGAGAAAAGGAACGGCGCAGGGGTAAGCCTGCACCCACTGAGGCGGTGAACTGACGAAGCTTGTTATCATTGATATCTACATAATTCTGCCCGTAAGAAATCCCGGCACGGTAAGAAATCACTTTCCAGTATTGCTGATAAGATTTATAATCCGGAATAAATTCGCTTCCCAGGCTGAACTTCCAGGTATCAGATGTCTGATCAGATTCCCCGAATGATTTAAAATTGCTCCACATCGTGTATTTAAAATTCGCCCCAACCGAATAGTGATATTGTTTTGAAAATATGGCGCCGGCAGAGATAGCACCGGGAATGGTTACCTGGCCCTTTTCATCCAGCGCGCTGAAAATAGTATCCAGTGGATTAACCGATGAGATACTGTTTCCCGCATTATCCGTATAAGTAAAACGATCATAGATCAGGTCACGTGTTGCCCTGATATCAGTCTGTAAATTTCCGGCTACACCCAAGTCGAGAAAATAGAGTTTCTCTTTGCCAAAACCGATACGGTATTGAACACCGCCATCAAAAAGGAAATCGCCCAACCTGCGATACTCCTGCCGGCGGGTGTTGAATGCGTTCAGCGTTTCTGGCTGGAATAAATTAAATGATCTGCCAAACGCTGCACTGCTGTCATTTTCCTGGGTAATGGAATAGCTTACTCTGCTGTAAGGGCTGATACCAATGCTGATGCCTGCTTTGTTTTTTATCAACGGAAATCCCATCGCCAGGTTCGCTACGCTGCCATCGGCAAAAGAAACAGCTGTATCAACTGTATTCAGCCGCAGCAGGCTGACAAATGCTCCCGCATCGAGCGTTGCCAGTTTGATATCACTATAAGAAGCAGGATTAGCAAAGTTGATACTGAAAGGACTATGAAAAGCCGCGGACAATCCCCCCCAAGATCGCAGATTTGTGAACTCCGGATCATACAGAGTACCTAATCCGTATTTGGAATACGGCAGATTTTGTGCATACAACAGTCCTGAAAAAGTGGAGATTGTCAACCATGAAAGAACCAATTTCTTAATCAGGCTCATTCAGGGTGAGAATTTTGTTAAGGCCATAAAGCACCAGGTTGGGGACGGCAAATATCTTACTTTTAGACATCGTTTCAAATATTGGTGCATCACCGCCAGTTAGGACAACCCTGATTCCTTTATATGTTTTCTTATAAGCAGTAATAAATCCCATCATTTCAAAATAAGCTCCTTGCACCACTCCGGTCAAAATTGCGGAGGACGTACTTTTCCCAAATAAATCATTAGAAAACTGTTTGCGCACTAACGGAAGCCGGTCGGTAAAAGTATTTAATGCCTTGAGTCTCATTTCGAGTCCGGGCGATATGCTTCCTCCGTAATAAGCAGCATGCGCAGTAATTACATCATAAGTTATACAAGTGCCTGCATTGATAACCAGCACATGCTTGCCGGGCAGCATTAAGTTGGCACCTGCCATACCTGCCAGTCTGTCCATGCCAAGCGTACCAGGCGTTTCATACTGATTACTGATGGGCAGCACAGTTGATGGGTTAAGCTTAACGAAGTGATACGACTTTTTAAGATAAGATTCAATGGCTCCCGAGTCATTCACTACTGAAGATATAATAGCGCCGGAGATCTGAAACTTTTTCAGGAGATTCTGCAGCTTACGCAATGTAAAGCTTGCATGTGATTCAAAATGAATCATATCGCCCATCTCAAATACGGCCGCTTTAACCAGGGTATTGCCAAAATCAATTGTAAGATTCATAAAGATGACTGATTCATTTTAGTAATAGGTGCTTTGGAGGTGTCAGCCTGCGCAATATGATTCGATAGTACCCGGAAACATCATCGAAAAAATCAGGGTTGAAAAATTCAGCGTTCGCCATACATAACAAAAAAACCTGCCTGAATACAAGCGGGTTTTTTTGCAAATGTATTACTCTTTAATTATTGATTCCACCACAATTCAGGAGTGAACATGGTTGAATTCACATCCGGAATGCTGCTGTTATACAGCCGCTCGTTAGTGGGATAAATGAAACGTGTAGGTATGGCAGCGCCTGCGTTCGGAGTAAGGGATGGTGTGCCAGTACGGCGCAAATCAACCCATGATTCTGGATGCAGGAAGTTCGCCACCCATTTCTCATAGATAACCTGTGCTATCATGGCATTCATATCACCAGACAATGTACCATTGGCAGCAATGTAAGTTGCGGCATCCTCTGCTGCAACTCCGTAGAAATCCATGCTGCTTTGAATGGCTTCAGTAAAAGCAGTTTGTGCACCTGCATTGTCACCTGTACGAACTTTTGCCTCTGCTTCTATGAATTTGCGTTCAAATTCCGTCATCAGGATAACCGGTGAATTATCAGCAGAGAAGAACGGGCCCAGGTAACCGGCGCCCCAGTAGTCTCCATTTACATCAATGTAAACACCATACCGTGGATCGTTCTTAGCAGTCATTTGCTGCAGACAGGCACCATCATAAGCAATATCATCACGCTGTTCGATGTATTGATAGGCCGGACCAGGTCCTGCGGAAGAGAAAGGATAGAGAGCATCCGTCATGGTTCCGCCGGCATTGATTTCCGCCAGTGCATTAGCAGCCGCATTGGCATCTCTCTTAGTTAAGTGCAGATAATAACGCGCTTTTAAGCCATGTGCCAAAGATACCCACGCATCCAGATCCCCATTAAAGATAAAGTCATCAGATCCTGGCGCTTCAACATCGTCACCCAACAAATCGCCATCACTGAGGATGCTGATACCTTCATCTAACAATTTTTGAATAGATGCATAGATTTCTTCCTGAGAGTCGTAAGCAGGAGTTAGATTTAAGTTACCCTGGAAAGCCTCAGTGTAAGGAATGTCGCCCCAAACATCCGTTGACATACCAATCGTGAATGCCATCAGGATGCGGGAAATTCCATCATAGGCATCATAGTGGCCGGCTGTACCTTCGGCCGCATTAATGGCGATGATGCTGTTGAAATTTGACATCGTCGAAGCATACAGGTTGTTCCACACGTTATTAAAATCTTCCTCTGAAAAGGAATATTGATTGTAAGAAACGAATTGACGACCTGCACCGGTTACATACTGTGTCATGATACTGGTGAAGCGGGAAATATCGCCACCTTGTGCATAAGCAAGGTTACCCTCAGCACCTGGCAACAGTACTCTCGGAATAACAGAGGAAGGGGAGTTGGGATTATCATTCACTCCTTCCAGGAATCCCTTTTTACAGGACTCTGATGCAACTATGGTAGTTGCTAACAGAAGAATTATGAAAATTTTATTGTATCTCATTGTTCAGAAATTTAAGTGATGAAAAGAGAGCATTACAGGGTCAGTCTCAGGTTAAGTCCAAAACTTCTCACACCCGGCATATTGAAATAATCCATTCCCTGGCTGTGATTAGCACCTGTCAAACTTGTTTCAGGATCCACACCTTTGTAGTCAGTTGACAACCACAAATTGCGTCCTACGAGGGAAACATCGATTGAAGCAATGGGAGTTTTTTCCAATACTTTAGGTGCAATCGTGTAGGTCAGCGCAACTTCTCTCAGCTTTATGTAAGAACCATCTTCAATAAATTGTTCTGTTACAGGACCGAAACCGCTGCCAAGACCCTGGTACCAGGCTTGATCAAGCGGAACCTGAATCGTGTTAGCCTGGCCATCTGAAAGAACGCCTTCAAAAGTTGTAAGTTCTCCACGGGTTTCAGTTTCTATTGACCTACCAAAATTATTCAGTGCCCCGCGTGTGCCGTTCCACATATCACCGCCTTGTCTAACATCCATCAACACGCTTAATGATAATCCTTTCCAGGCAACATTCGTACTGATACCTGCGATCCAATCTGGATTCACATCACCGATAACACCAACCTGTGCATCGGGAAGCGGATAACCGTAGGTTGGATTCTCACTTCCATCAGAAAGAAATTGAACATCATCAATCAGGATATTACCATTGTCATCGCGCAACCAGCGGCCGCCATAAATTGAACCATACTGCTCTCCTACGATAGCATAGATAGCAGAACCTTCAAAACCACCCAGGAATAATTCATTCACACCATTAGCCAGTTCAAGCACTTCACTCTTGTTAGTGCTCCAGTTCATGCCGATATCCCATCTCCAGTCTTTGGTTTTCACCGGTGTCAGATTCAATGCAATTTCAAATCCTTTGTTTTCAATTGAACCTGAATTCAGGAATTGCTGCTGATAACCGGTAGATCCGGCAATTGGAGCAGGGATGATCTGATCAACCGACTTTGACTGATAATAAGTAACATCAAGACCGATTCTGTTATTGATGAAGCGAAGGTCTGCACCAACTTCAAAAGAAGTTACTTTCTCAGGCTTCAGCTCCGGATTTCCAAGCGTAGCGGAGTTGGAGTAAGCGGTAGTGGAGTTACCTGCCGCATCAGGCAAGGGGAAGGCAATACCAGCTGTCCAACCGTCGGCTGCTGTAGTCTGAGCGTAGTAATTTTCGAGAGCATACAATGGTGCATCGTGGCCCACCTGTGCTACCGACAAACGGAGTTTTCCATAGGGGAAAATCTTGTTGTTGCTCAACCCCAGCGACTCTGTGAATACCCAGGAGAGTGACGCGGAAGGATAGAAGAAAGAATTATTTTCAGCGGGCAGCGTAGATGAATGGTCATTTCTGCCAGTCAGCGTGAGGTATAAACTGTTAGCATAGCTCAGATCCAGTGATCCGTAGAATCCATAAATCCTGTAGCGTGTTTCATACTCACGGGAGAGAACGTTGGCGGCATTGGAGAAGTTATAGAAATCGGGAATCACCAGGTTGTCACCTTGTATATAAACGTCTTGTTTGTATTGGCTCAGTGCATTAAAACCAAGCGTGAGTGAGCCACTGAATTTATCGGAGAATTGTTTCGAAGCGGTTCCCAACAGGTCGTTATTAATCTGGCGATAGAAATAATCGCGCTCGTAAATCTGGCCATCAGGAACAGCACGGGAGTTAATCGCGAACACCTGGTTGCGGCGGTCAGAATAAAAATCAACACCCATTCTTTCGGTGATTTTCAACCAAGCCCAGGGTGAATATCCAATTTCACCGTATCCATACATGCGGTTGACATCATCATTGAATGGATTTTGATTGATTGTCCAGTATGGATTGTCATAACCAACGCCGCCACGATAATTTCTTTGAGAACCATCATCCAGTATATAAGCGGAAGGATCAGCTGGATCTTCAGATCCATTTGAGTTGTCGAAAGAAATTGGAGTACGAAGAAGGTCAAGCATTAACCCTGACAGGTTAGAACCTTGCTGAACCCTGCGTCCGCCGGACTTTACATAAGTGATAGAACCTGCAGTCGAAAATTTCTCTGAAATTTTCATTTCACCTGACAAGGTCCCGCTATAGCGCTGGAAGTCAGATAAAGGAACAACACCTTTCTGATTCAGACTTCCAAATGAAACCCTGAATCCACCCTTGTCACCGCCACCTGACAGTGAAAGGTTATTTTCCATGGTACTTCCTGTACGGTAGAACTGTTCAAGATTATCATAAGGAGTAAAAGGAATTGCCGATGTATTATTGGCCGCTGCCGTTTGGCCAATGAGCTGGCCGTATTGATTATAGTCAGTTGGTTGCAGCGGATCCCAGAAAAGTGTATCAGCCAGTGCACCCCAGGAACCGGAAGCAGTGGATTCATAATTTCTAATGGCACCGCCTGTTCCTTTCACGTATTTGTTTTGGAGCTCAGGTAATTTATTAACCTGTTCCATTGTATAGGTACTGCTAAAAGTAGCGTGCAACCCTTTGCCGGCGCCTTCAGCACCTCCGCGCTTGGTCGTGATAATGATGGCACCGTTAGATGCCCGCAATCCATACAAAGCAGCAGCCGCGGGACCTTTTAACACGGTTATAGAAGCAATATCGTCAGGGTTCACATCAATGGCCCTGTTGGAGTTATTTACGCTTTCCAAGAGGTTATTATTGACCAAAGCCCCTTCATTATCCGGGTTACCGGAAGCATTGTAGGAATTATCAACCGGAATACCATCAATAACAAATAGCGGTGAATTGTCACCTGTAATGGAAGTTGCACCCCGAAGCTGAAGAAATACGGAGCTTCCCGGTGTTCAGGAAGAATTAATAACCTGAAGGCCGGCCACCTTGCCTGACAATGCAGACAATGTATTATTTGCACCGGCTTCGGTTAGTTTGGCACCGCTTACATCCTGAACCGAGTATCCAAGTGATTTTTTCTCGGAAGAGATACCAACGGCTGTTACCACTACTTCTTCCAACCCAAGAACATCTTCCTCGAGGTCGACATTCATAATGTTGGAAGCACCAATCGGTACTTCTTTGGATTTGTAACCAAGGTATTTATATACCAGGGTAGTTGAATTAGACGGTACGGACAGCGAATAATTGCCATCTACGTCGGTGTAGGTACCTATAGTAGATCCCTTCACTAGCACAGATGAACCAATAATTGCTTCACCGTTGTTGTCTTTTACGGTACCGGTAATCAACCGGTTTTGCGCAAAAGAAGCTTGCCATGTAAGCACAAAGACAAGCATCGCAAGCAGTAAGCGGATAGCTTTTGTCATAGGGTTTAAGTTTGGTGAATGAAAAAAGATGGTCGTAAATGTATGCAAAATACCTTCACAGAAGCCTGTCCTTTTTTTTGAATTATGAACACCACTTCCTGAAAGTGTTAATTTGGACGAACCAAATCCACAGATAGACGAAAGGTCAATAATAAAGGTTGTAAGCCTGTAATTTTTTTTCGGGAATTCTGTCAGGAAGATAAAATCTGTCCTTAAGATCCCGGTATTATCTGGCTGTCAGGAGATTATTACGGCTCTTGAATTCTTTAATGCCGTCATCCAGGAATTTTACATAAGTCTCGATATCGGCAGTATATGCGCGTGGCGGTGTGAGTAATTTGCCTTCATTATCCAGCAAAACATAGTAGGGCTGAGCGCCAATGCCATAGTTGGAATACTGGAGGTCGAAATTGCGATCGCCTAAAGTAACCACTTGTTTATCAAGCGCTTTGGAGAAATATTGTTGACTGGCCGGTAATTCAAATTTGTCATCCACATACAGGGATACTGCTACATAGTCACTCTTCAATCTTTTTAACACTTCAGGATCCGGCCAAACGGTTTTCTCCATCTTTCGGCAGTTGACACAGCCCCAGCCGGTAAAATCCACAAACAATGGTTTTTTCAATGCTTTTGCCCGAGCCAGCGCTTCGTCATATTCAAAGTAGAGGTCGAGGCCTAATGGCGCTTCAAACAACGATTCGTATTTTTTAGTGGTCCGCGGTTGTTGGTCGGCTCCAGACTCACCCTGTTCATACGAGGCTTGCCCAATGGTGAATTCGGAATAATTCGGCAAGAATCCACTCAATGGTTTTAAAGGTGCTCCCCAAAGCCCAGGAACCATATATAATGCAAATGCAAGGCTTAACAAGGCAAAGAGTAACCTGGGAACTGGAATATGCGATTCTTCGCCGTCCATGGCAAGTCGAACTTTGCCCAGCAAGTACAGGCCGAGAACGAGGAAGATGATGATCCATACTGACAGGAAGATATCCCGTGATAAGATATTCCAGTGATAAGCCATATCAACTTTAGAAAGATAAATAAAGCTTAAAGCAAGCTCAATGAAGCCAAATGATACCTTGATGGTATTCATCCAGCCGCCTGATTTAGGAAGTTTTTTTAATCCGGAAGGGAACCATGCAAACAAACCAAAAGGCAAGCCCAGTGCAAGCCCGAATGCCGAAAAACCAATCAGCGGTTTCATAAACTCTCCATCACGTGATACAATTGAAATCAAATTGGCGACGAATGGCAATGTGCAGGAAAATGACACCAGCACCAGTGAAAACGCCATGAAGAAAATACCAATCAAACCCCCTTTATCCGACAGCGATTCAGACTTATTGATCCAACTCGATGGCACCCTGATTTCAAAAACACCAAGAAATGACAGCCCGAATAAAAAGAACAATACAAAAAAGAGCAGGTTGAAAAACCAACCGGTGGACAGCTCATTGAGTTTTTGTTCATTGGTAAAGAGCGAAACGAGGATACCGAGCAGCACAAATATTACAATGATAGAAAACCCGTAAAGGAATGCATTCATCCTGCCTTGCTTCTTGCTTTTATTTTGTTTCAGAAAGAAACTGATTGTAAGTGGTATTACCGGCCAGACACAGGGCATCAACAAAGCGATCAATCCGTAGCCGAATCCGGCAAGAAATGTCTGCCAATAGCTCATGAATCTAACATCCCCGGCATCACTATCCGGAGTGACTATATTGACAGAAGCGGAATGGCCTGTATCCGCTGATGCTTCAGCGGTGGTTGCTACTTCCGTCTCGCTCAACGTATCCATGATTAGCGGCTGCGGTAAGGCGCCATCCGCTTTTGTGCTGCCTGTTGTTGCGGTGGTATCGGCAGCAGGTATGCCAGAAAGCTTAAACTCAAATGACTGATCGGTTGGTGGTTCGCAGGATTTGTCATCGCACGTCATGAAGTTAACCGTTCCTTTCACCACCACATCAGGTACTGTAATTTTCACCCGTTGCGTGAATACCACATTGTCTTCGAACCAAATCAGCTTCATATTATCGAACAATGGCTCGATCGCTTCTTTACGGTTACCGGCTTCTTTCACCTTGCCGAGCAACACGTAGTCCTTTGATTTCTCAAATAAAAAAGTGGTGGGAATGGGTCCATCCTCCGCAATAAACTGGCTATAAAGGTGGTTAGCAGCATCAATTTTTGCTGCGATCAGCAGATCAAACTGATCAGCACTGATTTTCTTAACAGAGAAACTCCATTGAACATTCGGGTTAGTGTATTGCGCATAGCTGCTGAAAGCAGATACGGTGAGAAAGCACAACCACAACAATCTCTTCATTACAGCAATTTTAAGTTTAAGCAAAATTCGGGTATTCGTCCGGATTTTTCAATGGTAATATCATGTTATGCGACGCCCTGTAACCGGAAATTACAGGATGAATTGTTGCTGCGTGAAAGCAATTCCACAAACAATACGATGTTGTTAACTTAAGTTGTCAGCGCAAAAGATCATCCATCACATCTACTTCCAAAGCATCCGCATAGCGGATAAAAGAGTCAAACAACCGTCTTCCATCTGTATTGCCCAGTATTTCTTCCGATGCGCGTTCAGGGTGTGGCATCATGCCAAACACATTTCTTGTTTCATTGCAGATACCGGCGATATTGAGCACTGCACCGTTGGGATTCGCCGCGTCGTTCACCTGCCCGTTTTCATCGCAATACTGAAAAATAATCTGTTTGTTTTTCTGCATTGCGGCAAGCGTCTTCTGATCAGCATAATAACGGCCTTCAGCATGGGCGATAGGAATCTTATATGCGTTTCCGGGCTGCAAAGCACTTGTTATCGCGGTATCAGTGGCTGAGGGCGTGATGAAAACATTCTTACAAATAAACTGCCTGTCAATATTGCGTAACAATGCACCGGGCAGCAGGCCGGCTTCACAAAGAATCTGGAAACCATTACAGATGCCCCAAACAAATCCTCCGCTATTGGCAAATTCGACCACAGCGTTCATGACCGGTGAGAAGCGCGCAATGGCGCCGGACCGGAGGTAATCACCATAGGAAAAGCCACCGGGCAACATGATGCAATCGTTCAGGTTTAGGTCAGGCAGTGATTCGTCTTTATGCCAAATCACCGTCACTTCGTGTTGAAGGACATTTTCCAGTACATGTATTAAATCACGGTCACAATTGGAGCCGGGAAAAACAACAACGCCAAACTTCATGGATACTGCATTGCGTGATTAAAGAGGTAGTAATACTGAAAAAACAGAATGGCCAAAATTAAGCATAAATGAACGACTTCAACAACAACCTTCCTGCGGAACTCAGCGAAGAAAAAAGCAAAAGCCAGACCTGCGGGAACTGAAAGCCAGATGAAGTGAAATAATTCGCCTTTAAACTGCACCAATAGCGAGAGTACCCCTACCACAAAAAACCAAACCATCACAATGAGGTAGTTACGCACCTGCACCACCATCCGAAAAATATTCGATTGAATATACAGAGCGCTCCAGGCCATGACTGCTAAAACAGGAATGCTGATCGCCAAAATCCTCACATTACGTTCCATACCCTGTGCATTAAACCGCAGTTCGGCAATCACCAGGGAGTGTAAAAATTCAGGTAGCTGGTTCTCCCAGAAAAAGTACACGCCGATGAAATAGTATGGCAACAAAAGTCCGATGGCTGCTATCAAATATTCACGCACGCTGAATGGCCTTAAAACCATAAGCGCCGTCAATACAAAAAGAAAAAAAACAACATATGGAAAGAAGAACAAGGAGGCAATCGCTATCAGGAAAGCAGTATCAAAGACAGGAGCAGTCACCTTTTCCTTCTTATACCAGGCAAATATTTTTGCCAGTGCCAGCAGCAAAAAGGTATTCGCGATCAAAGCAGAGGTCAGCAAGGTAAACTCAACGAAAAGGGATGAGACCAGTATAAATGAAAAGGCGGGCAGGTAAGATGACTTCGACAAAATGCGGTAATAATTTACCAGGTAATTAAAATACAATGCCTGGAAAAAGACCAATAAGGTGCTGATGACATGAAAAATATAGTTGCGGTTGCCGGCAAAAGTTGCCAGGGCCTGATAAGCCAGCCGGCTCAGCAGATTTGCATTTTCCGGCACATGAAACAGGACAGGTTCCAAAATCAACACCATCCTGAGCAAGACTGAATATAGCAGCAACATAAAAATGACGGCAGGATGATACGATCGGAAGATGCTAACCAAGTGAGGATGATTTTAAAACACGATTTTTACGAACTGAAGGTAATTTCTTTTTAAACTTGGTACCACCACTTCATTGGGTGCCACCTGTTTTGCAGATTGCGGAATGATGAGTACACCCTTTCTGTCGGCATTAAAGACTTCGGTATGCTGTTGTTTTCCAGTTACATCAATATTATAACCGCCTACACTCGTCTGCCCGTTCTGTACATCATTATAGATAAAATGCAGCATAGACGGCGAAATAATTGTTGCAAATGATGAATAGTATCCGCCATCGCCTTCCGTGGCCTGCTTCTTATGTAATATCTGCTTCCAGTTGAGTGTGCCATCATTTTTGAAAGAGAACACCGCCAATTCATCATAGTGATAATAATTGACCGTGAAACCGGAACTGAGGCCAAAGCTGCCATAACCGGAATTGTTATATGATTCAGATGAAACAGAAATTGCTTCCGTAACCAGGAGGCCTCCGCCATCGCGCGTAACAATAAGTTCACGCGGCTGGAATTCAAAGAAGCCATCGTTTTTTCGGGGAGGGGTATTGCCTGTCAGCTGTGAAATAAAATCCGTGGAGTGTGGCTCAAACTTCATGGTTTTTGCAGAATCGCTTTCATGGCAAACAAAAAAATAAGCGCCTTCCGACTCCACGCCGGCAGTGCTGGCGTATAGTCCTGCCATCAACAGGTTGCCGGTTCCAAGATCAATCTTCGACTTACAAGTGGTAAGCAGATAGTTTTTCTGGTAGAAACTGAATTCATTGAGCTGCTGACCACCGGCGTGGATACGAAACACATGCAGGTTTGAAAAAATAAAATCGTTGTTGAAGTTCCTGGCATAACTCTCTCCCACTACCACGGCGGCATTTCCCTGTGTATCAACCGCCGCCTCAATCAGCACCGGTACATCCATCGTTTTTATTTTCCAGGAGGTGGCCCACTTCTTTTGAAGATGGTAGTTGAAGCAGCGGGCATGCAGGATGTCGGTTGAGTTGAAGGCCGCATCTTCATAATAGACCAGCATCGCAGACTTATCGGCATTAAAAGCAAAGTGCAGATCAGGCGTTGCATTGACCAATGTTTTGTTGATGGTATCAATAATTACCGCAGGTTGTGATGATTCCAGTTTCACATTTGCCCTGAATGCTTTCAGCAACGTAACGTTTTTTACGATAAGGGTGTAAAAGAAAAGGATGGAATCATTGTACAAAACGATTTGTTCGAGTTTACTGTTTTTTTCCTTCTTGGGTGTACTTTTTTTCCAACGCAACTGCATGTTGTCATAGAAAGCCATGATTTCATCCGTGTTCCTTCCCACCATTCGTACGATCGTTCCTTCCTGGGTCTTCCCCAATACATCCACCCTCGCATAACCGGTAGTGACTTTCTGCGGTGCCGAGAATAAAACATCCTGTGAAACTGAAGCCAGCGGAAACAAGCCGGACAACAAGAAGGCAAAGCAAATTTTATGAAGCATGTACACCTTAATTCCTATTTAAAGATACACCGATTGATATTCGGGCTGCTAATATAAAACACATCAAACCGAATTGAAGCAGGTGACATTTTGATATACCTGATCTCTCCTTATTTCAGCCTGTCAACTTTAACCGGCTTTTCAATGAAAAAATCCAGAATGCTGCGAGAGCGCTGTTAAGGGTTTACCTGGTACGATGCCTGTTGTTCATCATGAAATCCAATTCAGGCTATATTTGACAAATGCACCTGCTTAAATATTTGTTGGCAGCCATTACGCTTATTTTGATTTGTCCTGACTGGCTGATGGGACAGGGAAATGCAGATGCAGACAGCCTTTCGATGATAAAAGGATGGGGTATTACAAGTACGTTCTCTTATGGGAAGGTAATCAAGCATACTCCTAATTTCCGACCGGAAATAAAAGGTCCATCCACTGCATTTGAACTGAATTTTTCAAGGCAGACGGATGGCCGCAGCGAATGGCAACAAATCTATCACTATCCTCTTCCCGGTATAGGGTTCTCTTATACAGATTATGGAAATGAGGAGGTGCTTGGTTATGGTGTTTCCATCCTGCCCAATATTGATATTCCAATACTGCGGGGCGAAAGGCTGATGCTTCGGCTGAGGCTTGGTACCGGCATTGCTTTTCTTTCGGAGCACTATGATTACAATTCCAATCCTGCCAACAACGTGATCGCTTCGACCCTCAACAATGTCACTTCCATAAGCTTAGGCGGAAGCTGGCAATTTGCCCGTCACTTCACATTGCTGGCAGGTGGTTCGTTAACACATTTTTCTTCGGGCGCTGTTCAAACGCCTAATCTTGGCATTAACATTAAAGCTTTGAACGCCGGCATCCGGTATGAACCCGTACCCTATGAAAAATCATCTTTGCGGATAAGGACATTATCGCCTGTCTCCAAAAGAATACGCTTCAATGTTACCGCCGGGCTTGGCTTCCAGGAACAGTTACCGCCGCAAGGACCTATGTACCATGTTTATCAGCTACAGTTTTCCGTTGGAAGAATGATTGCACGCTGGAATCAGCTTTCAGGAGGCATCATGGCAACCTATAAAGAGGCCGCCAACAGCTTTATTAAACACGAAGAGATTTACCCAGATCAGTATTTTATTCATGCATGCGCTGCTTCAGGTTTCATCAAAGATGAATTCGTATTTGGATTTGCCGGCATCTCAGTGCTGGCCGGCTATAATTTTTACAAGCCATCACCACTCGAATATGGGTTTTACCAGAAGTTAGGAGTACCGATTTACCTGCCTCATTTCGGAAAAGAAAAACAGCGGCAATTTTCGATTGGTGTATTTGTGACAGCAGGAGAATTTACCGCAGACTACGTTTCAGTTGACGCAGGCCTGGAATTTTAACCCGGATTTTTCAATTGCTGATTACACCGAAACAAATAAGGTTTAGCCATCCCATCATTCGAAAAATCTATTCCGGTTTTTCAATCGTCAGCTCACCGTCTGATTGGGTGCCATTGGCATCGATACTGTATCTGTATTTTCCCTGTTTCAAATAATAATTTCCATTATCAGCTTTCTTTAGTTTTACGCTATCCTCGTCCTCCTTAAGATCCTTATTGAGTACTGTCTCGTAAGCTAACCGCTGTGTTGAATCAATTGAAAAGTCATACGGGAAATAATTCAATCCTTTTAGGCCATCAAAATTTAATTGGTTGAGCACAAGGCTGCTGTCTGCATACAGTGTAATGGAAACTTTTGATGCACGGTTGAGATATACAGGAATTTTCAACTGCGGCTTTGCAATGGTATCCCAATAAAATTCCTTATTGCCCCATTGTCCATTATAAGTCACCGGTTCTATCGGAAAAACATATAAGGGTTTCTGAAGAACAGTATCCCGCATCTGCTGCAACTCTTTCACGGAAGCGATATAAATCGACCTCCCATGTGTTCCAAGCACCAGATCATGTTCCTGCGGCTGAATCACGAGGTCGTGCACAGCTACTGCCGGAAGCTTACCACTCATGCGCATAAAAGATTTTCCACGGTCAAGCGAAACATAACAACCATGGTCGGTTCCCACATAGAGAATATTTTCATTGACCGGGTCCTCCTTTATCACGTTCACCGGTTCATCGGGCAGGTCGGTGCCTATACGCGCCCAGTTTGCACCATAATCATCAGAAGTATAGAGGTAGGCATTGAAATCATCCCAGCGATAACCACTTAATGAAACATAGACACGCGATTCATTAAAGCCGGAAGCCTGTACTCTGCTCACCCAAAGATCCTGTGGCAGCTTATCAGAAATTTTCATCCAGCTGTTACCGCCATCCTTGGTTACATAGATCAAGCCGTCATCGCTTCCAGTATAAATCAATCCGAATTTAAGCGACGACTCATGCAACGCGGTAATTGTTCCATAAGGCACATCACCTTTTTTACCGCCTTGGGTAAGATCAGGAGAAATGGGTTTAAAATCATTCCCGTTATTCATCGCGCGAAATAATTTATTTGCGCCGAAATACACAATGTCGGCATTATGAACGGAAAGCTGAATAGGTGATTGCCAGTTCCACCGGTAAGGCCGTTCGCCGAGTTCATGTGCTGGCGTGATATATTTTGAACTGCCGGTCAGCGTGCTAACCCTGTAGTAGTTACCAAACTGGTAACCGGTGTACACATTGTTATTCCCCCGCGTATCAACGGCCACCTGCATGCCATCACCGCCCATAATTTCCTTAAAGGGATAAGCACCGGTCTGGTGCCATTCGTTTGAATTGATGGTACTGCTGCTGCCAAACCAGACACCATTGTCCTGCAAACCGCCATACACATTGTACGGTTTTTCAGTATCATAATTGACGGAATAGAACTGACCAACCGGCGGGTTGTTGCATTTCATCCAGGTTTTTCCATCATCATACGAGACATTGACTCCTCCATCATTCCCATTGATCAGATGACCCCTTTTATTTGGGTTAATCCATAAAGCATGGTGGTCAACGTGCACATTCTCACGGTTGATATCACGAAATGTTTTACCACCATCCTCTGAAGCCAGCACAACGAATCCGACGAGGTACACTTTATCCGGATTATCTATTTCCACCCTCACCTGCGCGAAGTAATAACCATACGTATAGAAAAGCTCATCCATAAAATCATTATAAGGCTTCACCCATGTTTTGCCGCCGTCATCAGAACGGTACAGTTCCGCACCCACTACATCTGTTTCAAACAGCAGCGAGTTGGCATCATCAAGATATTCCACCAGCGTTTGCGGAGTGATAACACCTTTCTTCATCAGCATGAAAATGGTATCTGCCGAATATTTTTCGGGGAAATTTTCGTCGCGCAGGAAATTTTCCACTTTTCTTTTGTGCAGTTGCTGAAAAGCGGAAACATTCATGGAACGAAGCATGTCTTTCGTAAGCACGGTGGTGTCCTCTTCCTTTTTCTTTTCGCGGCGGAACTGATTATCCAGAAAAGCATAAAGAACGGTGTGGCCATTTTTAATACCGGCTGCCAGTCCAATTCTTCCAACGCCATCTCCTTTTGGAAAAATGTTGCCGCCATCTGTAATCAACTGCCATGTTGTACCGGCATCGGGACTTTTGTAAATACCCGAGGAAGGACCACTCTCCTGGAAGTTCCAGGCACGGCGGTTACGGTCCCATGCTGAAGCGTACAATATGTTTTTATCGGATGGATCAGCAATGATATCAATACAACCGGTGTGATCATTGATGAACAGTGTTTGTTTCCACGTTGCGCCACCATCCGTTGTTTTATAAATTCCGCGTTCCTTGTTATCGGAATACAAATGACCAAGCACGGCTACATAAGCAATTCCTGCATCGTCAGGGTCGAGGATAATGCGGCCGATGTGATGGCTCTCCGGCAGGCCGACATGGCGCCACGATTTGCCTCCATCACTGCTCTTATAAACTCCGTTACCTGCATAAGACGAACGGCTTGAATTATTTTCACCGGTTCCCACCCAAATCACCTGGTGCTTCCAGTCTACCGCAATGTCACCAACGGTCATCACAGACTCCTGGTCGAAGACGGGTGTAAATGACATTCCATTATTGTCCGTACGCCATAATCCTCCTGAAGCATAGGCCACATAGAACACGGATGGATCATCAGGATTGGCATCCACGTCTGTTACACGACCACTCATGATGGTGGGACCTACATTCCGAAACTCCACCTGTGAAACCAAAGAGTTTTCTTCGAGCAGTGTTCTCCTGCTCATAGATTGCATCCTGACTTCAGCAGGTGTGAATGGCGGCACTGGCTGCGACGACACCGATTTCTTCTTTTGCGCAAAAGAAAAAGAAGACACCAGCAAAAGGAGTATACATAAATTTTTCATAGTAAAAGTGATGGTCGATGTTGAAAATACAAGAAAAGAATTATTCTGTACAGAAAGTTCGACGAAAGGGTATTAACTGCCAATGACTTTTTCCTAAAACATTTGTTACAGGATTTTCTCCTCGAAAATTTTTGTAAATTATTGATACCGGAAGATGCCTGCAGCAATCAGTGAATAGACTCAATGAGGAGCAATACCTGAAATCCGGAGCAACAAAACCGGTGATCGAATGGCTGCGTGCGGCACAAAAACTTCGGTAACAGAGACACTCCATGCACGAAGCATAAAATTACTGGCGCTTCTTCAGGCCGGCTTGATTTTTTTACCGGGATGCACATCCAACTTGTAAATCTGCTTTCTTTGTTAAAAAAAATGGAACAGGCTTTCAAGAGCAGGAATCTCTTCAGTAAGATACGCACCGCATTTAACGGAATGGTTATTCCTTATAAAACAGAAGTCAGCATAAGAATACAAAGCACCCTGGTAGTTGCAGCTGTTTTACTGGGCATTTACCTGCAGTTGAACAGGACGGACTGGATCTTACTGATAGTGGCTGCGGCTTTGTTGCTGATTACGGAATGCCTTAATACCGCTATTGAAAAGCTCGTTGATTTTGTTTCACCCGGCTATCATGAGTTGGCCGGCCGGGTTAAAGATATTGCTGCCGGCGCGGTCTTCCTGGCCGGCACTGCCGCCGCATTGATCGCTGCATTTGTTTTTCTCCCCTACTTCAACCGATAACTC
This sequence comes from Chitinophagales bacterium, assembly GCA_044227805.1. GTDB lineage: Bacteria > Bacteroidota > Bacteroidia > Chitinophagales > UBA10324 > JACCZZ01. The sequence goes on along the minus strand of JBGAWA010000015.1, from coordinate 25,379 downwards.
ACAATGCAACTGATTGCTGTTGTTGATCATGTTACTGAAAAAAGATTCTTGGAGGTGCCCGTTTCGCTTTATAAAAATGATGCAAACTGGGTGCGTCCACTCGACCATGATATTAAAGCGGTCTTCGATCCTTCCAAAAACAAACTGCTGAAAACGGGTGCAGCCATACGCTGGATATTAGCAAATGAAGCCGGTACGCTGATTGGCAGGATAGCGGCTTTTGTGAATGAAAAAACGGCCAGGGTATCTGAATATGTGACCGGTGGCATCGGTTTTTTTGAATGCATCAACGATCAGCGCGCCGCCAATATCCTCTTTGATGCAGCAAAAGAATGGCTGTCGGGCCGGGGCATGGAGGCCATGGACGGACCGATCAATTTTGGTGACCGTTCATCGTGGTGGGGGCTGATGGTAGCCGGGTTCGCGCCGCCCTCTTATCAGATGAACTACAATCCTCCCTACTACATGCAGTTGTTTGAAAACTATGGTTTTCAGACTTACTTCGATCAGCTCGTATTTAAATACAATCTGGAAGATGAAGTGCCGGAGCTTTTCAGAGCCAAAGCGGAACGGATATTCAAAAGCCCGGCCTTCAGGTTTGAACATATCCGCAAAAAGGAACTTCATAAATATGCAGCGGACCTGACACAGGTTTACAATGAAGCCTGGGTTAAGATGGGGCACTTCAGCCCTGTATCAAATGAACAAACCCTGGGCATGATCAAAAAGATGCTGCCTATTATGGACGAAAGGCTGATATGGTTTGGATACTACAAAGACAGACCGATCGCATTTTTTGTGATGCTCCCGGAAATAAACCAGGTGATCCGTTTTCTGAACGGGCGACTTGACTGGTATGGCAAGTTGAAATTTGCGTGGCATCGCTGGCGGGGCGCCATTGATAAAATATCGGGAATTTTGTTTGGCGTAGTGCCCGATTTTCAAGGCAAAGGGATTGACGGTGCATTGATTGTGGCCACCGGCAAGGTCATTCAACCTTTAAAAAAATACAAGACGCTGGAGATGAACTGGATTGGTGATTTTAATCCAAAGATGGTGCGCATGGTGGAAAACCTGGGAACCACCGTAACAAAGCGCTACCGCACCTACCGGAAAATATTTGATCCCTCGAAGCCCTTTAGCAAGGCGCCGATCCTGGATTGACCCTATTGGGTAAACGACATCAACTATTTTTCACAGCAGGGACTGCTTGTTTTATGCACCGGGAATATTCAAACGACATCGTTGCTTATGCTGAAGTGATCCTTCCCTTATCGCTGCACATCAACTATACCTATGGCATTCCCAAAGAGCTTTTCTCTTCTGTTTCCGTTGGGAAACGGGTAGAGATACAATTCGGACAAAGGAAAATTTATGCGGCTATTGTGAAGCGGATCCACCAGGAGAAGCCAGGTGAATACACCATCAAACCTATTCTCTCTGTTTTAGATGAAGCAGCAATTGTTACCGCCACGCAATTGAAGTTCTGGGAATGGATGGCAGGCTACTATTTGTGTGCGGAAGGTGATGTGATGAATGCCGCGTTGCCTGGCGGGTTCAAAATGGAAAGTGAAAGTAGCCTCCAGCTGCATCCTGCATTCGATGGCAACTACTCACTCCTCTCCGACAAAGAATACCTGGTGGCGGAGGCTTTGCACATACAAAAAGAACTGACCATTGCGGCCATCGGCAAAATCCTGCAGCAGAAATCAGTGTATGGAGTCGTGCAATCACTGCTTCAAAAAAATGTGGTGAAGGTGAAGGAACAGTTGCTGGAGCGTTACAAACCAAAAATGGAAACATTCATCCGCATCAATCCATTTTATGAAAAGGATAATCAGCTGCGGCCCATTTTTGACGACCTGGAAAAAAGAGCTCCCAAGCAACTTGCCTTGCTGATGGCGTACACACACCTCAGTAACCTGCAAGGGACCCGCTACCAGGAAATCCTGAAAAGCGAGTTGCTGGAAAAAGCAAAATCCGACAATGCTGCCCTGCAGGCTTTGCTGAAGAAAAATATCTTGCTTCAGCAACAGAAAGAAACGGGACGGATCAACGATATGGAAGCTGCACCCTTCAGTTTTGAACTTACTGCTGCGCAACAGGCAGCATGGCAAAACTGCAAGCTGCAATCCGTCGAAAAAAATGTTACGCTGCTGCATGGAGTAACCGGAAGCGGTAAAACCAATATCTACATCCGGCTGATGGAGGAGGCGCTTGCGGCAGGAAGGCAGGTATTGTACCTACTGCCTGAGATTGCCCTGACCACGCAGATGATTCAACGCCTTCGCGGTCAGTTTGGAAAAAAGATTGGCATTTATCACTCGCGTTTCAGCCAACAGGAACGCGTGGAGATATGGAATAAACTGCTAAACGGCGATTACCAGGTTGTGCTTGGCGCGCGGTCCGCATTGTTCCTTCCCTTTGTAAACCTGGGGCTGGTGATTGTGGATGAGGAACACGATTCATCGTACAAGCAAAATGATCCGGCGCCGCGTTATAACGGGCGTGATGCGGCAATCCTATTGTCGAATCTGCATCAAGCAAAAACATTCCTGGGCAGCGCGACACCCTCACTGGAAACCTACTATCATGCTACGTCCGGAAAATTCGGGCTGGTGGAATTGAACGAACGCTATGCAGGCCTTGAGATGCCTGAAATTGTATTGGCTGATGTGAAGGACGCCAGGAAGAAAAAGCAATTGTATGCACACTTTACCGCATCGCTGCTCAATGAACTGAAAGCCACCGTTGAAAAAAAAGAACAGGCGATACTTTTTCAGAACAGGCGTGGCTATGCACCTTATATGGAATGTGACACCTGCGGCTGGACCGCCATGTGCCCGAACTGCGATGTACACCTCACCTATCATAAATTTCAGCATGAGCTAAAGTGTCATTATTGCGGGCACCGCAAAAATTCATATGCTCAATGCCCGGCTTGCGGCAGCAGCCAGTTAAAAATTACAGGCTTCGGAACGGAAAAAATAGAAGACGACCTCAAACTGCTGCTTCCCGGTGTTGCCATTGCACGGCTGGATTATGACGCAGTGAAAGGCAAGAATGGTTATCAGAAAATCATTGGTGAATTTGAACGCAACAAGACGCAGGTGCTTGTTGGAACACAGATGGTGACGAAAGGTTTGGATTTTGAAAATGTTTCATTGGTTGGCATTCTGAATGCAGATCAGCTGATCAGCTATGCCGATTTCAGGTCGGCGGAGCGCGGCTTCCAGGTGATGTCGCAGGTAAGCGGAAGGCCCGGCAGAAAAAACAAACGCGGACGCGTGATCATTCAAACCGGTAACATCAACAATGCCTTGCTGCCATTCATCATCAACCATGATTACCGTGGATTCTACACAGAAGAAATCAGGCACCGGCAAAAATTTCAATATCCGCCCTTCACCCGGCTCATACAGCTTACCTTCAGGCATAAGGATAAAAAGATTGTATGGGAAGCCGCCCAGGTGGTTGCCGGCGCCCTTCACAAAGAGCTGCAGAAAAAATTACTTGGGCCTGCGGAACCACCGGTTGCAAGAATCAAGAATCAATACCTTGTGCGGATACTGATTAAGCTGGAACGGTCGGGCACATTGATTCAGCATACAAAAAAACGGATCAGCGAGGAATTGCGCCGGTTGGAAGAAGTGAGCAAGTACCGGTCGGTGTATGTGGTGACCGATGTAGATCCATATTGAGCCCGGGTCTTTTCCGATGTATAACAAGGTTTATACTTTTCTCATCTCCCATCTCATCAACCTGCGTGTTGCCAGTGATTTCAGTTTATAAACAACTGCTTTGGCAAGACTGGATGGATTACTGTGTTGTAAGCGGTGCAATGCCATCTCATTATAAATCCAGCGCACAGCGTAATCATAATATTTCCTGGAATAGGTGCGTCTGAAATCAAGCTGTCTGTCGGTGGATGATTCCCATGGGAGATGTTCTATGAAACTCGACTGCACTTCTTCATACAAAGGAGTGCCTTTAATCGGATACGCCACCGTAATCGTGTAGTGATCAGGATCGGCCTTCTTCAAATGCTCGAGCGTAAGCTGAACATCATCGTCAGTTTCGCCCGGATAACCCACCATAATAAAAGTACCGGCCTGCAGTCCATACTTTTTCGACAACTGTATCATTTCCTGAACCTGCTTCACTTCTACCCTTCTGTCCATGGCATCAATCACCTTTTGTGAACCGCTCTCCGCGCCGATCCAGATGCGGAAGCATCCGCTTTCTTTCAACAACCGTATCACTTCTTCATTCATCCTGTCGCTACGCGAAATACATTCGTAACGAATCGCTATACGCTGCTGTCGGAGTTCAGTGGTAAATTCACGAAGCCATTGGTGGCTGATGGTAAACACATCATCCACAAACCAAATGGTGTCAACGTCATAATTTCCCTGAATAAACGCCAGCTCCGCCACCACCTGCGCGGCCGTCCTTCGCCGATACGATTGTCCGTACACCGCGCGGCTGCACCATTTGCAGGTATAAGGGCAGCCACGCATCGTGCTGACTGAAACAGCACTTTCGCCGTGTTTGTTTTTCCATGCATCGAAGTACAATTGCAGGTTTACCTTCTTACGATTGGGGAAAGGCAGCCCTTCTAAATGGCGTATGTTCGTGCGTGGTACAGACCTGATGATGTCACCACCTTGCTGTTGGAAGGCAATGCCCTGGATTTCTTCGAGTTTCATTCCCGCAGCTCCATGGTAATAACGGACAAGGTCAAGCATGGTTTGTTCACCTTCCCCCAAAACCAGCACGGTTGCACCTGCGTTTAGAAAATGAGGAACATGGTGCCGCACTTCCGGTCCACCGAGAATTATTTTTGCCTGCAACAACTTTTCGTGCTGCTTCATAAAACGAATGATACGCAGCACATTCAGCTTCGTCATCAGGTTAGTATAAATGCCAATAACATCCGGCGGATCGGAAAGTAGATGCTGCTTTAATTTTTCGAACGTGGAAAAGGTAGAATCAAAAACAACATTGTCGAAACCATGTTCTTCAAGATAAGCCGAAATACAAAGGATTCCCAGCGGAACATATGGTTTCATGATCTCCTGTTCTTTGGGATCTTCTTCGATGAAATAGCCGTGGGTGAGAAGGATGTTCAATCGTGAGATATGGTTAACCGGTTGCAGGTAAAGCTAATTTTTCTTTTGGAGCGAGATGTAGAAGTGATCCGCATAGTTACTGCAAACCGAAAATGAAAAGACAGCCTCCAGTGTATTCAATGTTGACAGCAACCATTTCTTTTTGGCAAAAAACGGATTGAGGTAGGATGGCGGGACAGCAATACCTACCGGTTTCAGGTTCCTGCAATAAAAATATTCTGCAGACAGGTTAATAATTTCTGAGGGCGCGAAATACCAGGTTGGCTGCGGATTGCTTCCAAGTGAAACAGCCACTGCTTGCTTGCTGCTTCTGCGAAACGCTTCCTTCCCATTTCCTTTCAACAAATAATAACCCTGTTCCCATAAGCATTTTCGGCCCATGATGACAGCGATAAATTTTCCGCCAGGTTTCAATAAAGCATAAATATCCTGTAAGAGGGTCCTCATCGCATTTTCCGGAATACAATTAAGCCCACCGAAATCGGAAAAGACCAGATCAAAAGACTGCGGCATAAAAACGTCATTCAATTCGTTAAAGGAAATTTGTCTTGCCTGAACAACGCCTTCAAAGTACCGGCCTTTTATTTTTTGCATTGTAATATTTATCATCTCAGCGGATGCATCCGTTGCGATTACGTGATGGCCTCTTTCCGCCAACCAGATAGCATCCTCTCCGGTGCCACAGTTTATCTCCAACACGCGAAGGCTGGTTCTGCCCAGTTCTTGCCCAAGAAAATGATGCACACGCTGACGTTGCAGCTGTCCGACCGGTGAACAGGAAAAATCGCTGTCATATTCTTCAGCGATATGGTCAAATCCGGAAAAGGATATTTTTTGTGGGTTACTTTGCTGCGACACGAAGGTTTGATCTATCGGTTAAAAATAAAGCAGGTCAACAAATAAATGACTGTTTGGCTAACTTTGACGACGAATTATTTCCTCTCACTTACTGAAGTTGCAAAAAGCAAATGATTGATAAACTACAAGCCATTAAAGACCGGTGGCTGAACATACAGGAGGAGTTGAATGATCCGATGGTAGTGAATAACCAGCGGAGATATGCGCAACTCAACCGTGACTACAAGGAATTGGAAAAAGTGGTGGAGGCTTATGAGCAATACAAATTGCTGCTGAGCAATATTGATAACAGCAGGCATTTGCTGAACACGGAGAAAGACGCCGATTTCCGCGAGCTGGCGAAATCAGAACTGGAACAGCTGGAAGAAGATAAACTCCGGCTGGAGGATACCATCCGGCAGTTGCTGATACCTAAAGATCCGCAGGACGAACGCAATGCCGTGCTGGAAATACGCGCCGGTACCGGCGGAGATGAAGCGAGCCTGTTCGCCGGCGACCTGTACAGAATGTATGTACGCTATTGCGAAGCAAAGCGATGGAAGGTGGCAGTCATCTCGGAAAGTGAAGGCACCAAAGGCGGCTATAAAGAAGTGATTCTTGAAGTGACCGGCGATAATGTATATGGCACTTTGAAATTTGAATCCGGCGTACACCGTGTTCAGCGTGTGCCGGAAACGGAGGCACAGGGCAGGGTGCACACTTCGGCAGCCTCTGTTGCCGTATTGCCCGAAGCGGATGAGGTTGATGTGGAAGTGCGCGATGCAGATGTGAAGATGGAAACGGCGCGCAGTGGTGGTGCAGGCGGACAAAACGTAAATAAGGTGGAAACGAAAGTAATACTCACCCATATTCCTACGGGCGTGGTGGTGATGTGCCAGACGGAAAGATCACAATTGGGTAACCGCGAGAAGGCGATGACAATGTTGCGTACGCGTTTATATGATGAAGCATTGCGCAAACACAATGCAGAGATCGCGGGCAGAAGAAAGACGATGGTTTCTACCGGAGACCGATCCGCCAAGGTCCGTACCTACAACTATCCGCAGGCACGCGTGACCGACCATCGCATTGGCATGACCGTTTATACCTTGCCTGATTTCATGAATGGCAACATCCAGGAGATGATTGACGCCTTACAGCTGGCGGAGAATGCGGAGAAACTGAAAGAAGGTAATATGGTGAGTTAGCCTGTCTGCAATTACCACCGGAATTTTCATTGTAACAAACCTGCCGCGCTAACTCGTTGCCTTTTTTAAGATTTAATTAACTGCGGGCAGCGCTCGATTACGATCATTCAACTGCCGATTTTTCAAATCACTATTGCCATGAAAATTTTTCCATTGATGATTGTGATGAATTTGCTCTTCCTGGCAGCTATGGCACAGCAACCTCCGCGTGCAAGGGACCTGGGAATCCCTTTTGATGGCACACCCGGAAAATTTAACGCCATCACTGATGTGCCCGGCGTATTGGTGGGCTATAAAACACTGGTTGCAGGCTCTGGTAAATTAGTGGAAGGCAAGGGACCGGTGAGAACCGGCGTTTCCGTCATCCTTCCCAAAGGAAAATCCAACGATGCCTATCCTGCAGCATGGTTTTCATTGAATGGTGACGGAGAAATGACCGGCATTCCTTACATCGAAGATTATGGAATGGGTTATGGACCAGTCGGCATTACCAACACCAACAGCGTTGGCACCGTAAAGGATGCCATTGGCGCGTGGAGCGTGAAGCATTTTTCAAAAGGTGAGTTCGTTGATTATTCGTTTGGATTGCCGGTTGCTGCTGAAACATGGGACGGCGGCCTGAACGATATCAATGGCTTTCATGTAAAAGCAACACATGTGTGGGAGGCGCTGGACAGTGCCAAAGGCGGAAACGTGCAAGAAGGCAATGTGGGAGGCGGAACAGGTATGGTTTGTTATGAATTTAAAGGAGGCAGCGGAACGGCTTCCAGGGTTTTCACCATTGATTCCGCCAGCTATATACTCGGTGTTTTCGTGCAGGCCAACTTTGGAGCAAGAGAAGAACTCACCGTTGCAGGCGTTCCCGTAGGCAAAGAGATCAGCGGCCATCTTCCTGTTTATGATGAGACGGGAAGAAAGGATGGTTCCATCATAGTAATTGTCGGAACCAACGCCCCACTATTGCCCGGTCAATTGAAATTGGTAGCAAAGAGAGTTACGCATGGCATAGCCCGAACGGGTACGTATTCTCATGACGGCTCCGGTGAAATTTTCCTGGCTTTCTCCACAGCCTCACCATCCTACAACACCACCTTTTCGAAAGAAAGCTGGAATGTGATACCGAAGTGGATGCTCAATCCTGTTTACAAAGCCACCGTGGAGGCCACGGAAGAGGCCATCATCAATGCATTGGTGGCGGCGGAAGATATGGATGGGATCAATGGCAATAAGGTATGGGCCATTCCGCATGAGCGGCTGAAAGATGTAATGAAAAAATACAACCGCCTGGAATAACAATAATCAGTCACTGGTTTATATCCTGTACAGCATCGCATTAATATGCATCCCTGCTCCAACGGATGCCATCAGCACCAAATCTCCGGCATGCAGCTGATGTTCTTTCAACGTTCCTTTGCGTATCATATCAAACAATGTGATCACTGTGGCCACTGAGCTGTTGCCGAGCCGGTGTATGCTCATCGGCATGATCTGTTCCGGCAACTGATTAATTCCGTACAATGAAAACAGCCGTTCGATAATCGCATGATCCATCTTCTCATTAGCCTGGTGGATCAGTACTTTTTTTAACTGGGAAACATGGATGTTCGCTTTGTCGAGGCATTGCTTCATCGCCAGCGGAACATTGGATAAAGCATATTCGTAGATTTTACGTCCTTTCATTTTAATATACCTTACACCCGGGTCGGCACCGGGCAGGTTTGATTTGCCGAGAAAAAGATAATAGGCTTCATCGGTGGTATGGCTTTGCACGGCATAAGACAAGATACCGCTACCTCCGTTATCTTCTTTCGACTCGATCACAGACGCACCGGCGCCATCCGCAAAAATCATGGAGTCACGGTCGTTTTGATCCAGCACGCGGGAAAGTGTTTCCGTTCCTATCACCAGGCAACGTTTTGCTGCACCGGCCTGAATGGCGATGTGCGCCTGTATGACGCCCTGCAACCATCCCGGGCAACCGAACAAAATATCATACGCCACGCAATCCGGATTTTGAATGCGCAGCAGATGCTTGATGCGGGCAGAAAGGCCGGGCAAAATATCCGTTTGAATTGTTCCGGAACGCACATCACCGAAGTTGTGCGCCGCAATCAGCTGGTCTAATTCCTCACCGGAAAGCTTCGCATCGTCCAGTGCCAGCCGGGCCGCGACAGCTCCGATATCAGAAGCGAGCAAATCATCTGATACGTAGCGCCGTTCTTCGATGCCGGTAATATCTTTGAATTTGCGGACTATCACACTGCCCGGTTGTGGGAGTACTATTTGATTTTCATCATAAAAGGTATGCGCACCAAAATCAGCATTCGTAACAATCTGCTGCGGAATGTAACTTCCTGTGCCGGTGAAAACAGTTGCCATAGCGTGAGTTGAGTTTAATATTTTCAGGATGAAGCCAACAACTGAATCCGGTGAATGACCGGTTTCATAACACCAGCTTTTCCAGTCCTATCAAGCGTGACCCTTTTAAAAGAATGTGACAGCCGGAATAATGCTGACCGGCAAACCATTTTTTTAAATCCAATACCGAATCGAAATGCAGTATTTGGGTTTCAGTAAGGTTCAGCGCACTGCCAAATTCCTTTCCCACCAGTATTACTTTCATAAACTTCCCGGTTTCAATACGATCTATCATTTCGCGATGCTCCTGCCTGCTCAATGTTCCCAGTTCCAGCATGTCGCCGAGTATCAGGATTTTTTTCTCTGCCGGCATCTGCGTAAAATTCAACAGTGCGGCCTCCATACTTGACGGATTTGCGTTGTATGCATCCAGTATAAAGATGTTTTCATCTTTCTGCAGCAGCTGCGATCTGTTGTTGGAGGGAACATACGAGGCAATGGACTTTTGAATTTCTTCCCGGGCGATGCCAAAGAATAGTCCCACCGCCACAGCCGCCATGATGTTGTCAAAATTATAACTGCCGATGAGTTGCGTTTCCAGTTCAAACTGCTCCTGCCCGATCATTAATTTCAGGAAAGGAAATACCGCTGCTAATTTGCCCGGACAGGTGGCATCCTCCTTCGCTCCATAGGTTACCCGTTGCAAGTCCTTACTCATTTCCATCAGGTCAGATTGATCAGCACAAACAAAAGCCGTCCCCTCATGTTGCCGCAGATATTCATACAGTTCACCGTTGCCCCTTCTCACGCCTTCTATACTTCCGTATCCTTCCAGGTGATCTTTGCCATTGTTGGTAATAAGACCGAAGTCGGGAGCGCTGGTTTCACAGAGCAGCTTTGTCTCGCCAAGATGATTGGCGCCCATTTCCACCACAGCTATTTCCGTTCCTTCGGGGATGGAAAGTAAAGTGAGCGGCACACCGATGTGGTTGTTAAAATTTCCCTTTGTGGCAAAAACGCTGTACCTGTTTTGCAGCACAAGCGCGGTTAATTCTTTAGTCGTCGTTTTTCCGTTACTGCCGCCGATCGCCACTACCTTCAAACCCAGCATCCGCCGGTGGTGATGGGCGAGTTGCTGCAATGTTGTTAAAGCATGCTCTACCAATACTATCCGTTCCTGCTTCGCAAAATGCTGTTCATCTGCAATTACGAGTATGGCACCATTGCGCAGTGCTTCTTCGGCAAAAAGGTTTCCGTTGAAATGCTCTCCCTTCAGCGCAAAAAAAATCTTCCCCTTTTCAATTTTCCTGGTATCGGTGGATACACCGGTTGAAAGCAGGAAATGGCGGTAGAGTTCTTCTATCTGCATGCATCAAAAGTAATGGAAGGCGGTTAAACCCGCATTTCACCTTTCAAAAAAAGGCTTCCACCGACGCACAGCTACTGAGCATGTGCGAAATATTTCAACTATACAAAAACAAAGAGACCGCTTCTTCGCATGCACAGCCGAATCTGATCAGGATTTTTCAATTGAAAAATGCTGTGGGGTTTGAAAAAAAGAAGCCGCTTCGCCGGAAGCGGCTTCTCAGGCAAGCCTCAATTGACCATCAATGTGCAATCACAAATTGCTTCCGTAAGGCGGAGCCATTGAGTATTACTTCGGCGATAAATGTCCCATTGGTGAATGCATGTGCATCCAGGTTAAACAGGTTGTCACCTTCCAAAGCAAGCAAGGAAGCGGAATACAATCTTTGTCCCAGCAGGTTATATACATTTATCTGTGCATCTCCCTTGCCATCACTGGCAAACTGAAGCGTCATGTTATCGGCAACAGGATTGGGATATACCTGTAAATCCGTTGTAACGGTTAACGATTCCTGTGCGCCTTCTTCGAAACGGAAAGCTGAGCTGCTGGTCAGAATTTTCATAGTGTAACAGGCAGTGTTGCTGTAAGCGCCACTGTAGCCATACACCTGAATCTTGTAGGTGCCAACCGTTGACGTGTTGTAGATTATTGTCTCGCTGGTGGTACCGCCATTTTGCGAAGTTTTCACATTGGTTCCGCTGGGATTGTACAACTTAATGTCGTAGTCAGCAGGCAGTGTTGTGAGTGTAATCTTGATGTTTTTATTGGTGGTGGTATTGGCAAATGAATACCAGTCGAGGTCGGAGGCAGTGCTGATCTGTGAAGAAATGTCAACACCCACCGTGACAGGTTTTGCCGTTGCACTGGTATTATTGGATTCATAGGTTTCCACACATCCACCACCGGTTCCGGCCTGAATATTCAGCGAGTAATCTTCCACTTCTCCTTCAGCAAATGACTCGCAGGAGGTAGGAGCTGCTCCATACTTCATGCTTACCCTCATACGCGTGGTAGCGGTGGAGGCAGTGGCCGGAATGGTAATAGTAGCTGTATTATTTCCGGCAGTGGAAGAAGAGAAGGATGCGGCTGTTTCGCCGGCATCAGCAAAATCACCATCAGCATTCCAGTCGCAGAAAACAGCCCACTGTTCTGCATAGGTGCTTCCGGAGAAACCGGCACTGGTGGTAATCGTGTATGCTGAACCTTTGTTTACAATGGCAACAGATGCGCTACCATTGTAATAGCCTCCTGCATCAGCGCCCGATGTTCTGGAAATACTACCGAATGTAACCAGGTCAATATATTCATAGGTCTGGCTGATACCGTTGGAAGCACAATAGGTGGTGCCACCGGAAGATAAGGTAGTAAATGTTGACGCGGATGAATAGGCCGAACTTCCGCTTGAGCAAACTGCCTGCACCTGGTAATTATAGGCTGTGCTGGCGGTAAGGCCCGTCAATGCTTTGGAATTCGTGGTGGCAGTAGTGGTGGTCCAGGTTGAACTGCTGGATAACTTATACTGAACATTGTAACTCGTTGCACCACTCACGGCGGTCCATCCGATTGTAGCTGATGAACTTGTAATGGCAGAAGCCGTTAGTCCTGAGGGTGTTCCGCAGGAGGTGCTGGGCGGTGTACAGCCAAGCGAGGTGGTGAGTGACACACGTGCACCTCCTGTGGCAAACAAGGCCTGCATCCTTGCCTTTTGGCCGGCCGTAAACATATTCATGCATCCGTCATCTGTATAATCCATATAATTCATAAACATATCGCCATTCGGGCCATTGCTGCAGGAAACCGTTGGGAAAACAGGGCATCCGTAATTTTCATCCGCCTGATTGGGAGTGTCAGATACATTATCAGTACCGGTACAGGCTGTGCCATCATCGCCCCAGATGTGATAAAGATTCAGCCAGTGGCCTACTTCATGGGTCAACGTTCTTCCATAATTATAGGGAGCCGCGGTACCAGGTTGTGCCAGGCTTCCGACAGATGAATACAATACCACTACACCGTCAGTAGCTGCCGCGCCACCGGGAAACTGTGCGTAGCCCAATAATCCACCACCGAGGTTGACTGACCATAGATTCAGGTAAGATCCGGCAGGCCAGGCATCATCGCCACCAGTACTGTTGTGCTTGGCGTTATCATTGGAAGAAAATGAAGTGACCGTAGTGGATTTACGGATGATGCCGTTGGTTGCAGCGCCATTGGGGTCGCGTTGGGCAAGGCAGAACTGCACTTCGCAATTGGCAGCTGTCGATTGCCATACAGATGGTGTGTTACCGGCATCCGTATTAAGTCGTGCATAATCGGCATTCAGCTGATTGATCTGTGCCTGCACCTGTGCGTCAGAAATATTCTGAGCGGTGGTATTGTACAAGACATGCACCACCACCGGTATCGTCACTACCGTGCGCGTTTCACCGCCATTGGAAGCGATGTAGGCCTGCGTGGCATTCTCGATCTCCTGAAGACGCAGTGAAAGATTAGGATACTGCTGCTGCAGCCAATGGAGATGGTCCATGGTTCCGCAATTGCGGAGTTGTGCGAACGAGCCGCTGGCCATAACAGACATGATGGCCATGGAGAGGAAAATTTTTCTCATGTGTAAATGGATTTGTGGGGTTAGGGAATGAGATGAGAAAGGTAACCAAATATAGCTAACCAACTAATTTTTCGGTGACTTTTTTCGTCAGCTGTAACCACCGTATCAGACAACTTAGGATGACTTCATCAATTGATCCCCTCCTGATACTGCATGACTCTATTTTTGAGAGTCCTGTTTTTTTAGTTTCTTCCTTTACTCCATGGCAACTTATGGCAAAAAGACAGTCTTTTTCGGATGCTGTCTCCATAAATAATCGATGTGTTGTGATTTGGAAAACGAACAATCAAACTTTATGGCCGGCGCAATTCTCCACTGCTTCCGCCATTGAACTTACAGCGCGGTAATTAATTTCAAGTACAGTGGAAGATGCGTAAGCCGGGTTATGTTTCCACTTCAGTACCGGACTGAAAATAATTACTTTTGAATCATGCCTATACTGATGCGACTTTCAGAACTGGTGAATGAGATTCAGGAAACACTGGAAGACCGTTTCGAAGGCGCTGCCTTTTGGGTGAATGCAGAAATTACCGATGTAAAAAAGTACCCTGACAAAAGATGGTGCTTTCTAAAATTCATTGAAAAAGAAGGGAGTTCGATCACTACAGAGATAAAAGGAGTATTCTGGGGCGGCACTTACCATCAGATCGAAAAGTTTGAAAGGCAGACAAAGCAGCTATTCTCCAATGGCCTGCAGGTCAGTTGTCTTGTTCGCGTGCGGTTTCATAAACGTTACGGACTCACGCTGGAGGTGTTGGAAATTGACGTCGCGTTTGCGCTGGGCAAACTGGCCATCGACCGCGAAGCTGTCCTGCAGCGGCTCGTAACGGAAAACCCTGCAATTGTTCAATTGGTGGACGGACAATACGTGACGAAAAACAACACGTTGCCTTTACCCACCGTGATTCAGCGCATTGCACTTATCGCAGCAAAAGATTCTGACGGAGAAAGAGATTTTCTACAGGAGTTAGCAAAGAACCGGTATGGTTATGCCTTTGAGATCAGTAAATATGCAGTGACGGTACAAGGGGAACAATCCAGTGAGCTTATCTGCAACCAATTGCTGCAAATCAACAGTGCGAACCGCCCGTTTGATGCTGTGGTGCTCGTGCGCGGAGGTGGGTCAGAAACGGATTTCAAACCATTCGACAATTACGAACTGGCAAAGGCCGTTGCATCATTTCCGGTTCCCCTGCTTACGGGTATCGGACATGATAGAAATACCAGCATCGTTGATTTAATGGCAAGAGCCTATAAGACACCCACCAAGGTGGCTGCTTCCATCGTGGATCATAACCTGAATTTTGAACAGGACCTGCTGCAGTTCAAAGAGCGGTTTTTTGCTGCATTGAAACAATCATTGCTTATTCACAGCCAGCAACTTCTTACACTTAAATCGGCGGCAAAAGAATCTGTCTCTCAATATCTCAAAAACCGGAAACGCGAACTGGTGGCGATGGAAAGGCTGGTAAAAAGCTTAAGCCCTTCCATGTTGCTCGCTAAGGGATTTGCCGTCGTGTTGCAGGATGATAAGATTATTACAGATCCGCAAAAAATCAATCATCAGGCATCTATAAAAACCATCCTCAAATCAACCATTATTCATAGTCATGTAACCGAAAAAACGCCTTATGAAAACCAACCTGAGTTATAGCAGCGCCTATGCAGTACTCGAAAAACTGGTAGCGCAGATGGAATCCGAAGAAATACAAGTGGATGAGTTGGCCGAAAAGGTGAAGCAGGCCAATGAGCTTATCGCCTTCTGCGAGAAAAAACTGCGTGCCGTTGAAAAGGAAGTGAAAAAATCCGTCAGTGAACCTTGACCGATACTTTTCAATTGAGAAATCCCTCTTTACTACGGCTAAGTGCTGCTATGAGCCTGCGCATTTTTATTCAAAATAAAACTGTTTCGTTTTTACCAAGCAGTGGTATAACAGGATTAAGCCCATTGCTTTTTTAAACTGCACAATGCAGGTTTAACTTCGAAATTAGGGTTTAGGTTTTCATATGCTTGCAATTTTATGTAATCACTCTGAAAAAAACCAGGTGATGGCGGTTCATTATTCATTATTTCCAGCACCGGAAAAACCAGCTCCATTTTGAAATCCTGATACGAATAATAACGTATATTAGACTTTGGATAAGAATGAAGGGTAGTATAGATTTGCGGTCTTATTCAAAAAGTTATCTGGCGCAGGATTTTCAAGGTGATTCAACTGCAATGCTCATCGCCATTTCGTTACCGGAGTAAGATGACATGCAGTTTTAACCATTAATCAAATTCCATTATTCATGCTGAAGTTTACTTTTTCAAGGGGCGTGCTGTTTTTTGTATTTGGGTTGATCACGCTTTTCTCCTATAACCCGTTAGTGGCGCAAGTCACTCCCTTATCCATCCTTTGGCAGAGACCTGTTGGCGGAAATCTGCAGGATGAAATACGTGATCTGAAGCGGACACCTGACGGTGGTTGCGTCTTCACCGGATTCAGCAAATCAATTGATGGCGATGTGTCGGTTAATAAGGGTGATGATGACCTGATGGTAGCCAAGATGGATGCATTTGGCAATATTCAATGGCTCAAGACCTATGGCGGAAACGGACAGGAATGGGGCAGGCATATTGAATTGACGGCTGATGGTGGTTATATTATTGCCGGTCATGCCACTTCCCTTGGCGATTTCCTGGATGTGACAGGAAACCATGGAGGATTTGATTACTGGGTGGTAAAGGTTGACAGCAAAGGGGAACTGCAATGGCAAAAAACGCTGGGCGGATCATTACTTGATCTCGGCTATAGCGTTCAGCAAACTGCTGACGGAGGATATATCGCATTTGGCGGTGTTAAGTCAAAGGATGGAAATGTAACCGGAAAGAATACTGAAGATGCCGATTACTGGCTGGTGAGGTTAGATTTTAACGGAAACATTTTATGGCAACGGAACATAGGAGGTTCAAAGCATGAGGAAGGCAGCTCGGTGGAGATAACCGCTGATGGCGGTTTTATCATCTCAGGCTTCACTGATTCGGAAGATGGTACTGCTGTGGGAAATCACGGCGAGGATGATGCGTTTATTGTGAAGACTGATTCACTGGGTAATGTTCAATGGTCACGTTGTTATGGCGGCAGCCTGGAAGATGCTGCCAGGGCGGCTATTCAAACCACTGACGGAGGTTTCATCTTCGCCGGATATACAAACTCTGAAGATGGCGATGTAGAAACCAAACATGATGATCAGGATGTATGGGTCGTGAAGCTGGACACGGCCGGAAATATTTTATGGGAAAAAGCATTCGGTGGCGGCTCACTGGAATATGCCTATTCGATTGAAGAAAATATAGACCATACCGGTTATATCGTAGCCGGCCACACCGGCTCTGATGGTGGGAATATTACCGGGAACCACGGATTGTATGACATCTGGGTTTTTGAAGTTGACCTGGAGGGAAAGCTGATCTGGCAAAGGGCATTAGGTGGTTCCGATAATGATTATGGAAGAAGTATCACACAATCTGCCAATGGGGATTACTTCGTGGCCGGCTATACGAGTTCGTATGATGGTGAAGTGGCAGGTAAACATAATGGAGAAGATGGCTGGGTGGTCCGCCTGAAAGGAGATTGCTTTAATCAGACTTACTACCAGGATGCTGACAGCGATGGATTTGGTAATCCTGCCACAGCAACCAACACATGCGTTCTATCAACCGGATTTATTTTGAATGCCGGCGACTGCAATGATGCTGATGCTGCTGTTTTTCCAAATGCCACGGAAGTGTGCAATGGTTATGATGATGATTGTGATGCGCTGGCAGATGAAGGCGTTCAAACCACCTATTACCTCGATGCAGACGGTGACGGATTCGGCAACCCTGTGGCCACCATTGCTGCGTGCTCTATTGTTCCAGCCGGTTATACTACCAACAATACGGATTGCAATGATGACAGCAATGCCATCAGGCCAACAGCCACAGAAACATGCAACAGCATAGATGACGACTGTAACGGTTCAGTTGATGAGCCGATGAAAGTATTTAATTATACCAATGACTTATCAGGAATTCCGGCAAGTGTTTCCGTGAATGCAGTGGCCACCAATCTCACGAGGGTGAATGGTGCAGCTACTATTTCCATTTGTGAAAACGGGTTTTCTTCAAAAAGTTTTTCCACCGGCAATGTGTTCAACAACACTTTGCCCGCCGTGCAGTTCACCGTTACGCCCGCAGCCGGTTACCAGTTGCAGCTTGCTTCCTTTTCAGCCGACCTGCGAAGAAACAGTAATGGTCCGGCGAAAGTGAGGTTTGCCTACAGCATCAACAACGGCAGCACTTGGATTGACCAGGGCACCGATTTCACCATCAACAACAGCGCCTGCGGAGCCGGCTTTGCATCCTCCTGGGATTTTGCAGATTTCAACACATCCCAGCCGGTCATAATCAGGATGTATGGCTACAATGCCGCTGCGACAAGTGGCGTGCTGCAGGTGTTGAATGTAACACTCAAAGGTACTGTGTGCCTGATGTTTGATGAGGACCATGACGGTTATATAGCATCCCTGGATTGCAATGATGCAAATGCCTCCATTCATCCCAATGCAACGGAAAAGTGCAATGGCATTGATGACAATTGCAATACACAGATTGATGAAGGGGTGAAAATATCTTTTTATGCCGATGCAGATAATGATGGCTTTGGAAATCCTGCTGTCAGTTCATTGGCCTGCGTTGCGCCAGCAGGCACCGTTGCCAACAATGGGGATTGCGATGATCAAAGTCCTGCCATACATCCCGGCATCCAAGAAATTTGTAATGGTGTGGATGAAGATTGTAATTCTTTAATTGATGACGGGGTGCAAACTACTTTCTATGCCGATACCGATAATGATACATATGGAAATCCGCTCTCGGTAAAACTGGCATGTTCGCTTCCTTCCGGGTACGTAATCAATAGCGCCGATTGTAATGATTCCAATACCTCTATCCATCCGAATGCAACGGAATCCTGCAATAGCGTGGATGATAACTGTGATGCTGCCATTGATGAACCCGTCAGGATCTATGAGTATCTCAGCAATACATCAGGCATTCCGGAATCCATCAGCCTTGTTTCTACGGGAACAAACCTGAAACCGGTTAACGGCGTAAATGTAGCGGTTGGAACATCTGCCTGCCTTACAGGCTATTCTGTCAAGAATTTTTCTACGGCCACCTCATACAGTTCAACGCTTTCGGCAGTGGAATTTACCATCACCCAAAACCCCGGTTACCAGGTGAATGGATCAACCTTCTCTGTTGATGTAAGAAGGAGTGGTGCGGGGCCCGCGAAAGTCAGGCTCGCATTCAGCACCAACGGTGGAAGTACGTGGACAGACGAGGGCATTGACCACGATTTGCAGAATGCGCTTTGCGGATCAATGACAAACCTGAACTGGGACTTTGCCGATTTTGCTACAGGCCAGCCCGTTACAGTCAGGATCTATGGCTTCGGAGCGTCTGCCATTTCCGGCATTCTGCAGGTGATGAATGCACGACTGATTGGTAATATCTGCCAGATACTCGATGCCGATAACGACAGTTACAATACGATAGTTGACTGCGATGATGCAAACGCAGCCATTCATCCCAATGCGTTGGAAGTATGTAATGTAATTGATGATAACTGCAATGCACAGGTTGATGAAGGTGTAAAAATTATCTATTACGCCGACACAGACAATGATTCTTTTGGCAACAGTGCCGTTACAACGCTGGCCTGTTCTCCTCCAGCCGGTTACGTTTCATCTAACACGGATTGTAATGATGCTGCAGCCACCGTTTATCCCGGAGCGCCGGAACAATGCAATGCTGTTGATGATGACTGCGACACTCAGGTGGATGATGGCGCAAGTGCGACTTTCTATTTAGATGCGGATAATGATGCGTATGGCAATTCCGCGATTTTTGTAGTTACCTGTCCTGCACCCGCAGGCTATGTCAGCGATTACACCGATTGTAATGATATGGTGGCAACCATTCATCCCGATGCTGCGGAATCGTGTAATCTTATCGATGACAATTGTGATGGTGTGACAGATGATGGTGCCCAAACCACATTTTATGCTGATAACGATCAGGACACATTCGGGAATCCCTCGGTGGCAGTGGCAGCCTGTATTGTACCTGCCGGATTCGTGAGTAATGACAGCGACTGTAACGATGCTGACGCCGGAATACAGCCCAACACGCCTGAAACATGCAATGGTATAGACGACAATTGCAATGGCGCTTATGATGAAGCCGTGCAGGTTTATCATTATACCGATAATGTGGCCGGTATCCCTGCAGCGGTGGATGCCAAAGCAACAGCATCTAACCTGGTGCTGGTAAATGGTGCTGTAACTACCATTCAGTGCCCGACCGGCCTTTCAGCAAAAAACTTTACCAATGCCACCGAATTCAGTGACACCCTGCCCGCCATTGAATTCAGCTTCCTGTCCAATAACGGATTTCAGCTTGGCGCAACATCAATTTCTGCAGCGCTCAGAAGGAGCAGCAGTGGCCCCACGCAGATACGATTCGCTTATAGCCTTGACGATGGAAATTCCTGGATCAATGAAGAGATTAATCATTCAGTGGCCAATGCGGCCTGCGGAACCACCAATCTTACCATCTGGGACTTTGATGATTTTATCACGATTAAGACTGCAAAGTTCCGGATATATGCTTTTAATGCTTCCTCCACTGCCGGCGTCCTGCAGTTGCTCAATCTAAACCTCGATGGCAATATCTGTCCGCTTGCCGATGATGACGGCGACGGATACAATGCTTCTGTTGATTGTGATGACAACAATGCAACAATTCAGCCCGGTGCTGCCGAAATCTGTAACGGAATTGATGACAACTGCAATATTGATATTGATGAGGGCGCTACAATCATATTTTATGCTGATGCAGACAATGATGGGTATGGCAATCCATCATCCACAACACTTGCCTGCAATGCTTCCACAGGCTTTGTTGCCGACAATACCGATTGCAATGATGCCAGTGCAATCATTCATCCCAACGCAACTGAAATTTGCAATGGGCTGGACGAAAACTGCAATACACAGATTGATGAAGGCGCGAAGACTACTTTCTATGCGGATGCCGACAACGACACGTATGGAAATCCGCTTTCCACCACCTTATCCTGTACGCTTCCATCAGGATATGTTTCCAATAGTTCCGACTGCAATGATGCCAATGCACTTATCAAACCGGGTGCAACAGAAATCTGCAATTTTATTGACGACAACTGTAACGCTTCCACTGATGAAGAAGTGCTGATCTACAGTTATACCAACAGCACAACAGGAACGCCTTCCTCCATCTCTGTAAACGCAACAGCCACCAATCTTTCCGGCGTAAACAATGCAGCGATCACTACCGGATGCTCCACCGGATTATTGTTACAAAATTTTACAAATGCCTCTTCCTATAATTCAAATTTGCCGGCTGTTGAATTTACCATTACGCCGCAAACTGGCTACCAGGTACAACCATCCTATTTTTCCGTTGACCTGAGAAAAAACGGAAGCGGCCCGGCTTTCGTTCGATTTGCCTACAGCCTTAACGGAGGCTCCTCCTGGATTGACCAGGGTATTGATCAAAGCGTGCTGAATGGCAATTGCGGTGGTACCACCAGTTTTACCTGGGATATCAATGACTTCAGCAGCACATTGCCTGTTAAATTCAGGATCTATGGATTCAAAGCAAACAGCCTGACAGGCGTACTCCAGGTACTGAACCTGAACATCACCGGCAAAGTATGTCCGTTGACTGTTGATGCCGACCTTGACGGTTATGTCAATGCCGTTGATTGTAATGATAATAACCCGGCCATTAATCCCGGAGCCACTGAAATTTGCAATGCAATAGACGACAATTGCAACGGACAAATTGATGAAGGAGTAAAAATTACCTTCTACACGGATGCCGATGGTGACAGTTTTGGAAATCCGGCTTCAACGATTGAAGCCTGTACACAACCTGGAGGGTATGCTGCAAACAATACGGATTGCAATGATGGCAATGCCGCCATTAATCCGGCTGCGGCAGAAATCTGCAACACGACAGATGATAATTGTAATACACAAATTGATGAAGGAGTAATTATATCAGGCTATGAAGATGCCGATCATGATGGATATGGCAATGCAGCCATTTCAATTACTTCCTGCACACTCCAAACAGGATATGTATTGAATAACACTGATTGTAACGATAGCAATGCCGCTATCAGTCCTGCAACGAAAGAAGTTTGTAACACCATTGATGATGATTGCGATGCTGCGATTGATGAGCCCTCCGGCATCTATCAGTTTACCGATAATATCACCGGTATCCCCATTTATGCAGACCCACAAGCATTAATTACCAATCTCACCATGGTGAATGGTACAGTAACAGCATCAGGTTGTGCTACCGGATTTGCAGTCAAAAACTTTACTACTGCTACCACGTTCAGTACATCGCTGCCGGCAGTAGAATTCACCATCCAACCTGTCTCCGGCTACCGTATCGAGGCCACTTCTTTCTCGGCCGAACTAAGAAGAAATGGTGGCGGACCTTCTAAAGTCCGTTTTGCATACAGCACCGACGGAGGCAATTCATGGATTGACCAGGGAATTAATCAGGCTTTGCTGAATGCCTCCTGTGGTGTGATGACTCCGGCTTTCTGGGATTTTCCTGATTTTACTTCTACACAGCTAATCCGCATCAGAATCTATGGGTTTGATGCGTCTTCAACCACCGGCCTGCTGCAACTGCTTAATGTCAATTTCTATGGCAATGTGTGCCAGGTGATCACCGATGATGATGGCGATGGATTTAACTCGACAGTTGATTGTAATGATCTGAATCCGGCCATCTATCCCGGAGCAACTGAAGTATGCAACTTATCCGATGATGATTGTGATACGCAGGTGGATGAAGGTGTCACCCTTACCTTTTACGCGGACAATGACAACGATACGTTTGGAAACATCGCCTTGTCTGTATCAGCATGTGTAGCTCCTGCAGGATATGTAGCAAATAGTAACGATTGCAATGATGGCAATGCAGCCATCAATCCGGGTGCGACAGAAACTTGCAATAGTTTGGATGACAACTGCAATGGCATTACGGATGAAACCACGAAAATTTACAACTATATCAACAGTAACAATGGCGTTCCCTCCACCTATGATAATCACACTACTGTCACCAACCTCACCTGTGTAAACACAGCCCTGGTGGCCAACACCTGCTCGACAGGATTTACGGCTAAAAATTTTCCGGCATCCACTACATACATTACTTCATTGCCGGCTATTGAATTCACTATTACACCAATAGGTGGTTATAAGATAGAAGCCACTTCCTTTTCTGCCGATATCAGGAGAAGCAGCGCGGGGCCGGCTGCACTCAGATTTGCTTACAGCAAAGATGGCGGTAACTCATGGATTGACCAGGGCACCAACCAGGCTGCTCCCAATCTTGGCTGCGGCACTACAATCACAGCAGGCTGGGATTTTCCGGATTTCAGTATCAGTCAGCCTCTTAAATTCAGAATTTACGGCTTTAATGCATCCGGCACTTCAGGCACCCTGCAGTTGCTGAATGTTTATGTGATGGGTAAAGTTTGTCTCATCGTGGATGCTGATGGTGATGGATATGAATCCGGTATTGATTGCAACGATGCCAACCCATTTATTTTTCCCGGTGCAACCGAAGTTTGCAATAATGAAGATGACAATTGCGATGGCCAAACCGATGAAAATGTCAAGTCAACTTATTACGCCGATGCGGATTCAGATACTTATGGCAATGCCGCTGTAATAACACTTGCCTGTGCAGCTCCTGCCGGTTTCGTATCTAACAGTAGTGATTGTAATGACAGCAATGCCACCATCAATCCTGCGCAGTCAGAAAAATGCAATCATGTGGATGATAACTGTAATGGTGCAACTGACGAACCCATACAGGTTTATCATTACACCAATAACACTTCAGGCATTCCGGCTTCCTTTTCAGCACAGTCAGCAGGATCCAATTTAATTCCGGTGAACAATGCTACTATTGCCACCGGTTCAGGTGCCTGCTCAACAGGCATTTCAGTCAAAGGTTTTTCTAACAGCACCATATTCAGTACCACACTTCCGGCTGTTCAATTCACACTCACACCGGATGCGGGTTACCAGGTGAATGCGGCCAGCCTTTCCATGGAATTCAGGAGAAATGCCAGTGGCCCTGCAGCACTCCGGATGGCATACAGTAAGGATGGCGGAACAACATGGACGGATCAGGGTTCTGATCTCTTGCCTTCCAATGCGGATTGTGGTGTAATGACCAGCGTGCAATGGGACTTCGATGATTTCTCAACCTACCAGGCACTCATCTTCCGCATCTATGGTTTTAATGCATCTTCCACTTCCGGAATATTGCAATTGCTGAATGTAGATCTGGTAGGAAATGTTTGCGCAATAGCTGATGCAGACAATGACGGCTTCAATGTCCTGGTAGATTGCAATGATGGCAATGCAGCCATTTTTCCAAACGCCAATGAAGTTTGCAATAATGTGGATGATGATTGCGATACGCAGATTGATGAAAATGTAAAAACCACTTTCTATGCTGACAGTGATAATGATACCTATGGCGATGTACTGGTCACCACTTTAGCCTGTGACGCTCCGATTGGTTTTGTTGCCAATAGTAACGATTGCAATGACTCCAATGCAGCTATCAATCCTATCGCTGCCGAAATCTGTAATACTATTGACGATAACTGTAATGCACAGGTTGATGAGAATGTGAAGTCCACCTTCTATGCTGATGCTGACAATGACACCTATGGCAACATAGCTGTTTCAACAACAGCCTGTACTGCACCTTCCGGGTATGTATCCAATAGCAGCGATTGTAATGATGCAAATGCAAACATAAAACCTTCCGCTGTTGAAACCTGCAACGCTGTTGATGATAACTGTAATGGAATTACAGATGAGGCCGTTAAGATTTACAGTTATACGGACAATACTTCAGGTGTCCCTTACAGTGTTTCGGCACATACTACCGGAACAAATCTTACACGTGTGAACGGAGCTTCATCTGCCGGTACCGCCGCCTGTGCTACAGGTTTTTCTTCGAAGTTTTTCACCACGCCCACTTCTTTTGACACTTCTTTGCCGTGCATTGAATTCACACTGACACCGGCAGCAGGTTATAGCATCTCTGCTGAATCCTTTGTTGCTGAACTCAGAAGAAGTTCCAGTGGTCCGGCCAGCATACGCTTTGCATATAGCATTAATGGCGGCGCCAGCTGGATTGATCAGGGAACCAATCAATCACTTGCAAACACTGCCTGTGGAGCGATGACAACTGCTTCCTGGGATTTTACAGATTTTTCAACTTCAGTCGCGCTTAAATTCAGAATCTATGGATTCAATGCCTCCTCCACTTCCGGCATACTTCAATTATTGAATGTAACACTGAATGGGAAAGTTTGTACTGTATCGGATGCTGATGGAGATGGATATCTGGCAGGCGTTGATTGTAACGATAATAATCCTGCCATTCATCCAGGGGCAACGGAAATCTGTAACAGTGTGGATGACAACTGCAACGGAACTGCTGATGAAGGAGTCAAACTTACCTTCTATGCTGATGCCGACAATGACACTTACGGCAATCCTGCCGTCACTACGCTGGCTTGCACAGCTCCTGTAGGTTATGTTTCCAACAGTGCTGACTGCAACGATGACAATGCTAACATCAAACCTTCGGCTACAGAGATTTGTAACACCGTTGATGATAACTGCAATGGAACTACCGATGAAGGTGTCAAACTCACCTTCTACGCTGATGCCGACAA
>JBGAWA010000145.1:0-5583 GCA_044227805.1 Chitinophagales bacterium | reverse complement strand
AAAGGGATGTTGCAAAAGCCTGGCTATTTATCAGGCTTGAATATTCATCCCTCATTTTGCAGGTAATAAGCAGTGGAGTTAACCCCGGCGCAGGACTATTTAAGTTTTGCGGCTCATTTTATTTTATGGTAAAATGATCAAACCCTTAGCAGTTTTAAGTTGCAGAAAGGCCGGATTTTTCCACTGAAAGATCCGGATTCAGAAGCGGCAAAATGATTTGACCTGTTACCTGGTCAATCGGCAAGGTTAATATTTGCGGATGAAATTCTTCAGGGGCAATCCATCTGAAACACTGAGCACCGTCTTTCTCTTCTATAAAATCGAATGGGCTGTCTCCTATGCTGACAGAGGGGCTATCCAATCCTTCTACCCGGTAATAGATGCTGATAACCTGTTGCCTTGGATCAAAGGCTGATGGCTGATAAAAGTCTGTGGTATATAAATGGGACGTCACTTGTATTCGTTGATGCAATTCTTCCATCCATTCGCGGGCCAGGCAGTCCCTTGTACCTTCTCCGTGTTCAAGCCCTCCACCCGGAAACTTTGTAAGCCGCAAACCATTTTGAATCTCGTCTGCAACCAGTACACCTTTTACGGCATCTATCATAATGCCGTATACCCTGATCGTGAATTTTTCCGGCTTAGTTGACTGATTAAGCATGAACCTAAAGTTAGATGGTAATTGTGTTTTTGCACAGGAAATTTTTTACGCTGCCTGTTTCGGGTTGTCGAATAAAGAATGGAATGATCATCGAAAGGAACCTCCATTCGCCTGTTCATTAGTCATTCAAGAATTGAATGTATATATCTTTTAGTTGTTAAGGTTACAAATCAAAAAAAGTTTCACTACAATTGTAATACTAAAACCAAACGCGCATGAAACAAATTATTTACAAGCTATGCGTCACACTGATTGCGATACCAACGTTTTGTAACGCTGTATTCGCACAGTTTGACGTTAACGGCACCGTAACAAGCGACAAGGGCGAACAGCTCATTGGTGTTACCGTATCCGTTAAAAACACAAATACAGGAGCTGTAACAGATGAAAACGGGTATTATACAATCCGTGTATCTGGAGCTTCCGCCACACTGGTTTATTCTTACCTGGGTTTCAGGACGCAGGAAAAATCAGTAAGTTCCGGTGGTACAGTGAATGTAACACTGGAGGAAACCAACACAGAGCTCGATGAGGTAATTGTATCAGGTTTGGCAACAAGCGTGAAGCGTACCAATTCGGCGAATGCTGTGGCATCTATCAATGCCAAGCAGTTGAACGGTATCACCACACAATCCACACTGGATGGTGCCATTTATGGCAAATTCACCGGTGCCCAGATTACACAGAGTTCAGGAGCGCCCGGTGGTGGTATAGGTATCCGGATGCGTGGTATCACTTCCATCAACGCTCCGGCTCAGCCACTGTTTATCGTTGACGGAATCTATGTAGACAACTCGTCGATTGCGGCCGGCTTAAATACGGTATCCAATGCAGCGGGCGGTGGTAATGCCGCTCAGTTCGATCAGGACAATGCTTCCAATCGTATCGCCGATATTGATCCGGGAGATATTGAATCCATTGAAATTCTGAAAGGAGCGTCTGCGGCTGCCATCTATGGGTCAAGAGCTTCGGCCGGTGTGGTTATCATCACCACCAAGCGAGGTAAGTCATCAATTCATGACCATGCTAATGTGGAATTCTCTCAGTCGATTGGCTTTCAGACTATGCTGAATCCGCAAGGAACCCGGCAATGGGATGCGGAGAAAGTAGCGGGTAGTTTTGGCGATAATGAGGTGCAGAACTTCCTCGATGCCGAAGCAACAGGATCTTTGCATGATTACGAGAATGAACTGTTTGGAAATGTAGGTTTCTTATCCGACACCAGGTTGTCATTTGCCAATGCAACTGATAAATCATCTTTCTATGCAAGCATCTCGCATAAGGCGGAAGATGGTATCGTGGAGAGAACCGGCTACAATAAAACAAGTATCCGCCTGAACCTTGATCATAAGGTAAGTGAACGGATTGATCTTGCAGTAAGTACCAATTATATTAAGAGCTCGGCTGATCGTGGTTACTTTAACAACGATAATACAAGTACCACGATGGGTATTTCATTTGCCGGTACACCGGCATGGGCTCAATTGCAGCCTGATGCGGAAGGTAACTATCCAGATAATCCCTATAGTGCCGCCAACTTTTTGCAGACACGTGACCTGATAACCAATAATGAAGCGGTGGATCGTTTTATCGGTGGCGGTAACCTGACAACTAAAATTGTTACGAATGAACGCCATTCTCTCAAGTTAATTTTGAATGCCGGCCTTGATGCATACACATTCAAGACCACTGCTATTTTTCCTAAGGAGCTGCAATTNNNNAGCCTCCATTCAAGGAACTACCACCAGTTTTAATGACAATGAGTCCGCCTTCCTGGTATATTCCTTCTTTCCAGCTTCTGCCGGATTTAATCTGCGCGTGCAGGCAGGTTTAACACGGGAAAGTTTCGACCGCAACACCATGATCGCTACCGCGACACAGCTAATAGGTGCCCAAACCAATGTAAGCCAGGCCGGTGCTGTGGATATGTTTCAGTTCAGAAGTAAGCAACTGGATCTGGGTGGTTTTGGCCAGGTTGAATTTAATTTAAACGATAAGTTGATACTAACGGCCGGTTTACGAGGCGACAAATCTTCCAATAACGGAGATGTAAACAAAGTTTATTACTATCCGAAAGCATCTGCTGCATTGAATCTGTCGGAGTTTGCATTTTGGGGATCTGAAAGCATAAACGAGTTTAAGCTGCGTGTTGCCTATGGTCAATCCGGTAATTTCGCTCCGTTCGGTTCTGCCTTTACTTCATTGGGCAGCACCATCATTGAAGGAACCGCAGGCTCTTTAATAAATACTTCTCAAGGAAACAGCGAGGTAGGCCCTGAGCGCCAGCGGGAATTGGAGTTCGGTACTGATATGGGATTTTTAGACAGCCGCATTACGCTGGAAGCAACTTACTATATAAAGAATGTTTCAGATTTGCTGCTCATTTCACAAGTACCTTCTTCTACAGGATTTACTTCAAAGGTTACCAATGCTGCTGAACTCAGAAACAAAGGACTTGAATTAGGAGTAGGTGTTGATATCGTAAGGAAGGAAAATTTCAACTGGTTTAACCAAACCAACTTCTGGTTTAACAAATCAGAGATCACACGGCTCGACATACCGTCATACGCCGTTGGATCTTTTGGCGCCACACTCGGTACTTTTTATATTCAGGAAGGAGCCAGTGCAACACAGATTGTGGGAATTGGTGATCCCACCGGTCAGGACACTTCCGATAACGGACTTGTAGTGTGGGGAGATGCAGAACCTGATTTCCAGATCTCATTTAATGAAAACCTGCGTTGGAAAAATTGGGAACTTGCCTTTGTGCTGCATTGGAAGCAAGGGGGTGACAACATTAACCTTACCACATTGCTCACCGATATTTTTGGAACCAGTCCTGATTTTGATGATGTCGATCTTGATCCTGCAGGTGTTACACCCAACGGTCCCTACCGTCTTGGTCTGCTCGGCACATCCGCTGAAGTTTTTGTACAGGATGCCAGTTATGTAAGATTGAGGGAGGTAGGATTGTATTATACTTTTGGTGAGCTGAGCTCAAAGACTAACAATACCATTCAGTCGGTGAAAGTCGGGCTTTCCGCTTATAATGCTCTTAACTTCTTCCAATACAGGAGCTACGATCCGGAAGTATCCAACTTTGGCAGAAATGGAATTTCAACCGGCGTGGAAGTAAATCCATTCCCTTCTGCCAAGAGATTTTATGCTTCTGTAACCGTTAATTTCTAATCAGTAAAAAATTTCAGCACATGAAATTCAATCATATCAAATCACACATGTACAACACCATGGTCGTTGTCATGTTAGTGGCAGGTTTCAGTTCCTGTAAAATCGATGAGCAGGTTGACCCCAATAACCCTTCGCTGGAAGGTATTGAAGCCAACGCAACCGTTGATGAGCTCAACAACCTTGTTACCGGTATGCTTTCCGGAATGCGCAATCGCTTCGATACTTACCTTGATGATGTGTCTGTGATCGGTCGCGACTACTATCGTTACTCTGGCTCAGATCCCCGCTTCACTTCTGACTTACTGGGAAAGGAAGCGTCGGTACTTGATCCCAATACTTTTTACACTACTAATCCCTGGGCAGATCAGTACCGTGTTGTGAGGAATGGCTGGATTCTCCGGCATGCCATCGACAACACTTCAGCAGCACTGACACAGGAA
Source organism: Chitinophagales bacterium (assembly GCA_044227805.1). Taxonomy (GTDB): domain Bacteria; phylum Bacteroidota; class Bacteroidia; order Chitinophagales; family UBA10324; genus JACCZZ01. The sequence continues at coordinate 1,293 of JBGAWA010000145.1, read as the reverse complement.
GAGAAGAATGGTTACCTGGGTTTTGCCAAAACCATGCAAGCGCAACAGATGCTTAATTCGCTCAATATGCAATATCAGAATGGCATCCGTATCGATGTGGAAGATCCTGATAACCCTGGCCCGTTTTTAAGTTATGAAGCTTCACTGCAGGGAATCCTGGATTTGCTGAATGACGGATATTCCGATCTTACGAATGGCGGTGATGCCTTCAGGTTTATTTTAACAAGCGGATTCACCGGTTTTGATACGCCAGCAACTTTTGCAAAGTTTAACCGCGCGCTGGCAGCGAGAGTAGCCTTATACCAGGGCGACTATACAAGTGTTGAAGGATTGCTGAATGAATCATTTTTTGATATGGCCGGTGATCTCAACATGGGAGTATTTATGGTGTATTCAACATCAGGCGGAGACCTGTTAAATGATGCTTTTACACCTTTGAACTCATCGCCGGGTTCCAATGCAAGATGCGCGCAACCTTCATTCATCACAGATGCTGAAGCAGGTGATATACGAGTATCATCAAAAACGGTGTTAAGAGATGAACCGGCCTTTGCCGATGATTTAACAAGTGACTACGATGTTTGGGTTTATAAATCCAATACGGATCCTATTTGCATTATACGGAATGAAGAGTTGTTGCTCATTTATGCGGAAGCTAAAAATCAAACAGGCAACTCCAGTGCTGCGATTGACGCGATCAACACGGTTCGTGCAGCAGCCGGACTTTCTGCTTATGCCGGTGGCACGTCTCAGGATGAAGTAACCAATGAAATCCTGAAACAGCGCCGTTATTCACTCTTTGGTGAAGGCCATCGTTGGGTAGATATGAGAAGGTATAATAAGCTGGGAGAATTACCCATTGACCGTGCAGGTGATGATGTCTGGATTCAATTTCCAAGACCAGCCAGCGAAGTGCTGTAATTGCTGCTAATCAACGATTCAAAGAGGCTGCCACATGAGGCAGCCTCTTTTTTTGTGCGCCGGGATAACATTCCGGATTAAACCCTCCTTATGCAGTTCAAAACGGAAACGGGTTTAACCCCGGTGCGGAACCCCCTTGCGGCAATGAACCCACATTTTGCAGTTCAAAGCGGCAACGGGTTTAACCCCGACGTAGAACTGCTTAGGGTTTGTGAAACATTTTCTTTTCTTGACAAATTGAGCAAACCCTTAGCAGTTCTAAGGTACTGTCTTCATTTTCAAATTTATTTTCAGAATTCTTTAAGTTTGCACTTACGGAAAGAGGGCCTCGGACGATACTTTGTACCGATGTCCATCTTGAGTAGTGCTGCT
>JBGAWA010000144.1:0-5735 GCA_044227805.1 Chitinophagales bacterium | reverse complement strand
GAGTGGGAGCGTTCAGGAATTTGTACTTCAAATTTCTCCTGATCAAGTCAGGAGTACCAGATAGGCAGCTCAAAGTAAGTTTACCAACTCATCAGTTTATGACCATTCAAAACAGCGTTTGCCTCAACCGGTCGGCAGCGTGCTAGCGCGTTTCTTTTTCAAAATGAAGAGCCAATTGTTTGTACTTTTCAACCGATAATAGGAGAACCGCCACACCATTAGTTAAAACATGCTGACCTTTTCATTTCATCAATACCTGCTGCTCGCCCTTTCGCTATTGATATTTGCCTGCGCCATACTTTTATTTCTACAGGGAAAAGAAAAGGTATCGATGCTCCTGTTATTGCTGGGCGCTCTTGGGATTCGCCTCTTCATTATTTCTGTTGATCCATTTCTTCATGATTGGGATGAGCGATTTCACGCACTGGTGGCTAAGAACATGATAAGCCATCCATTCAAGCCGATGCTTTTTGTAAACCCGGTCTTACCCTACGACTACCGTGCATGGTGCTGCAATCATATCTGGGTTCACAAGCAACCTTTATTCCTGTGGCAGATGGCACTGAGCATGAAAATATTTGGAGTGAATGAGATCGCTCTTCGCCTGCCCAGTGCAGTCATGGGGGCGATACAGGTCTTTTTCGTTTACAGAATGGGAAAGCTGCTGCGCGATTCATCAACTGGTTTTTTCGGAGCTCTCTTTTTTGCCATGGCATTTTATCCGTTGCAACTAATTGCCGGCGTGGGTGACATGGATCAGATTCGGGTAGCTTTTGGATTTTACGTATGCGCCAGTATTTGGGCATATGCAGAGTATAATTCAACCGGTAAATTTAGTTGGGCACTGTTAACGGGGCTTTTTGCCGGATGTGCTGTGCTCAACATGTGGCTGCCGGGAATGATTATATATGGCGCATGGGGTATTTCTTTATTATCGAAATTCAAGTTTAGCGTACCGAAGATTTTTAAAGAAGGAAGGAAAGAACTCTACTGGATGCTGCTAAGTTTAATTGTGGCCGCCATTGTTTTCCTTCCATGGCAATTCTACATTTTTCATTATTTCCCATTGGAAAGTGCCTATGAAGCGAAATGGAATTCGCGGCACATTTATGAAGCGTTGGAGCAGCATACAGGTCCCCTGGTACTTTTACATTTTGCAGCTGCCCATGCAGTTCGGAAAAGTTTTCGCCTGCCTGGTTCCCGTTGCATTACTTTTTCTATGGGTCTTCTCTAAAAACCGGCAGTTGCTTTTAGCCCTTCTTTTCACATTGTTGGTCCCGTATTTATTCTTCTCTTTTATTGTTAAGACCAGAATGCCTTCCTACGTTTACATGTCGCATTTTATTATCTGGCTTTCGATTGGATTAATGATTTCTAAATTAAGGGATATCATTTCTCCTAATAATCAATTAAAGACAAGGCAGCTTGCGTTCGCCCTTTCTGTTTTTGCCATCTCTGTTTTTTTTGTTTTCAAAATAGATGATGTTCTTTCTAACGACCTTCTTACGTCTGAGGTAGGCGATGCTACGCAATACCGGGAGAATAAGATTCACAATACGGAAATCTACCGGCAACTTGACCGGCTTGTTCCTGCCGGCTATGTTGTGTTTAACTGCAAATCATTTGAGAATGTGGAAGCGATGTTTTATTCTGACAGGACGGTTTATCATTGGTATCCCCCTCAAGAACAATATGATTCTCTGAGAAGGCAGCAGATAAAGATGGCAGCGTTCGAAAGTCATGGCGAATATCAGTTGCCTGAATACATGAGCAATGATTCGGCCTTGCTGATAATCCCTGCGGTTTTAAAATAGAAATGGTTTTGATCGCTTCCGGAAACTTTTCCCTTTTTTCGAGAGTGATAAATCTTCCTGCAATTAATAATGGGCGATGAATTCAACTTCAACAAGGCCGGCATTATCATAGAGCATTGAGAGAGCATCTTCGAAATGCATTTGGATCTGCCCAGGAAAATTTCAGTGGCATTGAAGGCTAAAATTTCAATATTTAAACACTCACTTTTCAATGGTTACTATTGAACACTCGAACATCATCGTTCAACAATGAAGATTATGATATAATTTTGTCCCCACATTATCAGTTTATGAAAACAATGCTTTTACTGCTTATTTCATTGAGTGTGATCTCTTCCTGCAAAAAATCACCCGCTCCACCCACTTTTTACGGTCAGGCTTTTGACACTATGCAGGTCTTATCGGTGGCTGAAATGGTGGCGAAGATGGAAGGTCAAGCAAGGGTAGAAGCTGTTGTAAAAGGGGTGATTACTGAATCGTGCCAGGCGGAAGGGTGCTGGCTGAACTTAAAGAATGAAAATGGGGCCAACGTTTTTGTGGATTGGAACAGGGAGTTCAACATTCCGCAAGATGTTGCAGGAAGGCAGGCTATAGCAAAAGGCTATGCCTATATTGATACCGCTCAATCACCTCCTGCTATTGCCTTTAAAGCTACCGGCGTTTTCCTGTAACGTGCTTATCCTTTATCTCTTGTTCCTAAAATGCTCTTAAGCGATCATGAAAAGCATCTTATTCCTTGTTATGCTGAGTATGTTTTCCACCCGCGTCTTCTGTCAGCAGCACGAAGCAAAAGACGGCGAAATGAAGACCTACTATTTAGTCCTGCTGAAAAAAGGGGCTAACCGTACGCAGGATTCTGCCACCGTTATGACAATTCAGGAAGGTCATATGGCACACCTGAATAAAATGGCCGCTGCCGGTAAGATGAATATTGCCGGCCCGTTAATGGAAGACGGTGATATTCGCGGGATTTGTATCTATGATACTGCCTCGTGGGAAGAGGCCAGGCAACTCGCTGAAAGTGATCCGGCAGTGCGATCGGGCAGGTTCACCGTTGAAATTCACCCATGGTATGCCATGAAGGGAACGTGCCTGCAGTAGCAGCCCTGTTGTTGCTTATACCATTGCAACGATATCGGCAATTCTTGTAATTTAGCGGTTGTGACAACGCTTTTCTGCGCCGGAAATGTCCCGTACAATTTTCCCCTGCTGCATCAGCAGCAGGCGCGAACCATATTTCACCGCATAGTGCATGTTATGTGTAACCAGCAAGGCGCATAAATTTAATTCCCGTATCACCTTATCAGCGATATGCATGATGTTTTCCGATGACCGCGGATCCAGGCCGGCAGTTGGTTCATCGAGCAGCGAAATTTCGCTTCATCCATTACAGACATTAATAGTGTTAATGCCTGTCTTTGGCCGCCGGAGAGTTTTCCGACCATCGTACCTGTCTTATCTTCCAGTCCGAGATTTAGCCCAGATAATCTTTCTTTTACCTTTGCCTGAATGCCGCGGTGACACCGGTCTTAAAGGACTTCGATTTTGTCCGCAATGCAGCGAGCCTGAAATTATCAAGGATGGTGAGGTCAGGTGCTGTTCCGGCCATGGGATCCTGGAACACGCGCGCAATGTATTGGCTTCGTGTAAAATCTTTTTGCAGCGTGATATTTTTTTCACCAATAAAAATCGAACCCTCGTCGAGCAGGGAAACAAGTACCGGCTATCAGGTTCAGTAAGGTAGATTTGCCGGGGCCATTGCTTCCTATCATGACCACAAATTCTGATTCCCGGACAGACAGGGAACAGTCATTCACCGCCATCACTTCATTGGGTGTACCCTGGTGGAAGTATTTTTTTATATGTTCCAGCTGAAGCATACGTATTAGTTTATACCCGGAATGAGCGAGACAAATCTTTCTTTGTGCCATCTTGCAGATGCTATTGGTTGAGCTCGTATTCATCATGGACATGCTGCTGTGTGACCCTTAGCATCAGGCGCTTTTTTTAGTTTTCAGATTAGGCAGTCCGACCACCAGTAGTACAATCAACGCTGTCACCAGCTTTAGCCAGTTAGGGTTAACGCCCAGCGTCAGCGTCAGGCCGAAGATCATCCTGAACACTACACAGCCTGCAATTACGCCGGCCAGTCGCAGCGGAATAGATTGCACCTTCAAAAAGCCAAGCAGCGATTCACCCATCATCACGGCACCTAAGCCGAATATGACAATGCCGATACCCATATTGATGTCGGAGAATTGCTGGTACTGGCAGACGAGGAATCCACTGAGTGCCGTAAGCGCATTGGCAATCATCAGTCCCAGTACTTTCATATTGGAGGTATTAACACCCAGGGCACGGATCATTGTTTCGCTGTTTCCGGTAGCACGCATTGCCAACCCGAAATCTGTTTTTAGCAACCATGCAACAAACAGCCATACGCTTCCTGCCATAATAATCAGGGTGAATAACCAGTTGTAAGGCGTATAATCGGCTAACGTGATATAATGCACAACACTGGCGGTATTGATCAATGGTATGTTTGAACGCCCCATTACCGATAAGTTAACAGAATATAAAGGCCGTCATAACAAGAATGCCCGATAGCAATGGATTTATTTTTAATCGTGTATGAATCATTCCTGTCGCAAAGCCGGCAGCGGCACCGGCGAAGAGGGTGGTGAGCAGGATGACGGGAACAGGGTATTGCTGCATAAGCATGGCGGCGGTAACCGCCGCTCCCAGGGTATAGCTGCCATCTGTGGTAATATCAGGAATGTTGAATATGCGCAGGGTGTCTGTAAATGCCAGACCCATGCCGCAATAGGCTAAACCCAACAGGAAGGCGGAGAGATAAAAATCCATTTCTTACAATGGCTGAAATGAAGGTGGGAAAACAATGTTGAATTGCTGTGCTACGGTTTTGTTATAGATGCGTTTCCGGGTTTTCAATAACTCAGGACTTATCCCGTCGAGGTTTCCCTGTTTGAGAAATTGTGCTGCTTGTTCACCGGCCTGGTAGCCCCATTGAAACAAATCGGCGCCATAGGCGGCAACGGCGCCACGTTTAACCAGTCCGGCCTCGCTGGTAAAAACAGGAATCTTCTTGTCATCACAGCTTTTTACGATGGTCTCAAAGGAGGAAAAGATGGTGTTGTCGGGCATAGCAAAAAAAGCATCAATACCCTTGCTTAGCAGCGAACTGATTACCAGTTGCGTTTCCGCCGAATTATTAACAGGTAAAGCAATCAGGGATAAGCCAAGACGATTACACTCCGCGGTAATTTCAGCCAATGCGGCACGCGACTGCGGCTCCGCCTGGTTAAAGACAGTCCCGATGGTCTTGGCATTGGGCAGCACTTGCCGGATAACACTTACAGAGGTATCAATATAACTGAGTGTTTCATATACACCGAAAAGATTGGCAGGGGGATGACCGTTGCTGTCTGTAAGGCCTGCCATCTGAGGCGTTGGCGCCACCATCATGCAGACGGGGATGTCTTTTGTTTTTTGCGCTGCCGTAATGGTCGCCAGCGTTGCATTGGCTGCTATCACTGTTGCCTTTTCTGAAATGAAATAGTCAACCGATTGAGTGAGTGTAGGGATATCTCCCTGCGCATTGCGGTAAATAATCCTGATGGTGCCACTATCTTCACTGAATCCGTTTGCTGCCAGTGCTGCAAAAAAGCCTTGTTTAGCGAGACCAATAGTTTCGTCTTCAAATGCATCAAGAAAGGCGACAACAGGCAATGATTGCTTGCCTTCATCCTGATAGTGGTTGCAGGATACAAATGTGAGGATGGATAGGATCCAGGTGAATCTCTTCATGGTAGTACAGTTCATGATGGACAAATATACCAATTCAGCTAAACCAGTAACAGTTCTGTTACCTGGCAAAGCGCGCTTTTGCTATTGAAAGGT
>JBGAWA010000143.1:0-5719 GCA_044227805.1 Chitinophagales bacterium | reverse complement strand
GGTTTATGGCTGCCAGTGAATCAAGCCATTTGTTTTCCGCAACATTCAGTAATGTGCCGGTGGCGCCTACCACGTAGTTCTTCGGCAGCGTAATAGCAACATGAAAAGAGCCGAATTCCGAATAGAATTCACCCTGGTCCAGGTAGGACATCTGATGCCATCCATAGCGATCATAAACGGCAGGCTTCGGATACCATTGCGTTACCTGATAAGACTGGCCCACATGGCCAAATCGGGAAAAGGTCTTTGGAATTTTTACATGAAAAGGTGTGGTAATGGTGATGCTGTTGCCGGGCAATAATGGTTCATTGAGCAAAAGTTGAACAATATCGATATGTACGGAGTCATTTATAGTTGAAGCAGAATGACCATTCACCCTGAAATCAAGCTGATCTATATAACCACGGTCAGCGTCGGAAGAATAGTAAAATTCAGTGCTGCCATTCGCCACTTTCTGTTTGGCGAAAGCTGTGTTATTGCTTTTGTAAGCGTTAGGCCAAAGGTGAAACCATAAGTAATGCAGCGTATCCGGTGAATGATTGATATACTCCATGGAAATGTTGCCGGTTAAAAAATGCTTGTAATCATCAAGCTCCACTTCAATGGTATAGTTGACTTCCTGCTGCCAGTAGGATTGCACCGGTTGTGCATCGCCCTGCAGGCAGCGGAACAAAAAAATCAGCAGACCTATTGTTTTATAGCGGCAGTTGCTCATCTGGAAATTTAATTCCTGCTGTGGGTTGTACTCAAACATCGGTTATTCGAAATCATTATTAAAGCAATTCTTACTAAAAACTTTTCCATGAAGGTGGTTACTGAAATTTAATTCAACTTTGCCCCTGTGGAAAAGTTGAAGCTGATCGTATTCCGAATTTTGTAAATTAGCATCATGTCCCGTTCGTGCAGTTAAATCCATGATGATGGAAGATAGAGAATCTGATGAGTCATTGCCCGTTGACATCCGTACATCGGTTGACCGGTTTGAAGAAATGGTCCGCAACCAGGACTCTTGTTTTTTTGATGTCAATACGTTTGAACATATTGTTAACTTCTACGAGCAGCAGGAGCAATGGAAGAAGGCGATTCATGTGATGGACGTGGCTATTGCCCAACATCCGTATTCTCCCTGGTTTTTTACAAAAAAAGCAAGCCTTCTCATATATTTTAAGAAGTATAAGCAAGCGCTTGAACTTATTGATCAGGCGGAGGCAATGGATCCTTCTGATATTGGATTGTACATTCTACGTTCAGATATCTACCTCGAACGCAATCAGCATCAAAACGCGATTAGCATACTTGAAGCAGCTATCCGTATCTGTGATGTGGCGGATCGTGAAGAGTTATATCTTGAAATGGCGGATGCCTACGAAGACTGGGATCGCTATGATGACGTATTTGAATCTCTGAAAAAAGTATTGGAGATCAACCAGGAAAATGAAGAGGCCTTGAGCAGGATGTGGTATTGTGTTGAACTCGCCGACAAGCAAGAAGAGAGCATCGCATTGCACACGAGGATACTTGACAACAATCCATACAGCTATCTTGCCTGGCATAACCTTGGGCATGCTTATTTCGACACGGGACTCTATGAAAAGGCCATTGAAGCGTATGAATTTGTAACCGTGATCAATGAATCCTGTGATCTCGCTTACCGTGATTGCGGAGAGGCTTACTTCAAACTCAAGCAGTACCATAAAGCCATTGAACAGTTTCAAAGGGCTATCGAATTCTCAAAACCTTATGAAGAACTTTACTACTCCATCGGAATCTGTTTTGAAAAGCTGAAGGAATACGGCAAATCGCGTGGTTACTATCGCAAAGCCATTTCCGTGGATCCGAAATACTGCGAAGCTTTTTTCCGCATTGGTGAAACATTCCGTAAAGAGAAAGCATGGACAAATGCTGTGCATTTTTACAAAAAGGCACTGCGCCTGATGCCTGACAATGTCAACTACCTGATGGGTATGGCACATGGATTCTATAACCTGGGCGAGATTGATCCTTTCATCTTTGCCTGTCAATCGGTGATGGCGCTCAATCAACGGTACAAGCGTAAGAGCGATTATGAAAAGCTGGTAGGATATCTTATTGATCTGGAGTGTTACGAAGATGCCATACAACTGATGGATTTTGCAGCATTAGAGAAGGGGCCGGTATCCTCTTATGCATTCATGCGTTCAGTTTGCCTGTTTCGTGTCGGTGAACGACGCGAGGCCCTGGCCTGGCTCGAAGAAGGCTTAAGCGCACATTATTCAAAGCATAAATTGTTGTATAAATTCGCACCCGAGTTGCGCGAAGACGCTTTGGTTTCTTCTATAGTAGAACAGTATAAATAATCATCCGATGCAATTTTTGTTAGACAGGTTGCCTGCCCGTGCCAAAAAGCCGCGCAGTATTGGTCTTACCATGGTCATGGATAAGGGGTTAAGTACACGCGAAGTGGAAAATTTCCTTTCCATCGCCGAACCCTATGTGGACATTGTGAAACTGGGATTCGGTACATCAGCCGTAACCCCAAACCTGCACGAGAAGCTGGCTGTTTATAAAGCAGCGAAAATTCCTGTGTATTTCGGCGGTAGTCTGATGGAGTGGTTCTATGCGCACGACGCTTTTGATGAATACCGGAAGATACTGGATAAATATGGTATAGAGTACGCTGAAGTGTCTGACGGTTCGCTGGAAATTCCTCACGATATAAAATGTAATCTTATCCGGACACTTGCGAAGGACAGGGTAGTGCTGTCCGAAGTAGGTTCGAAGGACGCAGAGAAAATTATTCCTCCATATAAGTGGATTCAGCTGATGAAGGAAGAGATCGAGGCCGGTGCCTGGAAGGTGATAGCCGAAGCACGTGAAGGAGGTAATGTTGGCATCTATCGCGGTACGGGTGAAGTGCGGGAAGGTTTGGTGGATGAAATTCTTACACAGATACCGGTAGATAAGATTCTTTGGGAAGCACCTAACAAAGCACAACAGGTTTTCTTCATCAAGCTGGTTGGCACTGACGTAAACCTCGGAAATATCCCTGCCAATGAAGTAATTCCATTAGAGACACTGCGGGTAGGGCTGAGAGGTGATACGATGGTGTACTTCCTGAATAAGAAGTAAACCTCGTGCACATTTCGTTGCAGGGAAGGTGGGATCGCTCTTTTCTATCACTTTAATTGGCGGTTAACTTTGCTAAGTTGTGTCCTCTCAGGATTTTGCCTGGATCAACTTTGTTGAAGAATTCCGGGCAATTCACTATTGGCAATTTACTGATCTCTATTCAATATTCCACAACTCACCCCTTGAAACAATACGGTCTGATAGGTTATCCACTCTCTCATTCCTTTTCAAAAAAATATTTCACTGAAAAGTTTGAGCGCGAGCATATCATGGATTGCGCGTATGAAAATTTTCCGCTTGCCGGCATTGATGAGCTTCCGCTGCTGCTGCAATCTCAACAGGAACTACGGGGACTTAATGTCACCATACCTTATAAGGAATCTGTTATCAGGTATATCGATACACTTGATGAAACTGCGTTTGAAATCGGTGCTGTCAATACGATTAAGATGACAGATCGAAAGTTATCAGGGTTTAATACCGATGTGTATGGATTCATGCAATCTATCACGAAGATGCTGGAGCCCCAACACCATCAGGCCCTAATACTGGGTACAGGCGGCAGTTCGAAAGCCGTTGCCTGGAGCCTGAAAAAGATGGGCATCAGTTATCAGTTTGTTTCGAGGAAACCGGATGGGCCGGAAGAAATCAGTTACACGGAAGCTGGCAGGCAAATCAGTCAAAGTAAGATTATCATCAACACTACGCCAACTGGTATGTATCCCCACATTAGTGCATCACCCGATATTCCGTATGAAAAACTTACAGCTTCTCATTTATTGTTCGACCTGGTATATAATCCGGAAGAAACACTTTTCCTGAAACAGGGAAAGGCACAGCAAGCCAAAACCAAAAATGGCCTGGAGATGCTGCAACTGCAGGCTGAAAAAAGCTGGCAAATCTGGAATACCTGATGGATGGGTTCCTTCGTTAAATAAGCTGTCATACAACGCCGCCAAGCCAGTCATTTCTTTTGTTGATGTTTTCATTCGTGGAATTTCTAATCTCCTGCGGATTGGGTTGCCCGGTACCGTAAGTCCAAATTTTGCAAAGCGTAATACCACTCATTAACTTCTATGGAAACATTAATTATTACATCAGTCTTATCTGCTGCCTGCCTGGCCGGATACCTTGCGGCGAGGTTAACAGGAGCCAGAAAAGTAAACGGATGGCAGCTGCTGAAGAACCTGGCTGAACAAAAAAATATCGAACTGACGCATCGCTGCCAGCAACTGGAGTTGAAAGTAGCAGAGAAGGAAAATGTTATACACCGCCTGATTGCTGATCATTCGAAATCAAATGCAGCAGTAGAACACCTGACAGAGAAAATCAACCGGCAGCGGGAAGAAGCGGAAGCTTCACAGCAAAGAATGACTGCAGCATTCAGCCACCTGGCGAATGAAATCCTGGAAGAAAAATCTGTAAAATTCACTGAGCAGAACAAAAGCAACATCCATGAATTGCTTGTTCCGCTTGGGGAAAAAATAAAGAATTTTGAAAGGAAGGTGGATGAAGCTTATGACAAAGAACTGCGCGAGAAGGTGAGCCTGAAGGCGGAAATCAAAGGACTTTTTGAACTGAACCGGCAATTGTCGGAAGAAGCCAACAACCTGGCGAAGGCATTGATAGGGGATCAGAAGCAGCAGGGAAACTGGGGCGAATTGATCCTCGAAAGAATTCTCGAACAATCAGGCCTTGCCAAGAACCGTGACTATACATTGCAACATGCTACACAAAACAGCGAAGGCCACGCGATTCAGCCGGATGCTGTGATTTTTCTTCCCAACGGCAGGCACCTCATCATTGATGCAAAGGTATCATTAACGGCTTATGAAAAGTCGGTGCATGCGGCGGATGAGCCGGAGCGCTCACACTACCTTCAATTGCATCGGCAGTCAGTTAAAAACCACATTCGCTTACTGAGTGAAAAGAAGTATCATACAGCTTCAGGTTTGCAGGTTCCTGATTTTGTGTTTCTATTCCTTTGGAGTGAAGCGGCGTTCAGCGCTGCCCTGCAGGCTGATGCGGAAATCTTTCATTATGCCTGGCAACGCAATATTGCCATCGTCAGTCCCACCACCGTATGGGCTAATTTGAAAACTATTGCAGGCATGTGGAAGCAAGAACAGCAAAACAGGAATGCCGAAGAAATTGCACGGCAAGGTGCAGCGCTCTATGAAAAGCTGGTTGGCTTCGTCGAAGACTTATTAGTTGCGGGAAATAAACTCAGGGAGGCTAAGAATTTTCATGATGAAGCAATGAAGAAATTGCATTCCGGCTCAGGCAATCTCATCCGGCGGGCTGAAAAGATGAGAAGTTTGGGGCTGAAACCAGGTAAGCATTTGCCGTCAGCAATGGTTGAATCCGCGGATGCGGAAAACCAATAAAAAACCTTTCAATACAAGAGCATTGAAAGGTTAGGATATGCAAGATTGGCTTACACCGGTAAAGTTACATACTGCCGGAAGTCATTCCCCACTTGGCAAGTATCATGGTAGCTACAAAAATACCAACAAGGTGGTAGCCAATGTCCACGAACCAGACGCCGAAAGGTTTCTTGCCATAGTTGAGGGCAATACCGACAAATCCAACAACAAGTCCGCTGATCAAT
>JBGAWA010000142.1:0-5861 GCA_044227805.1 Chitinophagales bacterium | reverse complement strand
GGTCGGGCCGGGTGTCTTTTACTCCACCATTGTAGTAATCACTTCATTCCTCCCCGTATTTCTGCTTTCAGGAATTGAAGGGAAGCTTTTTCATCCATTGGCATGGACAAAAACGTTCATCCTCATCATTGATGCTTTTCTTGCCATAACGCTTGCACCTGTTTTGATTTCTTTTTTCCTTAAAGGAAAACTGAAACCTGAAAATGCAAATCCTGTTACCCGGATATTAGAAAAAATTTATACTCCTGTAGTTTCGTGGTGCCTGCATTGGCGCAAGACCGTTCTTGCAATTAACATAATTGCTCTGATCATTGGTGTTGTCATGATGTTTCGAATGGGTTCAGAATTTATGCCACCCCTGGATGAAGGGTCTATTCTGTTTATGCCTGTCACGCTGCCAGATGTTTCCAATTCGGAAATCAAACGCATTTTGCAGGTGCAGGATAAAATCATCAAGTCAGTTCCTGAAGTGGAAAATGTGTTGGGGAAAGCAGGAAGGGCAAATACTGCCACTGACAATTCTCCTATCAGCATGGTCGAAACAATCATACTGCTCAAACCTAAATCAGCCTGGAGAAAAGGAATAACAAAGGAGGACATTATTGATGAACTGAATGCGGAATTGCAAATTCCCGGTGTGGTAAATGGATTCACGCAGCCCATCATAAACCGCATCAATATGCTTTCAACGGGAATCAGAACAGATGTGGGTTTAAAAATTTACGGGCAGAATCTTGATTCTATTTATGCATTGGCAAACCGGATGAAAAATGCCTTACAGGGAATTAACGGTATAAAGGATTTATACGTTGAGCCGATCACCGGAGGAAGATATGTTGACATCACTGTGAAGAAAGATGAAATCGGGAAATATGGGTTGAGCGTGGATGATGTAAACATGTATGTTGAAACTGCTTTGGGAGGAATGAATCTCACCACAACCATTGAAGGTAGGGAACGCTTCACAGTGAATGCACGATTTGCGCAGGATTACAGGAACAGCCTGGAGGCAATTGCGCAGATTCCTGTCAAGACGATGAATTATGGAACCATTCCACTTTCAGCAGTGGCAGATGTGACTATTTCTGAAGGACCACCCATGATCAATTCTGAAAATGCCATGTTGAGAGGCACTGTTTTGTTCAATGTGCGTGACCGTGATTTAGGAAGCACTGTGAAAGAAGCCCAGGAAAAGCTGGATAAAATGTTTTCCAAACTTCCAAAAGGCTACAACATTGAATGGAGCGGACAATGGGAAAATCAGATTCGCGCAAATAAAACGCTCTCGCTTATAATGCCAATTGTCTTCCTCATCATTTTTATGGTGTTGTATTTTACCTACAAGTCTCTGAAGGAAGCCTTGCTGACAATGATCACTGTTCCGTTTGCTTTGATCGGAGGTGTTTACCTGGTTTATTTCTATGGAGTGAATTTATCTGTCGCAGTCGCAGTAGGTTTCATTGCATTGTTTGGTGTGGCAGTTGAAACAGCTATGATCATGATGATCTATCTGAATGAATACATGGAAAAATTAGTAGCTGACAAAGGCAATTCATCTGAAACCATTTCAAAGGATGATTTGCGTAAATACATTACTGACGGAGCGGTGCAACGATTGCGGCCAAAACTAATGACCGTTTCTGTTTCTCTCTTTGGTTTAATTCCCATTCTCTGGTCTACAGGAACAGGCAGTGATATCATGTTGCCAATAACCATTCCTCTCATCGGCGGTGTTATCACTTCAACAATTTACGTTTTACTCGTAACTCCCGTTGTCTATGAAATGGCAAAAGAAAGGGAATTGAAAAAGCATGGAAAAATAATTCTGCCGGGAAAAAATGAAGAACTCTAAGATCATCCTGCTGTTTCTTTTTGCTGTCAGCGCCGGGCAATCGTTTGCACAGGTGCTCACAATTGATTCCGTATTGAACAGGATTGAGAAAAATAGTCCTATGCTTAAAATGTATGATGAGCAGATAAATGCTGCGAACAATTATTCCTTAATGGCGAAAAGCTGGATGCCACCAACATTCTCAACAGGTCCGTGGCAGGCACCTTACAAAAGCTTCAATGATGGGATGTGGATGTTTACAGGAGAGCAAATGATTCCGAATCCTTCCAAACTAAAAGCCAATTTCAATTATATGCAGGGAATGGCGCCGGTTGAACAAGAAGGAAAGGGAGTTAAGAAGAATGAAATGTTTGCAATGGCAAAACAGAATTATTATGAGTGGGTTGTTTTAGAGAAGAAGTATGATGTGCTCATTCAAACGGATTCCCTGCTGAGCTACATCCTGCGGGTTTCACGGTATCGCTATACTTACAACAAGGAAAAACTTAACAACATCTTCAAAGCCGAAGCCGATTTGTTCGAGCTACGAAACATGGAAACCATGTTGCTCGGTGATATGAAAATGAAGAATGTTGAACTCAATACGCTCATGTATTTAGATCAATCTTCCGTTTTTGCTATTGACACAAATCTGCGACCGCATTATTATGAAGTGCAATTGCCGGATACTGCATTGATCTCATCCTCTCGCAGCGACATCAGGCAATTTGATGAAGGAATCAGTTTGGTGAGGCTCCAGCAGGAGTATGAAAAATCAAAGCGTCTTCCTGATTTTGGCATTTCATTCAGCCACATGCAATCATTGGGTGTTATGCCAAATCAGTTTTCGGCAATGGGGCTCATTACCATTCCCATTGTTCCATGGGCTTCCAAAGATTACAAATCAAATCTCAAAGGGTTGGACAACACCGTCTTTGCGATTGATTTTCAAAAACAGGCACTCATAAATGAAACCGCAGGAAAGATTGCATCACTTCAAGCGCAAATTAAGTCGCTGAAACAACAGTTAGCTAATTACCATGATAACATCATCCCTACTTACTATAAAAGTTATCAAATTTCAATGCAGGCTTACGAACAAAATACCGAGGATTTATTTGTGGTGCTTGATGGATTGAGGATGTACCGCATGGCAAAAGTGAACGAGCTTGACTTATTAAATACGCTCTTGAATTTACAAGTGAATTATGAAAAGGAAATGGAGATACGATAGACAGTTGCCAATTTGCAATTGGCAAGGGTTTGCAAGCTGGCAATTCAAGTATTGCCTGCTGCCTCTTATTTATTTCGTGGTGGTTCTTGCATCCTGTAGTAACAGAGATGAGAGCAATCAAATTCCAACCGTATCTGCAAATGATTTGGATGCTTTAGTGCTGCCAACAAATAAAAATATATTCAGTGAGATAAAAACAGTTACTCCAACACAGCTATCTGTTTCACCGGATATTTATGCAACTGGTGTAATTACCTATGATCCCCGTTTTATCAATAACATTAGTTCAAGGTTTAGCGGGCGAATTGAGAAATTGTATGTCCGGTTTAATTTTGAGAATGTTGCAGAAGGTCAGCGTATCATGGATATTTATAGTCCCGAAATTTTAACTGCTGAGAAAAATTTAATATTTCTGCAGAGCAACTCATCAATTGATACTGCACTGATCAATTTAGCTATTCAGAAACTTCAGTTGCTTGGTTTAACCAAAGATCAACTCAAACAAATAGAAACAACGAAGCAAATAATAAATCCTCTTCCTGTTTTCAGTCCTTATAGCGGGCATATTCATGACATCGGTGTTACTGGAGGCACTGCTTCCTCTCCCAATATGAATACCGGAATGAATGCAGGAGTCAACAGTTCTTCCACAACCTCCGCTGCCCAAATTGAAAACCTCCCATTTTCACGAACATCTGCGCTCTCCACTAAAGAAGGAATGTACGTGGAAACTGGTCAGTCAATTTTTGCGGTTTACAACACTAACCGGGTTTGGGCTGTGCTGAATATCTTTCCACGGGATGCTGCGCTGATTAAAACCGGCGATAGGGTTTCAATTACAACAGAAACAAACCCTTCCAATATTATCAGTTCAACCATTAGTTATATTGAACCCTTCTCAGGTCAGAACGCTTCAGCAATAAAAGCCAGGGTGTATTTGCAAAACGCAGATGAGCTCCATCTGAAAATTGGAACATTGCTTTCTGCAACAATAAGTACAGCGGAAATAAAAGGTGTATGGTTGCCACGAAATGCTGTTATCAACTTAGGGCAAAAGCAAATCGTATTTGTGAAAACGGATAAATATTTTGTTTCAAAGATTGTACAAACCGGAAGGACAACCGATTCATTGATACAAATTACAAGCGGGTTGCAGGGTAATGAAAAGATTGCAATCAATGGGCAATTCATGGTGGACAGTGAAAGTTTTATTCAAACAACCGATGACAAGTAACCAAAGGAAATATGTTTTCGGCTTTCTATTGATGATTATATCATCATTGCTTATACTCTCGTCCTGTAAACACAAGGATTCTCAGGCGGACATGGCAGGGCCGGATGAATATTATACCTGTTCAATGGACCCACAGGTTATAGAAAACCATGCGGGCAATTGTCCGATTTGTCATATGAAACTGATTAAGGTCAATAAAAATATGCTGAAAGCAGGGCAAATCCAACTCAGTAACCAGCAAATCCAATTAGCCAATATCACCTTCGACACACTGTGGATGCAGGAGTTGGCAAAGGAAGTAACTCTTACCGGCAGAATCACCATTGATGAAAATCTTTCCGATGCAATCAGCTCAAGAGTGGGAGGCAGGATTGTAAAGTTATTTGTGAAAAATGCCGGAGAATATGTCAGTAAGGGACAATTACTCCTGGAGATGTATAGCGAGGATTTGAATAGCGCACAACACGATTATGTCTTTTCACTTCAAAACAACTCTACATCGGAAAATTTGGTTGATGCAGCAAAAAGCAGACTGTTGCTTTATGGAATGAACGAATCTCAAATTGATCAGATTAAATCTACAAAACAGATATTGGAAATTGTTCCGGTTTATGCGTTAACCGATGGTTTTGTAAGTGAAATGTCACTGTCTGAAGGTGATTATGTTTCAACGGGGACTGTTCTTTTCCGTTTGGCTTCCCTTAATTCACTCTGGGTGGAAGCGCAGGTATATCTCCCTTATCTGCCCTATTTGAAAATAGGAACAGAAGCGAAATTTTCAATTCCTGCAGTTGGCGAAAAATTGTTTTCAGGTAAGGTAATTTTTATAGATCCGCAAATACAGTCACCAGAGCGATTTGTGCTGGCAAGGTTTCAGATAAGTAACCCTTCCCAACAAATTAAGCCCGGAATGCTTGCAAATATCTCCTTGCAGGTTGAAAAGAAAGAAGCATTGGTACTTCCCTCATCCGGAATCATACAGGATAGTAAGGGCACTAATGTATGGATACGTAATTCGGATGGAGTGTTTGAATACAGAATGGTGACAGTTGGCATGCAGAACAGCCGGCAGGTTGAAATAACCGATGGATTGGTGCAAGGAGATATTGTTGTCATAACCGGTTCGTATCTGTTGAATAGCGAGTATGTATTTAAGAAAGGTACAAACCCGATGGAAGGCCAGACCGGTATGGAAGGAATGAAAATGTAAATCAATAAACCTTTTGTAAAATGATGATGAAAAAAACTTTTTCCATTGCAATTTTAGTTTTCGTGATAATTTTTGCCGGATGCAACCAACCATCTGGAAATGCAAAACATCATGATCCACACCAGGTATTTAACCTGGATACTACACAGCTTAAAACAGGTGATGTTTACTATCAATGCCCAATGGATACAGAAGTGATTTCTGATGAAGAGGGCCAGTGCCCGAAATGTGAGATGGATTTACATAAGAAGATTAAAAAATAGTCAGATGGTCGAAAGGCTTATTTCATTTTCCCTTCGTAACCGTTTAATCGTGTTGCTGATTGCCGCAGGCATGTTCGGTTGGGGACTTT
>JBGAWA010000014.1:37515-48872 GCA_044227805.1 Chitinophagales bacterium | reverse complement strand
CGATATTCTTGGTGATGAAGATCATCTCGGTGATATGGATTTTAAAGTTACCGGAACAGCAAAGGGTATTTGCGGCTGCCAGATGGATATCAAGGTGCAAGGTTTAAGTTTTGAAACGATGTTTAAAGCCCTGGAACAAGCCAGACAGGGAAGACTTCATATCCTCAGTATCCTGAATGAAGCCATTCCTCAACCGAGAGAAGATTATAAACCACATGCGCCAAGAATCATAAAAATCATGATACCGCGCGAATTTATTGGTGCTGTTATAGGGCCAGGTGGCAAAGTGATTCAGGAAATGCAGCGCGAAACTGGAACGACCATCAATATTTCTGAAATAGGAGATCAGGGAGAAGTTTTGATAGCTTCTTCAAATAAGGAATCTATTGACAAAGCCCTTATGAAAATAAGAGGCATTATCGCCATTCCCCAGCCAGGCGAAATTTATGATGCTAAGGTTAAGTCTATTATGCCTTATGGTGCTTTTGTTGAATTCTTGCCGGGAAAAGAAGGGTTGCTCCACATTTCTGAAGTCTCTCACAAACGTCTAGAGACGTTGGAAGGAGTGATGAATGTTGGTGATGTCATCAAAGTTAAACTGCTGGATGTTGATAAAAAGACAGGTAAATTCAAACTTTCAAGTAAGGCTTTAATGGAGAAACAAGCTTAGAAGCAATAGGCTTTCAGCATCTTCTGTATTAAAATTATTTATAAGTAAAAGGAACCGGCACAGCTGGTTCCTTTTTTTTGTCAACACGCAGCCTTTTCTGCAACATATTGTAAGGCAAAATTGTCTGCTAACTTCATCACTTGAAAACCAGTAAGATTCATTTGTCATTACAAAGTAAAAGCTGCATGGCACCATAAACTATGGCTATGGCTGAATTTTTGCTCTGCCAGTAGCTTTGTTATTTATTAGTCCGCATTACAAGAACTAAAAGGCATTTTTTGGCGTATTTCTTAATGTTGAAAAATCAATAGTCCATGAGACAATTAAAAATTACCCAACAAATTACGGCACGCGATAACGATTCGCTGGAGAAATACCTTCAGGAAATCGGCAAAATGAGCCTCATTACACCGGAAGAAGAGGTTTCACTGGCACGTAAAATCAGGACAGGAGATCAGGAAGCGTTAGAGAAAATGACCAAAGCAAATCTTCGTTTTGTGGTGTCTGTTGCAAAACAATATCAGCATCAGGGCTTGTCACTGAGCGACCTTATCAATGAAGGTAATATTGGTCTCATTAAAGCAGCGCAACGATTTGATGAATCAAAAGGATTTAAGTTTATTTCTTATGCTGGTTGGTGGATTCGCCAGTCAATTCTTCAGGCCTTAGTAGAACAGTCGAGAATGGTCCGTTTGCCACTGAATAAAGTCGGCTCGCTTAGCAAATTGAATAAAATCATGATTCACTTTGAACAGCAGCATGAAAGAGAACCCAGCCACGATGAATTGGCTGATATCATGAATGTGACAGCGAAGGAGATTACGGAAATGATGAAAGGTGCCGGCAAACATCTCTCGATGGATGCTCCCATCAAAGAAAATGAAGAAGGAACGATGATCGAGTTTTATCAGGATTCTGATTCAAAGCCGGTTGATGAAGATCTTGCGAAAGAATCGCTTAAGAAAGATATCCACCGCGTGCTTTCCAGCATGAATAAAAGAGATGCCGATATTGTGAGCTGTTTTTTTGGTGTTAACGGAGAAGTACCGATGAATCTTGATGAAATTGGACAACGGTTTGGCCTTACCCGTGAACGTGTACGCCAGATTAAGGAAAAGGCCATTCGCAGATTGCGGAAGTTAAAATC
Source organism: Chitinophagales bacterium (assembly GCA_044227805.1). Taxonomy (GTDB): domain Bacteria; phylum Bacteroidota; class Bacteroidia; order Chitinophagales; family UBA10324; genus JACCZZ01. Next base: position 47,055 of record JBGAWA010000014.1, on the reverse strand, counting down.
CGCGCGTACACTGAGAACCTACCTAGGATAACAGCAAGACGTTCATAACTAAATTAATCCCTTTCTTAAGTTGTAGGAAAGGGATTTTTTATTGTGCCCTGTAGATCCGGCTAATAAGTTCAAATCACGAACGGGTTTAACCTTTCACTGATCTTGCTTTCTGAATGGACATTCCAAATGTAAGAATCGAGGGAAAACGCATTGTCTGCTCATCAATTTCATCCCACATTTTGCAGTTCAAAGCGACAACGGGTCCCATTGAAACAGCGTATTATTCGCCCTATAAACTTTGTAAATTCCAACACAAAATCATAACCATTGGCTGAATCAAATAATCACAACGGCAAATTGGAAGAGACAAATCTAAAAGCCAGGATTAACAAAGAGACATTGCAGGAAGCATTGTTACTATTCAGCTATCTGAGGCCCTATAGGTGGAAGTTCACACTTGGATTGGTATGTATCGCATTATCCGCTTTTTCAACCAGTATTTTCCCTTTCCTGATCGGTAAAATGATTGATGCCGCGGCGCCAGGCGCTTCACAAGCGCTTGCAACTGGAAGCCCGGAGATTAGCGGCAACTTCAACATGAGTATTAAAAATATTAACTGGAGCCTGAACACGATCATCCTTCTTATTTTTTCGCAACTCACGATTCAGATGCTTTTCTCATTTATGAGAGTCTACCTGCTGACAGAAGTGGGAGAAAAATCGCTGGCAGATATGAGAAGAGATGTGTATAAGAAATTGCTCAGCATGCCAATGACCTTTTTCACGGAAAAAAGAGTAGGGGAACTGAGCAGCAGAATTTCATCTGACCTGTCTCAAATACAGGATGCGCTGTCGTTTACGCTGGCAGAATTTCTGCGGGGAATATTTACGCTCATTATCGGATTGGCTTTTATATTCTGGATCAGCGCCAAACTTGCCTTGGTGATGCTCGCAGTGGTTCCGGTAATCGCTGTATTGGCTGTGTTTTTTGGGATTCGTATCCGGAACATGGCAAAGAAAGCACAGGATCAGTTAGCGGAGAGTGGAACGATTGTGCAGGAGACTTTCCAGGGAATTTCTATTGTGAAATCATTTACAAGTGAATTCTTTGAAATTTCGAGGTACACAAAAAGCGTTTTTTCAGTGGTGGAAACTGCCATCCGCAATGCGAGGTTTAAAGGCGCATTTATCTCCTTTATGATCTTTAGTGTTTTTGGTACTATCGCGTTCGTGATGTGGGTAGGAGCCAAGATGATACAAACAGGCGAGCTGACCACAGGATTACTCACCATGTTTGTGATTTTTTCTGTATTTGTCGGAGGCACTTTTGCAGGTTTTGCCGACATGTTCAGCCAGTTACAGAAAACATTAGGTGCCACGCAAAGTGTGCGGGAAATACTCCGCTCCGAAGGAGAGGCCGTTGAACTGGACAACTATCCGGTTCACGCCGATTACAGGTTACAGGGACAAGTGAGTTTTGACCAGGTTGCCTTCAGCTATCCTTCAAGGAAGGATGTCGCTGTATTGAAAGATATTTCCCTACAAGCCAACCCGGGTGAACAAATCGCATTAGTAGGTCCAAGTGGAGCGGGTAAAAGCACGATTGCTTTGTTGTTGCTTCGTTTTTATGAGGGATGGACTCAGGGGCAATACGATTTGATGGCAGGCAGGCGAAAGACTTTCCGCTGAGTCAGTTGAGAAAGCAAATGGCTTTTGTACCGCAGGATGTTGTCCTTTTTGGCGGAAGTATCCGTGAAAATATTGCTTATGGGAAGTTTGATGCAACAGATGCTGAAATTTTCAACGCTGCAAAAAAAGCAAATGCCGATGAGTTCATCCGTCGTTTTCCGGAAGCGATATGCTACAGTTGTCGGCGAGCGCGGAATCAAACTTTCTGGCGGTCAGCGCCAGCGTATTGCCATAGCCCGCGCCATATTAAAAAATCCGGCTATTTTGATTTTGGATGAAGCGACCAGTTCACTGGATAGCGAAAGCGAACAATTTGTCCAGGAAGCATTGGAGAACCTGATGAGAAACAGGACATCGTTCGTAATTGCGCATCGGTTGTCGACCATCCGAAATGCAGATAAAATTGTGGTGATTGATAAAGGCCTGGTGGTGGAAACTGGCACGCATGAAACACTGATGAATTCAGAAAGTGGATTGTACAAGAGATTAAATGAACTTCAGTTTGAGATTATTGCCTGATCACCTCGGTGTGGAAGCCTTATTTTTTTCTATTCAGCAAGCTCTAAATATAATATTGAATAGGGTTTTGCTTCCGTTTGTGTCGAATAAATTTCCCAGTCTGTCGAAGCTATACCAGGACTGCTTATGGCCTCGCCAACATGAATTTTTAAAAGCTTTTGATCACAATTGATTTGTTTCGGAAGTTGAATTGAATTTCCGGTGTAATTGAAAACAATGAGTTTGTACCGGCTATTTACTTTGACTCCTGTTACTTCAATGCCTGCTGATTGATTATTAATGGTAAGGACAGTTGCCGGCTCCGTAAATAATTGCGACATGATATGTGCAACCTCATACTCCATGCTGTTGATACCTTTATTGCCGATCAGTTGCTTCAGATTTTCATATTTCGCTGAGGCAATGGCATTGTTGTGATCACGGTTATACTCAATCATGAAATGCACCATACGCGGTATATAACTGGTACCAAAAAAAGTCCGTTTGTACGGATTCCTGCCACCATCACCTGTCAGCGATACACTCCATTGATCAACAACCAGCTCTTTTCCCGGAAAATTTTTCTTGTTTTTTTCGATCAATGCCGGGAGGGTGTTTGTGAAAATTTCATCCATGACGGGTTGATCTTTTTTAATATCGCCCGTGAATTGTCCGTTGCTCATCCAGTGAAGATGCCAATAATCACGTATGCCATCAGCTCGCAGTCCAGCCTGCAGTTCCTGAATCCACTCCCGGTCTGAGGCAAGACCGGAATGAGACGGTGGCACATCAGCAATAATCTTTACATGAGGGAAAATGGCTCTTATAGAATCAGCCCAACGGTTAAATTTTTCTTTGTATCTGCCTGGATCCTTCTTCCAGTATTGCGAGTAAGCTTCGGCCCGCATTTGTTCAAGACCCAGTTGAACATACTCAGGATGTGTACGGCTGATCATCCATATTACTTCTGCACAGGTGCCGGTCATAATATTCCCCAATACATATCCATGGGAAGGTATTTCATGTAACATTTTTACATATGCATTGAAGAAATCGTATGACTGGCCAGTAAGGTAAAACTTGTGCGAACTCATTCCCTGCAGGATGTCGGTTGGCACCCAGGAAGGAATGTTATACCCGTTTCCTCTTCCTCCCAAAATGGTCGTATCACCTATAACCTGACGCGACCAGTCACTGGTTTTACCTTCGGGAAATGCAACAGCATACGGGTGAAGTTCGCGGATGATATCCACATATTCTTCTTGTGTAACATCAAATGCGGCGAAGCCTTTCCGGTAAAAAATGTCGGATGTTGAAAACGTCCAAATTCGCCTGTTTAGCTCTTTCTTTGAATCTGTAATAATCAGTGCATCCAATGAAACAACACTTTCAACAGTTCCACCTGTCAAGCCTGCATGCTGCTGACTACTGCCGTTGCAAGAGACGGATAAAAACAGCAAACTCATGATAATAGTGAAAATGCTTTTCATGTGAGGTTCCTTCTCCTTCAAAGTTACGTATCCGGCTGACAGTTGCATTAGAGTATGTTTTCCAGTTGAGGGTGAATTTTGATGAATTATTATCACTCCGTCCTCAAAAATAAAACGGAGAAGCCATTGAATAATCTTAACTCAAAGACAATCTTTTACTTTGAAAATTAAATTGTAGTGATGTTCCCTAAAAATAATCCTGCTGAAACGCAAGCCTGGAGTGCATTGAAAGAGCATTGCTGGAAATGAAACTCTCTCACTGAAGTCCATGTTTGTGGAGGACAATGACCGGTTTAGGAAATTTTCTATCCGGCTGGATGATATTTTATTCGATTATTCTAAAAACCTCATAATTGATAAAACACTTAGACTGTTATTTCAACTTGCTGGCGAATGTAAGATCCGGGAAGCCATTGCTGCTATGTTCAGTGGTGAAAGAATCAATGAAACGGAGAAACGCGCGCTGTGCTCCATACTGCATTAAGGAATTTTTGGCAATCCTGTTTTCACAGAAGGTAATAATGCGATGCCGGCTGTACATCGGGTCTTGAGCAGATGAAAATATTCTGCCATAAGATTAATGGTGAATGGAAAGGATATACAGGCAAAAGAATCCGTTACATTGTAAATATCGGAATTGGCGGAAGCGACCTGGGACCGGTGATGGTAACAGAAGCCTGCGTCCTTACAAACTGGAAGGCGTAACGAAACCTTCGTTTCAAATGTAGATGCGACACATATCGCTGAGACACTGAAGAAGATAACACCTGATGAAACGCTTTTTCTGGTAGCTAAAACATTCACCACCAGAGACCATGACCAATGCCCTGACCGCCAGGGATTGGTTTCTTCGCCACGCAAAAGATCAATCGCATGTGGCTTTGCATTTTGCCGCTCTTTCCACCAACCTGAAAGAAGTGGTAAATCTTGGTATAGCGCCGGAAAACATGTTTGAGTTCTGGGATTGGGTAGGTGGACGATACAGTTTATGGAGTGCCATAGGTTTGTCTATAGCCCTGACGGTTGGCTTGCGAAAATTTTGAGCAAAGCATTGAAAGGAGCGCATAAAGCGGACGAGCACTTTCAGCATGCAGACCTGGAGGTGAATATTCCGGTGATCATGGCTTTGCTCGGCATCTGGTATGTCAATTTTCATGGCGTACAGCGAGCAGCGATCTCGCCTATATGATCAATGCTGCATCGCTTCGCAGCATATTTTCAACAAGGAAATATGGAGAGCAATGGCAAGCAGGTTGATGAACGGAAATTGGCGCAGGCTGGAACCGGCTCCGGTTATTTGGGGAGTTGGGCACACAATGGACATGCTTTTTACCAGTTGATTCACCAGGGAACGTTTTTGGTTCCATGCGATTTTATAGCGCCTGCCATCAGTCACAACCAGATTGGTGATCATCATACAAAATTGTTATCCAATTACTTTGCACAGACAGAAGCGCTGATGAATGGAAAAACAGCAACCGAAGTGGCAGTGGATCTGTCTGATATGGGATGGCATCGCCGTGCTTCACTGATTCCTTTCAAAGTATTTGAAGGTAACAGGCCAACCAATTCATTCCTGGTAAAAAAAATCACCCCTTTACTCTTGGGCAGCTCATCGCTTTATATGAGCATAAAATTTTTGTGCAGGGTGTGATCTGGAATATTTTCAGTTTCGATCAATGGGGAGTTGAACTAGGCAAGCAACTGGCAAATAAAATCCTGCCTGAATTAGCAGATGATTCAGTGGTGACATCACACGACTCGTCCACGAATGGCCTGATCAATGCATTTAAGGAAATGAGAAAATAGTCTTATAATCTGATCGTAAGCGGTTAGGAATATTGAAGGCATATCTGTCAGTCATCCACGTTCCAACGATTAACATGAATTTTAAAACTTGAATCGAAATGTTGTACTTTGCCTTGTATTACATACATGAAGCAAGCCATTTCCATCTTTATTTTATCCACTTCTCTTTCTCAACAATAGGAGTGATTGCTGTGTTCCTATCATTGTAAAAAGGTGATGCGGCTAATAAATCCTGTTGTAGTTCAGCTGATCGCGGATGCTGTGAGAAGCATTCGAAGTTGTTAAAGATTAACGATGATTTTCTAGCCGCCTCTTCTCAGTGTATGAAAATTATCAGTGATTCGCCTGTTGCTACTCTTCACCGTACTTTATCGTTTGCCGTATTTAAATGGTTTAGCTATGTGTGCGGTTCAGGACTATGGCCCGCCGAGATTACCTGTTGAGCCGCTCTCCTGATATGTCTTTCCGTATTTGATTTCGTTTAATGATTGTTGCCGGCTGAGCATAGCCAGCGCGGCTGCAGCTTTTTTGCGCGAGCTATAAAACGAAATCGTATTAATTATAATCGCTACGTTTTTTAACGTTTTTGATCTTCATAGCCCTTCAGGCACAGGAAATCTCCGGCACTGTAGTCGAACTCAATGAAAAAGGAATAGAAATACCATTGCAGGATGCCAATGTAGTGCTGGCTGGAACAGGCAATGGCACTTCAACGGATGCATCCGGGAAGTTCCGCTTGTTTAATGCAGATTCAACCGCCAGAAAACTGGTAATTTCTTACACAGGATACTTCACGGATACATTGAAAGCAGCAGGTACCGACATCAAGGTGATACTGAAAAAAGTGCTTGTCTTATCGGAAGTGGAGGTGAATGGAAGCACTGCAGATTCATATATTTCTTCCCTGAAAACACTAAAAACAGAGGTGATAACCTCAGGAGAATTAAAGAATAATGCCTGCTGCAACCTCTCAGAAAGTTTTGAATCGAATCCTACCGTTGATGTTTCTTTCTCAGATGCCGTAACCGGTGCCCGCCAGATTCAGATGCTTGGATTATCAGGTAAATACGCGCAATTGCTTACTGATGTGTTGCCCACCGTTCGTGGTTTGGGGATCACTTATGGTTTGAATTATATACCCGGACCATGGATCGAATCCATCAATCTGAATAAGGGCGCTGGAAGTGTTGCAAATGGATATGAATCCATTACCGGTCAGATTGATGTAGAGCTCAAAAAGCCAGAAAAAAGTGAAAGCTTCTATGCAAACATTTACGGAAATACAGAACAACGTTTTGAAGCCAATATACATTCCGCACAAAAGCTGACTGGGAAATGGAAGGATATGTTTTTGATCCATGCCAGCACCATGCAGCAAAAGATGGATGAGAATGAAGATGGCTTCCGTGATCTTCCTGCCAACACAACAATTTCTCTCATTGACCGATGGAAATATGAATCTGGCAACCGTGTGGAATCTATGTTTGGTGTTAAATTTCTCTATGATGACAGAACCGGCGGGACGATGAAATTTGATCCGGCAACGGATAAACTGACAGACAAAGCTTATGGCCTCGGTGTAAATACCAACAGGGTGGAGTTGTTTGCAAAAACAAGCTATGGTTTCCCAGCAAATGAATTTCAAAGTATTGGTTTGCAGCTCTCCGCTATTTATCATGACCAGGATGCATACTATGGTCTGCGAGCTTATGATGGAATGGAACAATCACTGTACGCAAACCTCATTTTTCTGTCGATTATCGATAATTCGATGCATAAATACAAAGCCGGGTTGAGCTATCTTTTTGATAAGTACGATGAGGCTTTTGATTCAATGGCTATAAAAAGAAGCGAATCCGTTCCGGGCGTTTTTTTTGAATACACTTATGACAATTTGAAAAAACTCAGTGTGATCGCAGGATTGCGTGCTGATTTACACAATGAGGCAGGTCTCTTCTTTACAGGCCGTCTTCACACCAGGTATAACATCGGGCCTGCTTCCACCTTGCGTGCATCTGTAGGCAACGGATTACGCATAGCAAACATTTTTGCTGAGAACGCTGCCTATATGGCCAGCTCAAGAGAGTGGATAATTTTGGATGCACTAAAACCGGAACGGGCCTGGAATTATGGTTTAAATTTTACACAGCAGTTTTTTGCCGGGAGGCATGAAGGAACTTTTAGCTTAGATCTCTACAGAACTGATTTCACCAACGAGGTCATTGTGGATGTTGACACCGATCCGTCAAAAGTTTATTTTTATAATCTGACCGGTGCATCCTTTTCTAACAGCCTGCAGGCTGACATAAGTTATGAATGGTTTCGCGGATTCAATACCCGATTGGGATTCAAGTTTTATGATGTAAAACAAACTTATGGAGATGAGCTGAAGCTTGTTCCGTTAGTGCCAAAGCAGAGAGCCTTACTCACGGTAACTTACAAATCGCGCGACAAGCATTGGGAGATCAGTTCCACCACACAATGGGTGGGAGTGCAGCGATTGCCAGACACACAATCAAATCCCGATATCTATCAGGTACCAGAATCTTCACCTTCCTATTTTCGCTTGCTGGGTCAGGTTTCTTACCTGATCAGGTCATGGGAGTTTTATGTGGGAGGTGAGAACCTTGGTAACTATGTTCAAAACGACAGAATTATTGCGGCTGATGATCCATTTGGGCCCTATTTCGATTCATCGATTGTTTGGGGACCGATAACTGGCAGAACTATTTATGCAGGCATGCGGTTCGCCATCAAGTAACAGCTTTTTTAGTATCCAATTACCTTAATTTAGCAGTGCTTTTTCTAACCTTTAAAAATGAAAATCAAAATGAAAAATTTCAAAATTATTGCCCCATTATTTTTATTGCTGTTATTACCATCCCTCATCATGGCGGATGATGCAAAAAAGAAAACTGAAATTATTTACATTCAAACATCAGCGGTTTGTGGTGAATGCAAAGAGCGGATCGAATCTGCAGTGAAAGATTTGAAAGGCATAAAACAAGCAGAACTTAACCTATCCGACAAAAAGCTGATGGTTGAATACACTGTAGGAAAAACAACGCCTGAAGCAATTAAGGCAGCAGTAGCAAAAAGTGGTTATGATGCAGATGAGGTGAAAGCGGATGCCGCATCTTACCAGGCTTTGCCAATGTGTTGCAAGAAAGACGCTGAGAAGCACTGATCGCCGGCGTTTCAATGTTACAGCGCAGCAGGTCGGAGGTATAGAGATATGCTTCCGGCCTGCTTACTCTTCTTCTTTTTTGAAGTTCAGTGAAAGTGAATTCACGCAGTATCTCATGCCTGTTGGATTAGGGCCATCGTCGAACAGATGACCAAGGTGACCACCACAGTTAGCACAGGTAATTTCTTTTCTTATCATACCATGACTGTAATCTGTATTGGTTACGATCATTCCATTGTCCAAAGCACTAAAAAAGCTGGGCCAACCACAGCCAGCATCATATTTTGTAAATGATGAAAAGAGGGGAGCCCCGCAGCCTTTGCAAACATAGGTTCCTGCCTCATTGTGATTATTGTATTTACCGGTAAACGGGCGTTCTGTGCCTTTTTCCCGCATCACATAATAGCTTTCCGGGTCAAGTTCAACTTTCCATTCTTCAGGGGTTTTCTTTTTCATGTTTCCAGTTTGATGATCTGTTAAGCATAAATTTAATCCTGTTTTTTCAATTGAAAAATGCTTCATCAAAACAACATGATGGATGTCAGCGCGCATATATGAATCGTCATGTAAATGAAATGCAGATTTTGTACTGTCGCATGTCAGGTTGAGCAGAAAAGCTCAGATTTCGCTTACGGAATTGTTGTGGTAATGGTGCATTGGAGGATCCTGTAACTGAGTTCGTTTGCAGGCAATTTTTTCTTTATACGGAAGGCGGCATTGGTAATAAAGTGAAGCAATTGTGGAAAGGGTCTTGTTGCTCACCACTTTTTTATAGCTTGCCTTCTGAAAGCACATGAAGAAGAAAAAAGAAAACGGAAGTTTGATTGTAGCGATTGGCACGGCGGTACCCGAATATCGTTACCGGCAGCAGGAGAT
>JBGAWA010000014.1:0-37500 GCA_044227805.1 Chitinophagales bacterium | reverse complement strand
GATTGCAAATTTTATGAGTCGCTATTACGGCACCGATGAAGAAACGTCGCGCCGGCTTGGTATAATATATCAAAAGAGTGGGATTGACTTCAGGTATAGTGTGCTTCCTGATTTTATGGCAGGCGGTTACCATCAGTATTTATTTGATACGCCGCAGCAGAATCCGCTGCTTAGCAGCCGGATGGGAATCTATCACCAGGAGGCAGCTAAGCTTGCAGTCAATGCCGTAAGAGAATGCTTGCGGGCAATAGATTCCGCACTGGCAAAGAAGCTCCTGCCTGTCACACACCTTATCACAGTAAGCTGCACTGGAATGTCGGCGCCTGGACTTGATCTGCAACTTATGAAGGAATTGGCGCTGCCTGATGAAGTGCAGCGCACAAGTGTAAATTTTATGGGTTGCTATGCTGCCTTTCATGCCTTGAAGATGGCTGATGCCATTTGTCGTTCGGATGAAAGAGCAATGGTTATGATTGTCATGGTGGAATTGTGTTCATTGCATTTTCAACCCAAAATGGACAATCAGAACATGGTAGTCAATTCTTTGTTCGCTGACGGTGCTGCCGCTATGCTGATCACGTCAAGCAAAAAAATCAGGCATCATTCTATGCCGGCCCTCAGGCTCCATGGATTTTTTTCCAGGGTCATTCATGAAGGAGCGGCAATGATGACCTGGAAACCGGCTGAGACCGGGTTTCTGATGGGATTAGATGCATTGGTGCCTCAGCTTATCGAGGAGCATGCTTTCGAAATGGTGGAGGACGCATTACTGCATTACGGCAATAAGCGATCAATGGTGACTCATTGGGCAATCCATCCCGGTGGACGTAAAATATTGGAAGCAGCACGCAGTGGCATGAAGTTGACCAATGCGGATCTTCAGGAATCGTATACAGTGTTAAGAAACTTTGGCAATATGTCGTCGCCTACCATTGCATTTGTTTTAAAACTGATCATGCAGGAAAAGCTTCGCTGGAAGAAGAAAGAAAGGGTTTTCGCCGCAGGTTTTGGCCCTGGCATTACGATAGAAACTGCCATGCTTCAACCGGTTATCACCTGATGAAAGTATTCAAACACCGTCATGATGGCCCTGAACTGATGGATGGTCCTGCCTTGCCTGAACAGGATCTATTTATCAACTACAAAGAATTACATCTCGTAAATCGCTGGCTGGGAGGCTACAGAATTACCCTGAAAGGGGTTAGTTCTTTCACCAAGAAGGGGAATAGTCTTTCAGTGCTTGATGTAGGTTGCGGAGGCGGAGATATGCTGAAAGTGATTGCAGATTGGGGAAGAAAAAAAGGGATTCCACTGCAATTAACGGGGATCGATCTCAGCGTATCAGCCATTACGTATGCGAAACAGAATTGTTGGGAATATCCTGAAATTGCCTGGTTGCAGGAAGATGTTTTTACGCATCTTAAACAGGGTCATCACTATGATGTAATCATGAACACGCTCTTTATGCACCATTTTACGGATGAACAGATTGTGCTGTTGTTATCGTTGATGAAATCGAACGGGAGACAAGGATTTATTGTCAACGATTTGCATCGGCATCCGTTTGCTTTCTTCAGTATTAAGTGGATTACACAGCTATTTTCATCATCTTACCTTGTTAAGCATGATGCTCCTTTATCCGTATTGAGGAGTTTTCGCTTGGTTGAATGGTGGGAGTTTTTATCCAAAGCATTAGTACCTAATGCTGCAATCAGCTGGGAGTGGGCTTTTCGATACCTCATCGTATATAAAAAATAAGACGCATCACCTCTCTGAAAATCTGGCAACTATAATTAATGATGACTGAAACTTTCGACACAATCATCATGGGTGGCGGACTGGCAGGTCTTTCCCTCTCCATTCAGTTGGCTGAAGCAGGAAGGCGTGTAATGGTGTTGGAGAGAAACAAATTTCCATTTCATCGTGTTTGCGGTGAATATGTCTCGATGGAGTCATGGTCTTTTCTGGAAAGAATTGGCATGCCGTTGAGCTCGATGCAGTTGCCTGCTATCAAAAAGTTGGTGGTTTCCTCTGCAAAAGGCAAGGTGCTGACTCATCCGCTGGAACCGGGTGGATTTGGAATTAGCCGATATCTGCTGGATGCTTCACTGGCCAATATCGGGCGGTTAAGAGGTGCTGAGATCATTGAGCAGTGTAAAGTGGAAGACTGTGAATGGCGTGACGGTCTTTTTCATGTTGTTGCCGGCGGTAAAAAACTGACTGCTAAAACGGTGGTTGGTTCGTTCGGCAAACGATCCAATATGGATAAAAAGCTGCAACGCCATTTGCCAGGCAAGACGTTGTTTGGGGAATCAAACTGGGTAGGAGTGAAGTATCACCTCACCTCGGATTTACCCGCTGATGTAATTCACCTTCACAATTTTGACGGTGGATATTGCGGAGTTTCCAAAGTGGAAGGTTCTGTGTTCTGCCTGTGTTATCTTACCAGGGCCGCCAACTTGAAAAAATTTGACGGACAAATCTCCAAAATGGAAGAGCAGATACTCATGAAAAATCCTTTTCTCGCGAAAATATTTTCTGATCGGTCAGCTTTTCTATTTGAAGAACCGGTTACCATTTCACAGATAAATTTCGGAAGTAAACTGCCGGTTGAAAAAGGTATCTTGATGGCAGGTGATGCGGCTGGATTGGTGGCACCGCTGTGCGGCAATGGAATGAGCATGGCTCTGCATGCGGCATCAATCTGTTTCGAGTTGCTGGAAGATTACTTCAAGGGCCGTATTAAGCGGGCTGAATTGGAAAGCCTGTATGCAGAGAAATGGAACAAACATTTTGCAATGCGTTTGATGGCGGGTAAAATTTTGCAGCCATTGCTCGTAAACAGTGTCCTTTCGAATCCTGCCATTTTCTTGCTGAAACATTTTCCCATGTTGATGAATAAAATTGTGATGGCCACGCATGGTAAGTCATTTTAGCATTAAAATTTATTTTTCCTGTCAGTGTAGCACTCTTTAACATAGATTTAGACTTCAATGAAAAGTATAAATGAAAAATGGTGGAACGCCTTCCTGCACCTGCGCATTCCATTTTCACTTTTCCTGATGCCGGTTTATTGGTTTGCGCTACTGAATACAGAATTTTATTTTCCGCGGGCTGCTTTGGTGTTTCTTATCCTGCATGGCTTTGTTTACCCTGCCAGTAATGGTTACAACAGCTTTTTCGATCGCGATGAGCAAAGTATTGGAGGAATGAAAAATCCACCGCTTGTAACAAAGGAGTTATGGTATGTGGTGTTGGTTTTCGATATGCTGAGTGTATTATTGTCATTACTCGTGAATTTACCATTTGCGGCGATGGTTTTTATTTACCTCCTGGTCTCAAAAGCGTACAGCTATGATAAAGTCAGGCTGAAGAAGTATCCTGTCATTGGTGCACTGACCGTTGTTATATTTCAGGGATTTTTTACTTACCTGGCAGTGAGTGCTGGTGTTAGCAGGAGCTTTTCAATTTCGGCTGACAGTATCGCATTTGGCATGGTGAGTTCTCTTTTTTTGCTGGGCAGCTACCCAATGACGCAGATCTATCAGCACGAAGAGGATGCTAAGCATGGTGATCATACACTGAGCCGCTATCTTGGAATAAATGGAACGTTCATCTTTACAGGCTTTATTTTCTTTATTGCCTCTTCACTAATATGTATCCTGTTTTACAAGAACAGGGATTTTGAAAATATCATGATCTATTTAAGCGCTGTGTTGCCGCTGAATATTTATTTTCTGAAGTGGTACTTTGATTTCAGGAAGGGTAAGCAGGTGATCACCTATGAGCGCACGATGTTGCTCAATAGAATGAGTTCACTGTTGCTGAGTGCAGCATTCATACTGATGTTGCTGCTGAAGTGATCATGGTTTCGGAATGATCCTAATCACTGTCTTCCTGCCCGTGAACGCAAAGGTCAATTCTAAATCGCCTGCAGTGGTCAGGTGTTTTTCCACGATTACATGCTTCGCATGTTCCACTGATGCAGTAACAGGAATCCCATGAAGAACGAGATGAAAAACCCGGTTAACCGGAGCGCCGGCAAAGGTTCCACCATTGCTTTTGAATTCAATCAAATAACCAATTCCTTTTGGTGTGGCTGCAGCGGTAATAAGTTCATATTTTTTCTGCTGCAATGAATTTTTGCTGCTGCCGTCATCATCATACAGCAGGCCATTTCCTGGTGATTCAGACGCATAATAGTGCCAGGTGATTTCAGCTGTTGAATAAGCAGCGGTATTCAGGATATGCTTGTTTTCCGGAAGAAATGGGAGCAAACTGCCCGCCTTCACATAAACAGGAATTTTATCCAATGAAACAGATGCCTGTAACCAGGCAGCACCTTTCAGCAAATCCTTTCCATTTAGTTTATACCAGTCACCTTCCGGCAGATAGATTTTACGCTGTACGGCTCCTTTTTCAAGGACAGGAGCAACGAGTATATTCTCCCCCCACATAAATTCATCACCGACCTTATATGTTGTGGTATCATTGCCAAAATAGTAATACAGCGGGCTCACCAATGGCTGTGCAGCAGTGGCCTGTAAAAATGATAATGAATAATTATACGGCAACATCTGGTATCGACGGATGGCGACCTGCCGGGCCATTTCGCAATAGGGCTGATCAATGAGCGCAATCTCGCTTGGGAAACTTGCGGCTTGCGGATCTAACTCAAACAAAGCTGTTCCGTGAGGCCGGAAGACGGGTGTGAAGAGGGCAAACTGTAACCACCGAACATATAGTTCATTGTCGCCTTCACCACCGGCAAAACCACCCGCATCGGCATGAACATAAGGAACACCACTCATACTCATGCCCAACATAACAGGCAGTTGTGCCCTCAGGCCACCCCAGCTTCTGCTAACATCGCCGCTCCAGGGAAAAATGCAGAATCGCTGTGTGCCTGCGAAGCCACTGCGGTTCAGACTAAATAACCGTTTTTCAGGATAATTTATGGCGAACTGATCATAAAGCATTTTTGTCCAGTAATGACCATATATGTTATGAACCTCATCAGCGCTGAATAATCTTTTATAGCCAAAGTCATTTAGCTGATGATAAAGTGCGGATGGGTGATTTTCCGGTTCGCCTAAATCACCCCACCAGCCCTCTACGCCGATGTCCATTTGCTTTTTATAATACTTCCAGAAGACGGATTGTGCATTGTTTTGAAATAAATCAATTAAACCACCCCGTCCAAAATAAAATTTATCGAGGGTGTAGAGATGGCCTAAGCTGTCAACACACAGAAAGGGTTTGAATTCATCGTAGGTTTTTGTTCCTTCCAGTATAAACGGTTCAGTAATCAGAATTGTCTGTACGTTATCTGACTTGAAACCGGCAATCATTTTCTTTGGATCAGGCCATTTCTGAGCATTCACCCAATCAAGGTTGCCAAGCGTTCTCTTGATGCTGTCGCCAAACCAAAACAAGTCAAATATGACAGCATCAAACGGTATGCTGTCCTGCTTCATCTTATTATAAATTTCAAGCGTTTGCTTTTCAGAGCTGTAGCCGAATCGGCTCATAAAAGTGCCAAGTGCCCACCGTGGTGGCAATGGTTGCATACCGGTGAGTTGGTGATAGTTGGATAGAATTTCAGGATAATCAGTGCCGGTGATAAAGTAAAAAGTCAAGTCGCCAGAGTAAGTGCCGTACTGAAGTATGGAAGCATCCGTCTTTCCAATATCAAGATAACCTTTGGCTACATTATCAAAAAACAAAGCGTACTTCCTGGAAGAGGTAATGAACGGGACGGAATAATTCAGATTTTCTGCTCCTTCACCGTATCCATAAGCAGGTCCGTTGTAAAGATTGAAACGGTAGCCTCGCCTGTTAAGTGGAATAGCCCGTTCACCACCACCAAATATTTTTTCATCCTTCATTAATGTAAAGGCATAACCTGCATAGTCACCGGTTGATTGATAGGTTGCTTCCAGCAGTATATGCTGATTGCTGATGATGACTGTTGAACCCGTTATGTTGATCAGCGCATCCTGCAATTTTACTTTTACGGGTTCATTGTCGGAAGTGATTTTCCTGACGGATGCGGAAAAAGCAGGCTGCAAGATCACAGCATCACTTAAGTTTTCGGTACGTTCATAACCATCAGGCCTGAATGTTACCTTAAGGATATCCTTATTGTATTGCTGAATAATCCACGTTCCTGGCTGAAAGGCGGCAGGTGATTTTTCATGAGTTAGCTGAGCATAACCAAAGCCAGAAAGCAAGAGCAACGCTAATACTGTAAGAATCCTTTTCATAAGAACTGTTGAATGATAAGCCAAAGTAAAATTTTGATCTTGCAATTAAACAAAAATTAAGGCAGAAGGCAGTAACTGAAAAACTACAGGAACTTCTTAAGGTAGCATAAAATTAGTCTGAATGTACCTGCTTCTATTTAGGATTAACAGGGATACTGCTTGCAATCCGCTGGTATTTACATGCGATGTTTTGGAGAGTCATCGTTCAAATCTGAGAACTGCATAATGATAAAACAGTTAATTAATGTGTGCAAACGGTGCGGAAGGGTATAAATAAAAAAGGTTACATGCTATGCAACCTTTAGATTTATGTGGTGGGAGCTACAGGGCTCGAACCTGTGACCCTCTGCTTGTAAGGCAGATGCTCTGAACCAACTGAGCTAAGCTCCCATTACTTTTCAAAAACAAACTGACTTTGAGCCGGTGACCCTCCCGACTAAAGTCGGTTTGCTCAATTACCTGTTTATCTTGCGGGATGGCAAAAGTAATTTCAATTTCCGAATTTGCAAACAGAAACTTTCGCAAAGATCAGCAAAGGCTTTTTCGCAGAACATTCTACCTTTGAAGAATGCGTATAAAATCAATGCTGGCAGGTCCTTTTGCCGCAATTATCTCCGGAAGACTCAGGCGATCTGCCATTGATGCGGCACGCATACAGGAATCATTACTGCTGAGACTTCTTACTGAAGGAAGAAAAACCGCATTTGGCAGCGATCATGGTTTTAGTAATGTTAATTCATATAAGCAATTCAGGGAGGCCGTTCCAATTCGAGAGTATGAACAGTTTAAACCTTACAATGAAAGAATCAAACTTTGAGAATCCGATGTGCTTTGGAAGGGAAAACCCATCTATTTCGCTAAATCCTCAGGGACCACATCTGGTGTAAAGTATATTCCAATTACAGCCGATTCAATCTCCAACCATATCAATACGGCACGCAATGCTCTGTTGATGTATATCGCTGAAACAGGTAACAGTCGCTTTGTAGATGGAAGGATGATCTTTTTGTCAGGAAGCCCTGAGCTGGAGCAATCAGGCGGAATACTTACAGGAAGACTTTCCGGCATTATAAATCATCATGTGCCAGGGTATCTCAGGGCCAATCAATTGCCATCATTTGCAACCAACTGCATTGAAGACTGGGAGCAAAAAGTCGATCGTGTGGTGGAGGAAACACTGAACCAGGATATGACCCTGATCAGTGGCATTCCACCTTGGGTACAGATGTATTTTGAAAGGCTCATACAGCGATCAGGTAAGAAGACGATTAAGGAAATTTTCCCCAACCTCTCATTATTGGTATACGGTGGGGTGAATTTTGAACCTTACCGCAGTAAACTATTCAATTCGATTGGCGAAAGAATTGATTCCATTGAAACATATCCGGCATCGGAAGGTTTTTTTGCCTTTCAATCTTCGCAAAAGGAGGAAGGGCTACTGTTGAATGTTGATTCGGGAATTTTCTTTGAATTCATTCCCGCTGAGGAAATTGATAAAGATCAACCCACCAGACTTCAATTGAAAGAAGTAGAAATGGGGGTTAATTATGCACTGGTGGTTAGTTCGAATGCAGGACTCTGGGCTTATTCTGTCGGTGATATGGTTAAGTTTCTATCTGTTTCACCTTACAGATTGGTCGTAACGGGTAGAACCAAACATTTTATATCCGCCTTTGGTGAGCATGTGATAGGCGAAGAAGTGGAGGGTGCATTGATGAAAGTGGCAAATGAAGAAAAGCTGGAGATAGTGGAGTTTACGGTAGCACCCCAGGTGAATCCGCAGGAAGGTGAGCTGCCTTATCACGAATGGCTGATAGAGTTTTCTCTACTTCCTTCGGATATCGAAGCTTTTCGCAGGAAGGTTGATGATGAATTGCGCAGGAAGAATATTTATTATGATGACCTCATTACGGGTAATATTCTTCAGCCATTAAAAATTACGCGCATGCAGCAGGATGCATTTCGCAACTATATGAAATCAGTTGGTAAACTCGGAGGTCAAAACAAAGTGCCGCGCCTTAGCAATGACAGAAAGCTGGCGGAAGAATTACAGCAATGGATAGCGCATAGTTAGCCAGTACACTGCTAATGATGCGGCGAACTGAGTTTAAGAGGCTTTAAGGAATCATTAAGCAAGTTGTTTCGAAATAGTTCCAAACCTATTCCTTTTTGCTTTACTTTTGCGATGGTATGAAGAGGTTTAATTCATTCGCTGGGTGTATATTGGCAGCAACGATAGTGTTACAGTCTCTTTCGTTATTGTATGTTCAGTGCGAATTCAATATCAATCAGGCTTACATCACAAAAGTTTTATGTGTCAATCGCGACAAGCCGCAGCTTCACTGTGATGGAAAATGTTATCTCAAGAAAGAGATTGACCGTAGTGCAGAAAAGGACAGCACGAATCAGAAGGAAATTTCCAATTATGCTTCCATCACTTTATTTATTGATCAACCTTTAGTACAGGGCATTTTTCCTGAGTCCCATAAAATCACATCTGGTTTCGTCGGGAATTATTTTTCTGCAGGATTCCAAATTACTGCAGATCATCCACCAACCGTATAAGGTCAGCGCAGCCGTTAGCTGCATTTTTTATTGTTGACCATAAATAAATTTTTCAATCATGTGTAAAGTTGTAATTTTTGCACTGGTTGGTTGGCTTTTCACCATTCATTTTGCTGATGCGCAATGTTTGGGAGCTTGTTGTACCACTTCACCGGCTGCGGCTACCGCTCTGCAATGGACTGTTCCGCAAAACAAGCAATGGATTGTTGGAGTCAATCTGCTTAGCATGCAATACCATCCTTTAAGTGACGAAGAGCTGTTAAGCTATGCAACTGCTTCAGCTCCTGTTTACAGTGTAAATTCTCAAAAAAGCTTTAAGGGAATGATAAGCTACGGGATTTCAAAGCGTATAGCAGTTACGGCATCATTACCGTATAATTTATCTGTAGAAAACAGGGAAGGGCATTATCATTTGGAGGAAGGTGCAGCAGAGATCCATACTTACGGCAATATTCAAGGTATCGGAGATGGGATTGTCTCCGTGAACTATATTTTCCTGGACAACAAGGATAAGGGATGGAAGGCTACTGCCGGTGCGGGAATAAAGATTCCAACCGGGAAAACGGATGCCTATTCCACCTATGCCGTTATTTTACCCATTCATCTGCAGCCTGGTACCGGTTCATGGGACCCGCTGGTTAATGCTGCTGTGCAGAAGCAATCAGGAAGATGGTATGTGTTGTCTGATGCGAATGTTAAGTTCGCGACCACGGCGAAGGAACATAATATGGGAACGTATGCCAGCACAAGAATTGCTGCCGGCTATGAAGTAGTTAACCAATTGAGTCACAAACTTCTACCCACGATACGGGGCACTGCTGGTTTTTTGGGTGATTACAATTCAGCCATGAAGATGATGATCAGTGAATCGCATCTGCACGGAGCAGACAGTACCGCTGTGGCAGGTAGTTGGGCAGTAGATCCCAATACAGGATTTATGCGGCTGTTTGCCCAGGCATCCATGACTGCTTTTGTTACCGAGCGGCTGTTTGTTCCTTTCACATTTTCTTTACCGATTGCGCAGCAGTTAAATGGATATCAGGCAAGTATTAAGTATACACTGACCATAGGAGTTTCATACATTCTTTAAACAAAAACGTAAAAAAATGAAAAAATCAATCATTTTAATTAGTGCAGTATTACTGATCTGGCTGTCATTTTCTTCCTGCTCAAAGGAAGGACTGGGTGGCGAAGCCACCATTGCAGCTTTTCCCAAGCATCATGACAAGCCAATACCGAATACGATGATATATATCAAGTATGGAGCAACGGATTTTCCGGGTACTGATGTCTCTGTATATGATGACGTTAAGTTAGCTGAAGCAGACATGGGAGAAGATCCACATGCTCATTTTGAGAACTTGAAAAAAGGAGATTATTATCTCTATGGAGTTGGGTTCGACAGTGCCATTAATCAGATTGTGACAGGAGGCATTCCTGTGGAGTTAAAAGAGAAAGCCGGGGAAACAGATATTGTTGTTCCCGTAACTGAGTAATTAAAAGCGAGATCAATAGTGATACAAAAAGTAATCATAACAAAACTTACATCTTAATCTTTCAAAAAAGTATAAAATATGAAAAACATACTATCAATTTTTGCAGTAACCATCTTACTATCCATCCAGATTTTGTTCAGTGGGTGTAAAAAGGACACTGTGCTTCCGGAAAACACGGTGCAGCAGCTATCATTCCATATACATGATAAAGTAGGTAACCAGGCAGCCGATTACAGCACCACATTTAATGACCTGGCAGGCCGAAAATTAAAATTGTCTGATTTCAGGTACTATCTGTCTAATATTGTGCTGATAAAAAATGATGGAAGTGAATTCCCATTAACCAATGTGGTATTGTTGGTGAGCCCCACAGAGCAGGACTATATGCTCGCTGAAGTGCCTGTTGGAGATTATAAAGGGTTTAAGATGCTATACGGACTGGATTCTGTGACCAATCATCAGGACCCGGCAACTTATCCTGCCGGAAGTCCGCTCGCGATACAGTCGCCAGGTATGCATTGGGACTGGAATTCCGGTTATATATTCTCTAAAATTGAGGGGCTGTGTGACACTTCAGTGGCAGGTGATGGACAGGCTGATTATCAGTTCTTTTATCATGTTGGAATGGATATGATGAAACGTACGGTTGATATGAGCAATCATCCGTTTTCAGTTAAGGCCGGTTCAGACAAGGAGTTGGTGCTGGAACTTGACCTGCTCGATATTTTAGCCAATGTTGATTTAAGAACCGAGAATGAAACGCATACCTTCAATAATATGCCACTGGCGGAAAAAATTGCCGACAATTTTTCGACATCGTTTACAGTAGAATAGTGGATGAAATGTCCTTCAGGAATAATTCATTTATTTGCCAAAAGGGAGGAATGCATGGCGAGCGACCGGTCTGAGCACGGTTGCCTGCCTTGCAACCATAATTAATGCTTTATGACTTCAGATACTTCTTTTTATTCCAGCAATAAGACAACGTGGTTTTTAGGAGTATTATTTTTTGCAGCAGGGTTCATTTTTTCCTGCACTAAGAGTCCTGATTTAGACGAGCAGGAAGCGGGCAATACTGTCATCACGCTTGCTGTACCAAAAGGATTCCCTTACCCTGATATTCCTGTTGATAATTTACCTACTCAAAACAGGATTGATCTAGGCAGGAAATTATTCTTTGATCCGATTCTTTCACGGGATAGTACCATCTCATGCAGCAGTTGCCACCACAGTGATTTGTATTTTACAGATGGTTTGCCCCTGAGTTTGGGGATAGATTCCAATCATGCATTTCGAAATGCTCCATCATTAATCAATGTTGCCTACCAGCCGTATATGTTTTGGGATGGTGGTGTTCCAACCATCGAGCAGCAGGTGCTGGCGCCCATCTCCAATCCGCTTGAAATGGATTTTGATGTGAACGCTGTTATTGAACGGCTCAAGCAACATGCTGAATATGTGACGCTGTTCAAGAAGGCTTACAACCAGGAACCAACCGTGTTTGCCCTTACGCGTGCCATCGCAAATTATGAACGAACACTTTTTAGCGGGCGGTCTGCCTATGATGAATTCCAGTACTATGGCAATGCATCGGCTCTTTCCGCTTCATCCTTAAATGGGAAGAATATTTTTTTTGGTGAAAAAGGAGAATGCTTTCATTGCCATAACGAATACAACTTTACTGACAACAGTTTTAAAAATAATGGATTGTACCTCCAATATGCGGATTCAGGAAGAGCGCGAATCACCTTGCTGCCTTCGGACGTGGGAAAATTTAAGGTTCCATCCTTGCGAAATATAGCCATGACAGCTCCCTATATGCATGATGGATCCATTGCAACATTATCTGATGTCATTGAACACTATAATTCCGGTGGGAAGCCACATCCCAATAAAAGTGGATTAATTAAACCGCTCAATCTCACAGAACAGGAAAAGGAAGATCTTCTGAATTTCCTGCTCTCGCTTACAGATCAGTAGTGGAATGATCAAACTGGGGAAAGCTATCTGATAAGCGTTATTGTTCCCTTATATACTTCTTCTTTTTCGTGCTCAGCACATTTAGCCCGGATGAAATAGCCATAAGCGCCCATAGGTTGTGGCTGCCCTTGAATGGTGCCTGCCCACTCGGCAGTTCCTGCTACCTGGTAACTGTAAACGGTTCTTCCCCACCTGTTGTAGATATATGCTTCGAGTATTTCATAACAGGGGTGAATAATCAGTTTCCAGGTATCATTGATACCGTCACCATTGGGAGTAAAAGCTGTTGGAATCTGTATAGAGGGTTCAGGAATGGTTACATTGACCGTAACGCAGGCTGTATCAATGCAGCCATTATCACCTAAGGCAATTACACAGTATTCGATGGTATCGGCCGGTGTTGCTATTGGATTCGGGACAGTGTCATTGTCTAATCCGAAAATAGGAAACCACTGATAAGAGAAATTACCAAGCGTATCGGCCGACAGCTGCGTGCTTTGTCCAACAATGATGGAGTCAGGAAAAGCGGTGGCAACCACACTATTGGATTTGATATCAACCGTAACTTCACCGGTTAAGGAACAGCCGCGGGAATCAGTAACTGTAACGATATACACCGTGCTTTGAGAAGGTGAGGGATTTATGGTTGAATCGGTATCACCAGTATTCCATTGATAGGAAAGAGGTCCTGTTCCGGTTGCATGAACCGTCAGGCTGACGGATGTGCCAATACAAACAGTGGTATCGGCTGGCATCTCCAACGCCAATGGAATAAAAACAATATTGCTTTCCGGAATTATCAGGCCATTCAATGTTCCACCAGCGTTTCCTGGTGTTGCTCCATTGGATATTCCATTACAAGCGGCCGGAGCATTGGCATTAAGTGTTAAGCCGGGTAATCCGCCGGCAGCATTAAGAGTAACATTGGCTGGAAGTCCGCCAGCGCTACTCAGCCAGAGGAGCCCAGCACCACCACCACCACCTGGGCCAAAGCAGGAATCTGCGATGCCGCCGTTGTCAACATTGCCACCATTTCCGCCTCTCACTTCTGTATTTAAGGCAGATGAAAAATTCTGCACATCAAGCAAAATGGCGCCGCCGCCGCCACCTCCACCGCCGCCATCACGCATAGCCGTAGATAATTGATCAGCACCGTTTGCGTAAATAGTGAACCCATTGCCATTAATTGTGGCCGCTTTAATCATAATAATACCTCCGCCATTTGATCCTGCTGTGGCTTCGTTAGTGTTGTCGTCGCCGCTTCCGCCTCCGCCACCGGCAAATACTTTATTTTCAGCATTAGAATAGGTCAATGTATGTCCACCGATACCCGGATTGGAACCCTTGCAATCAGCAGGGCTGGTATTTAAACGTTGACCACCGGTTCCGGCTTGACCAAAATTACTTCCACCGCCGCCGCCGGTATTGTTGTCATTACCGCCGCCGCCGCCATTTGCGGGTGCGCCGCGTCCCAATTCAAAACCACCGTTGTCGGCAATACTTTCTCCCTTGTTTCCGCCACAGAGATCCGCAAGGTCGCAACGGTAATTTGCAGACCCGGCTCCGCCGCCGTAGCAACCGGGATGGTGCTGAACCGCGCCTCCTCTCAAGCCTTTGCCGGTAACATTCAGATTGGCATTCATGCTGACCGTTCCGGATGCCTGGAAGGCAATGATGCCACCGGTTTTACCATTCCAGGCCGGTGCTGTAATATCTGCCACCACATCAGCATCAACATATTGCGGAACAGAGACCAACTGCACAATACCATTCAATGCATCATAATTGCGAAGAATAGTTTCTTTGAAGGTGATAATATTGTTGGTAACATCTGCCACTGTCAGCCATTCATAGTTGCCGGCATCCTGGTAAGAGGTAACGGTGCCATAGCTTGCTGCATCAGCCTGATCGATTGTTGCACCGGTCATCTGAATCAATAAAACTTTATCTCCATTCGCTATGCCAACCGCAATGGCCGGCAGCGCAACCCTGTTATTGCAGAAGTCAACTGCGATAACTTCCCAGTAATTATTAATGGTACCGGAAATATTTGTTTGGCCGAATGAGAGAATGGTAAACGACAAAAACATGCAGGAAAATAAAATATACACTTTCACAGAAAGAGAACACAGGATTTTCTTTAGGTATATCATCTGGGTTTTTTGGAAGAAAATGATCAAGCAAAATACCAATCATTTCTGTTTAAGGATGTGGTAATAGCACCAGTTTAAATGTTTTGCTGAATCCCGGATAGTCAAACTGAAGAAAGTACATGCCCGGGGCAAGATCATACTGCTTCATGCTAATATTCAAATCATGCAGTCCGGGTACTGAAAGGGATGCATCTTCCCCAAGCAGATTGGTAACCATTTGTCCTGATAAGGAATACAATTTAACACTTAAACCAACAGGTTTTTTAAGTTCATAAGTAAGATGGAACTGATCAGCCGTTAGTGATGGATATACTGCCAGCGAAGCTACATCCGCCTCCTCAATGCCTACCAGTGTTTTAAAATGAGCGAGCACAGCATCTC
Source organism: Chitinophagales bacterium (assembly GCA_044227805.1). GTDB lineage: Bacteria > Bacteroidota > Bacteroidia > Chitinophagales > UBA10324 > JACCZZ01. The sequence continues at coordinate 22,659 of JBGAWA010000014.1, read as the reverse complement.
CACTTGCCAGCACGAAGTATACATTAGGATCAGTGGAGTTTGGATTGACAAAGTTATAATCGAGACTCCAGTAATCGAAAGTATATCCAGGTTCAGGTAATGCTGCCATTTGTACAACCTGGCCGCTCAGGTAAGAAGTCGCATAAGGATAAGCTACTGGTAAAACACCCTGCACTTTTACATCACCGGACCCCGACGGTGTCACATCCACAGTTAGATCATAAGAAGGTAATAGGTTTTCGAAATGGGCGATAATAGTATCACCGGCCTGTAAGTTCATGGATATGGTGTCCGTATTTAAGTTGGGGGTCACAATGTTGTTTGAAAGTTCCCAGTTAACGAATGACATATTGGTGGCAGGGGTAGCCTTAAAACTCAGGTCCACATTGCCGAAATAAGTGCCTGTCCAGGGATAAGCCGCCGGATGGAGGGTGCTTATTTCCACATCACCTGACAGAGGTGGATCCACAATCACGGTGATATCGAACGGACCAGTCACATCATAGCAATCCACCAAGGCGGAATCAATGTAGCTGCAACGCCCATTGATAAAATTTTTAAGAAAGGTGAGGTTGTTTTGCCATCCTGTCATAGAACCGCCCCAACGTGCAATTTGTCCCGGCATCTCAGGTGTAAGAATATCAATGAAATCCTGCAAAACTGCCTGTACGGTATCACAATCCAGCACGGTATTCATCAGGGTCACATAACGATTGATGTATGCGCTTTTAAAGTTTTCATTCTGCATCAGTTTAGTCAGCATATCCATAGTGCCCATGTCAGGGCCGGCATTGTTAAACACCGATTGCAGATCGCATGGATCAGCCGTGTAGTTGGTGGTTGGCCAACCAGAGTAATTTTGCCCCAGCCCAAAGACATTGTCTTCATCCCAAAGCGAATAAGTCCATTTGGTACGTTCGCCATTTGGATTTCTGCCGCGCCACTAAAAAAATGTATTCCAGCTAATCCAGTCGCTGTTTACAATGTAAGTATTGAATATGCAATAGTCAATGAAACCTGCAATATTCAGTCTTTCATCAACATGCTGATAGTTGGCCGGTACGGTCAGTGAATTAGTCATCATAAATGAATACAGGTTATTCCAGGCAGTATCACTTCCATATTTAATATTAAGACCGCCCCAGAAGGCAAGTACATCTATATCATTTTCGCCCTGATCGTAGTAGTGATCTGTATAATCAGGCTCATCCATTTTTTCCCGCAATTCATATACGCCCCAGTAGTCTCCATTGACGTACATGATTACCGGTTCATAGGTCCTGCAATCCATATCAAGGCTGAACTTCTGAGAGAGCGTCTGCACGAAGGCATCGCGCAGGTGGCAACCTCCACCGCTTCCCCAACTGAAAGGATAATTGTCAGAAGCGCCGGCCTTCAGAATTATGTGGTCGTAATTGTCCCTGTCTTTGATTGAAAAGATGGGATAATCAATGGTATGATCATATCCATAGTCATCTTCCATTTCAAAATCAATTCCTTTTTGCGGAAATGCCCATGAATCGTTACCATGCGGATCTACTTTGCCTTCGCCTTCAGATTCTAACGCACGGTCTTTACCAAAGAATTCAAGATAAGCATCAATGTCCCAAGTGCCCCAGCTGTTAAATAATGCGTCAAAGTCAGTGGAAGAGAGTGATATAATGTAGAATTGCTCATCGTGAGTTACATTGATAAAATAGGTATTTGTCTCTGTGAAACTGGGCAAAACATCTGCCTGCGAACTAAATGCAGTAGCGCGCAACACCTTGGTTACAGCAATACTGACGGGTCCGGTGTAAATCGTTGAGGTGGCGGTGGGAGTGGAGCCATCAAGCGTATAGCGTATCGTAACATTGGGATCACTATCGGTTATGGTGACGGTCTGTGCGGATGAATAAAATCCCTGCGAAATATCCATAACAGGTCTTGGAGCGTAGGCAGAATAGGCTGTTCCATTTGATGTTCCCGGTGTCGGAGCATCGAAAATACCCCAGGTTGATGCTCCGTTTGGAGTTCGCCCGCGGGAATGATTCTTTTGTGTCAGTTGTAATGTAACGCTGTCAATGATATTACCGGAAGGATCACTTAGCGCAATGTGTTCATATTTTGTTTGTGTAAGCTTAAAATTGGTGTGGATAAAACTTCCCACCACCTTATCCTTTGAAGAAGCCCAGATGCGCAGATAGCCATTTGCACTGATGTTAACGGATGCAGGAAAACTCCACTTCATCAGGTTGCCGTAATCATCGCTGAGATAATAGCCACCCAGGTTAACGGGTGAACCTGAATTGTTGAACAGCTCTATATAATCTTCATAATCGCCATCCTGATCTGCAAGAATATCACGGTTGGAGGCCGAATATTCATTAATTACGACTTGTGAAAAAGAGAAAAAAGATGAAACACTTAATAGCGTGGCTAACGCATAGGGTAAAAATTTAATCATAATGGATCTCTTTGGTGTATTAAAAGATTAAAGTTATACAATCGAAATGAGAATAAAAATCAAAGTTGTGTACATGATTGGGGATTGAATAGGAGCAACCGGTAACATATGAGTAACGGAACTTCTTTGTAATATTTTTGTTCACTCGATCATCTTGCAGCAAGTATCTTCACAATTGAATCAAATTAAATTCCGTAAGGTTTTGAACATGAAGACAGAAAGTATGGAGTCTCAGGATGCACACTATGCCACAGCGACTTTTGGTTCCGGTTGTTTCTGGTGCACTGAAGCCGTTTTCCAACGAATAAAAGGAGTGAATAAGGTGACATCCGGCTATGCCGGCGGCAAACCGGATAATCCCACCTACCGGGAAATCTGTACAGGAAAAACCGGCCATGCTGAAGTAGTACAGGTAGATTATGATCCTTCCTTTATCAGTTATGAAGAGCTGCTTCAGATATTCTGGAAAACACATGATCCAACTACTCTCAATCAGCAAGGAGCTGACAGGGGCACACAATACCGCTCGGTTATTTTTTACCATAATGAAGAACAACAGGTATTGGCGGAAGCTTATAAAAGGCAGTTGAATGAATCCGGGGTATTTGAAAAGCCGGTGATAACAGAAATTTCTCCGCTGCAGAAATTTTTTAAAGCCGAAGCGTATCACCAGGATTATTACAACACCAATAGTGGTGCTCCCTATTGCCAGTTTGTGATTGCACCGAAGATTGCTAAACTTGAAAGTGCCTTTATCGATAAAATAAAGTCAGTCTGATCAGGAAGAGCGAGATTATGTTTTTTGATCTGCAAATGAAAATACTACCATGAAAAAAAACAGGAGTGTTACCGCATTGCTATTCGCGGAAGAAGTGGATATGGGTGGTTTGGCCGTCAGACAGCCCTTTCCAACCAACCAATTCGATCAAATTGATCCCTTCCTACTGTTGCATCATGCTGATATAACTGTGGAGAGTGATGTTGATCCTGCAAATGCGGGAATAGGGCCACACCCACACCGTGGATTTTCGCCGGTAACGTTTGTATTTAGAGGTGGGGTTCGCCACCGCGACAGCCGTGGCAATGATAGTGTGATCTATGAAGGAGGTGTGCAATGGATGGATGCCGGAATGGGCATTATTCACAGTGAGCGGCCACCTGATAATATCCATGAAATTGGTGGAAGGCAGGAAATTATTCAGCTCTGGGTTAATACGCCTTCAAAATTTAAAATGATGATTCCATCATACTTTCCATTAAAGGCGGAGGAGATTCCGAATGTCATCTCGGAAGACCGATTGGTTACACTCAATGTGGTGGCCGGTCATTTATCAGGCATCAAAGGAGTTGTTCCTACGCAAAGCGCTGTGAATGCGGCAACCATTCTTTTTAAGACGAACGGCCATATCACCATTGACATACCAGCCGATCACAACGCTTTTATATACCTGCTTGATGGAAAGCTGAAGGTAGGCGGATATGGAGTTGTGGAAAAGCTCAATGCAGTTGTGTTCAGCCAAGATGGGGATCAACTCGAGTTACAGGCACTGGAAGAAACGCGTGTATTGCTGATGACCGGTGAGCCATTGAATGAAAAACTTACAACTTATGGTCCCTTTGTCATGAATACGCAGACGGAAATTCTGCAGGCATTGAGGGATTATAAGATGGGAAAAATGGGTGTATTGATTGAATAGACCGATGCTTTATCAACGAAGAACGATCCGGAAAGTAGTTCCTTTTCCAACCTGGGATTCTTTCACAAATATTTTCCCTTTGTGGAATTCTTCTATTATTCTTTTCGCAAGGGAAAGGCCAAGTCCCCATCCTCTTTTTTTAGTAGAGTAACCAGGCCGGAATACTGCATTCAGCTTGTTGGGTGGGATGCCCTTGCCACTATCCTTGATATCCAGGAATGTTTGTTTTCCTTGTCGCTGCACATAGATATCAATATTGCCTGAACCGCCAATTGCATCCAGCGCATTCTTCAGCAGGTTTTCTATTACCCAGGCAAACAGCGGCGGACTTATTTTCGCCTCCACATTTTTTCCCTGTGGGGCATGCAGGTTGATCTGTACTTTGCCGGAAGCACGGCGACGTATATACTGCGTGCTTTTTTCCACCTCATCATATAAATTGGTGGTCACCAAATCAGGTACTGACCCGATTTTTGAAAACCGTTCAGCAATCAGCTCAAGTCGTTCTATATCTTTCTCTACCTCGGGAAGTACCTGAAGTGTTTCATCTCCTTCCCGCAATTGCAATTTCATATAATCCACCCAGCCTGATAACGCTGAGATAGGAGTGCCCAGCTGATGTGCAGTTTCTTTAGCCATACCGGCCCATACACGGTTCTGCTCGGCGCGGCGTGCTGTGCTGAAAGTCAGGTAGGCTACCGCCAGAAACAGGAGGATAATGCTGAATTGTATGAATGGGAAATAACGTAACTGGACTAACAGGTAGGAGTCGCGATAATAGATATACTGGTGTGCATCTTTAGAATACTCGATGTCAATCGGTGGACGGTCTGCTTTCATCAATGCCAGCTGATGCCGCAGATAATTGGTATCTCGTGCAATTTTGAATGTATCAAGATTTTTGTGGCCAATCACATTGCCGTCTTCATCGGCAAGAATCAGCGGGACTGTTTCATTGCTTTCAATAATATGAAACATGAATCCCAAGTCCACATTACCGCTTGTGGCATTTAGCATTTTATAAACATCAGCCAGCAATTCCATCTTCTTGCGTTCCTCACTTGCCAGCTTACCGGCCAGGAAATTGGTGTAAAGAATGGAAGTGATGATGATCATCAGCAGGGTGATAAGCAGAATCAGCTTCCAGGTATTTTTTTGTTCGTAGATGTTCATGCGTTATTTGGGTGCCGGGTCTTTTGGTTTGAAAAGTTGTTTGAAGTTTTCGAGTTCCTTCTGCTGTTCCTGCTTTGTAAGCGTGGGTTTGTTCTTCTCTTCTTCCTCCTGTACGGAATCTTCGTCAAACTCCATGAATTGAATCTTTTCGCCGGGTTGCCAGTCTTTAATTTGTTGCTGGTCCTGTGCCTGCTGATCAAATTCTTTTCTTAACACGGCCTTCAGTTCATTTTTTTCCTGCTTCAGGTCTTCCGCAATTTTTTCTTTCACCGCTTTTTTATCGTACCTGATCAACGGGCTGTCGGCTGGCCCGGTCATGGTAAGATATAGATTTAAAAACCCTTCGGTTGATTTATCAAATTGCGCGTTGCTGCCAGATGATTTTTCAAATTTTGACGTAAGCAGTTTCAGCAGGTTGAGCTGAATCTTATAGTCAATGATGTTTTCAAATGAATGTGTACCCGACAGTTGCAGGTTAAGGGCATTGGTGAATATCTGCATTTGCGGAATAAAGATTTTCTGATTTCGGATTTCCACCTGGTTCTGTAATTTTGAAAAACGTATGTTTTTCAGTTCACTCAGTTTCACAAATTTTGCCAGTGCCAGCATGGGGTCGAAATTATTTAATTCACCATTGTCAACGGTTACATCAGCAATGGCATACAGTTTACTTTTGTTAAAAATTCTTTCATCCCAGGTGGCTTCCAAAGCCAGGCTCGAGGTAATCAGGCCTTTCAGGTTTTTGTCGGTCAAAGTTGTCTGACCGAAATTATTGAATTCATAAAAGAGCTGGGTAATATCCAGCTTATCCAGTGAAGCGGTCATTTCCAGCCGATTGCGCTTCATGTTGGCAATATCAAGTTTCCCGTTTGCCACTACCGATCCCTTTTCTGCATTCATTCCAAAATCGTTGAAGTAGATAGTGTTTCCCAGAAAAAGGATTTTGCCGTGTACATCTTCAGCATTAAATCTGTCATACTGGAATTTTTCAATCTTCCCGGAAACGGATCCTGTTAACAGATAGAACAACGAGGGTATGGCATAGTTATCTGGTGCGGGTTCAGCAGGCCGGCTGGCATGCACGGATTCCCCTACGAGATCGAACCATGAAAGTGAACGTGAGGTAAGGCGAATATCCAGCCCGATCTTATGGTTATGTTGAAGGGAGTCGTTCAGTGAACCCAGTAAGTAGGGAATGAAATTGTTGATGCTGCCTGTAAAGCTCAGGTCACTTTCCTGCGCATGGAAAGAGAGCTGATTGATGATGATCTGGTTATTACGGATATCAAAATTGCCTAAAAGTTGATCGTAAGTGGTTTTGTTGGTAGCAATTTTAACATCAGCCAGGGTAAAGCTTCCGCCGGCATCCAGATTTTCCATTTGCTTTGTGTGGGTCAACTCCTTCACGGCACCTTTAAAATAGAATTGCCGGAAGGTGAGTGCACCTTTGAGCTCATTGATATAAGCAGATGGAAACATCGGTTTAATCAATTCTAAATTGACTTCGCCGTCGAGATTCATCTCAAGGTATGGATCATTGAAATTTTGCACCAAAACCATTCCCTTCACAATATTTGCATCAAAGGAAGCAGAGAGATTGTACAGCCTGAAAGTTGATGTGGCCATGCTGTTGGAGGCACCATTAGAAAAGGCACCTTCCAGGTTCACATGCCTGATAGGCTCTTTCATCTTATCATGTGAAAAAATTCCTTCACTTACGCCAAATGTAATCTCCACATGCGGCTCGGTTTGATCACTTACGAGGCCTTTGATTTTTCCCTCCATCCTGATGGTACCAGCAGTCTTGAAATGCGCAATGTAGGCAGCATATTTTTCAGGAAGGAGTGTGGCCAGTTCTTCCAGTTTCAGTTGAGAACCGGAAAAATTCAAGTCTGTTTCATTCCCCTCTGTGTGATTGGTTATTTTCCCTGAAAGCACAAACAGGTTGCTTTCGATTTCCACTGACGTTTCATTGATCAGATAACTTCCGCTAGCCAGGTCAACATGCAAGACAGCATTAATACCAATCTTTCTGTTAGGCAGGTAGTCAATATTGTCAATGTTACAATGCTGGCTGATGAAATCAGATTGGATGCTGAGCAGGAACTCAGCGGAAGTGAAATCGCCTGAAAGGGCGGATTGGCTAATATCAAAAACAAAATGCCGGTTGGAACGATTGTCATCATACTGAAACAAGATGTTGGTAAGGATAGCTTCCTCCACTTTGATGGAAAAATCGTTCGTTGCCGCAGCACCGGCGGCTTTGAAAATGTTATAGTTACTGATGCCGTCTTCTGTGATCAGCAAGTGAAGAAATCCGTTCGCAACGATGACTTTCTTCATACTGTATTCACCTTTGAAAATGTCCCAAATATTGAAAAGCAAGGATATCTTGTCGCAACGCAGGAGGTCTTCTTTAGCTGGCAGTGATTCCTTTAATGTTACTTCATGGAAGGTTATGGAAGCCGAAGGGAAATTCGACAATACAGAAAAATCAATAGAACCGTTTACAGCCACTTCGGTGGCAAGCCTCTTATTCAGTTCATTGATGGCCAGTTGTTTAATCTTGTCTCCGAATACCACACCAATCAGCATTCCTGTAGCCAGCAATAACAACAGCGCTACGGCCATTACTACCGTTGCCTTCATAAGTTTCCTCATCCAGGGAATTTCCACAGGGATCTATAACTGCTTTTCTGAAAAAATATTTTCTCAAAATTAGACCATCGGTGCCATGCTGTAAGAATGTTATCGCTGTGTTTTAAACAGGTTGCATGTTAATTGAGACGCAGGTTCTCTACTTTAGCCCTGATGTGTTATTTGATAAATCAGCGGTTGAGCTGCGGGAAGACCAGAATAACTGTTTAGAAAGATCGCCGGCTCAACTTACCGGATTTTCAGCGGAGTAGCGGTTGGCGATGGCGAGATCCTCCGGTGTATCAACGCTGATAGTTTCAGCGTCGGTGAGAGCTGTTTGAATCCTGAACCCATTGGCCAGCCATCTGAGTTGTTCGAGAGATTCAGCCTTTTCCAGATTGTTTTCCGGCAATTGTACGAGCTGTTGCAGTACTGAAGTCCGATATCCATAAATGCCAATATGTTTATAGAAAATACCGGCACTCATCCATTTGTCCGCAGCCACCCCGCGCAAATGTGGCAATGGGCTGCGACTGAAATAGAGTGCCTGCTGAGAGGTGCCGGTCACCACCTTTACAACATTATGGTTAGTTAACTCCTCCTGATTGGAGATCTGTTTAACGAGTGTTGCAATATTGACGGAGGCATCATCAAAGCATCGGATGAGTTGTCCCACCTGTTTTGGTGCGATGAAGGGTTCATCTCCCTGCACATTAATTACCACATCAAATTGGTCAGGCAGCTTTTCAACCGCTTCCGCACAGCGTGATGTTCCGGACAGATGAGATGGTGACGTCATCATCACATTGCCTCCAAATATTTTTACGGCATCTTCAATACGACTGTCATCTGTGGCTATCAGCGCCCGATCCACTGCCTCACATTTTAAGACCTGCTCATACACACGTTGAATCATGCTTTTACCACCAATCATCACCAATGGCTTGCCCGGTAAACGAGTAGAGTTAAATCGTGCAGGTATGACAACTAGTATTCGCAAGGCTGCGGTGATTTTATGGTAAGAAGCAAGGTACGTATGCGTTAAAATAAAAAATGAATAACGATGCAGTTGATTTACAGTTTTCTTACGACCAATATATTTCCACTGATGTCTGTCACCCTAATTGCTGTTCCAGCGGCAAGCAAACCACTCTCCGCCATTGCATCGTATCGTTCGGCTTCAATTTCCACCTGTCCAGAAGGCCGTAACGGAGTGATGGCAACACCGTGTTTGTGCAGCATACTGTTCAGTTTTGAGGCTGATTCATGAAAACTCGTGGTTGAGGCTTGTGTATCTGTAAGCACAAATCCTTTTAATGCCTTGCTTTGCAAAAGGCTTTTGCCAAATGCTATAAAAAGAAAGAATGAAAGTCCAAGCGGAATAACTACTCTTAGAAGAGCAATCCAGATCTCGGTTGAGCTGGTCAGTGAAAAATCGAAATTAATGTTTCGAAGAAGGCCCAGCGTCAACCCACTTATCACCAATAGTATTCCTCCCACGCCGGGCAAACCAAATCCGGGCGTTACGAAAATCTCAATTGCAATCAGCGCAAGTCCTAAGATGAACAAAAGAATTTCCCAGTGTTCAGCTAATCCATCAAGATAAAGCGGTGCGAAATAGAGGATGGCGGCTATTCCCGCTGCCACAATGGGAAAGCCTATTCCAGGATGCTGGAATTCAAAGTAGATTCCACCGAGAATGATGAGCAGCAGTATACCATTTACCAACGGGTTCAGCAGGAAGGCAATGAAATCATCAATCATGCTTGTCTTGTGTTCTATTACTTCACAGTCACGGATGCCGGCAGCCTGCAATACGGCCTCCTGCGTTTCAGCGATACCGTCACAATAGCCGTACTTCAGCGCTTCAGCGGCGGTAAGCGTAATTATCTTTCCGGAATCCGCGATGTCATGCAAATAGTTATTGGGCGTCACCATACCCTCCGCTATCTTTGGATCACGGCCTTGTTGCTGAGCGGTAGACCTCATCATGCCACGCATATATGACTGGTATTTGTCAGGCATAATTTCACCTTCCTGATTTACAACGGATGCAGCGCCTATGGCGGCTCCTTTTTTCATATAAATACTGTCGCAGGAAATGGCAATCAAAGCACCCGCAGAAGCAGCATTTTGTGTGATCCATACGATCACTGGTATTTTGCAACTTAACAATCTTGCACGGATGGAATCGGCCATGGATAATTCGCCTCCATAAGTGTTGAGCCTGATCAGAATATAATCGCAATGTGCTGATTCAGCCGCCGTCATCGCCGTTTTTACCAGTCGCCAGGCTGCTGGAAATATTTCCTGGTTCACTTCAAAAACATAAACTTTTTTTAGACCGGTCAGTGGAATACTCTCCGCCACAGGTACGCTGTGCACTAAACAGTACAATGACAGGATCGCCGTTAACAACTTCTTTCTCATGAATAAACTGATCGCCTTGCGGTAGCGATACTTTTATGTGGATTTTTTTTCAGATTGATTCCGGTTATCTGGTACATTCTTTGAAGAGCCGGGCCGCTTCAAAGATATTGTAAATGATCCTTCCAAATCGCATATTCAACAGAATGACAAAGCTAATTTATTCTTTGGTGGTGATGATTGTTATTGCGATGCCTATTTACACTTCAGCTCAAAGCGTTGAACTGAAACGTGCTGCTGCGAATGCTCCTTCCATTGATCTTCATGTGGTAACCAAAGGAGAAACGCTCTATAGTATTTCAAAAAGTTACAAAACCACCATTGACGAATTACGGCGATTGAATCCTGCTCTAATGGATGATAATCTGCCATTGGGCTCTACAATAAAGGTTCCTGTAGTGAAAGATGCAATGGTTACAGCGGAGAAAGGAAGATCATTGACGCCTGTTTACTATACTGTTCGCAAGAAGGAAACATTATATGCTATCAGCAAAAGATTTAATACCAAGGTTGATTCGCTCATCAGTTGGAATAATCTCACAAGCGCTGAAATAGCGGAAAACAGTGAGATCATCGTTGGCTTTCAATCAAATTCATTTGTGCTGGAAGGCCCGCTAAAGCCCGCTGAACAAGCAACAGCCGGGGCAATTGAAATTAATTCCGTGAATGTGGAAAGTATCGAACCGGCCGTTAACAGCGTTAGTTCAATTCAGAATTTTCCGGAAGAACTGGCAAAAAGGGGAATCGCCACATGGGTGAAGTCAGATGATGATGGGGGTGATTTTTTCGCTTTGCATGCTACTGCTCCGAAAGGGACCATGGTGAAGGTGAAGAATGAGATGAATGGAAAGGTGGTGGAGGTGAAGGTGATCGGGAAGTTGCCGGCCACCTCGGTGAATGAGGACGTGCTGATAAAAATCTCCGCTTCAGCGGCTAAGCAATTAGGCGTCTTGGATGACCGTTTCCTGGCAGCAATCTATTATACAGCAATGTATGAAGCCAATGAAGAAAAATCAACTTCTGTTAAATAACGCAACAACACTTAAAAATAAATACACTATGCATCAGAATTTTGATTACATCTGTTATTAAGCATTCAATTCAAATATTATTAATCACCATTTTGCAGTTGAAAAAGAAGTGGCTTTAATCTTTATGTCTTCACGTCACCGTGTCTGACGAGGAACCCGTGTTTGGGGTTCATGATCGATCAATTCCAGGTTTTACGTCTCACGGCATATATCAGTTCGTCCTGGTAGTCATTATTCTTAAACAGAACTTTTTCAAATCGTCCTTCTAAAAGAAAGCCATTCTTTTCCAATACTTTTTGCGAAGCCACATTTGTTCCAAATGGTCTTGCAAATACGCGGTCAATGTCATAGGTAGTAAAAGCAAAATTAACGGCTTGATGAATCGCATGGCTAATAATACCTTGTCCCCAAAATGGTTCTGCTAACCAATAGCCAAGTTCTGCATTTTTCCTGTGGATGTCGTCTTGCGGATGTATGCCAATTCCACCCACTGCTAACCCTTCAATATCAATAGCAAAAATATGAATCGGGTCGTCTTGGGTCGCCAATTCAATAAATGCCTGTCCATCGCTCTTGGAATAGGGGAATGGGAATTTGTCTGTCATATTTTTTGCAATATTCCAATTATTGGCATATTTGACCAGACTGTCCAGGTCTGATAAATTCCAAGGTCTGAGATGGTACTTCATATTTAGTTACTGTCTGTTTTATAAATGGTGTCTGACCAAGCACGATAAGATTGGATTGAATCCACTTCTGACTTTTTTATCTGGTTCTGGCAACATTAAATCAGCAGCCGGTTATTGCGGCAGACTTCAAATAGGAGAGAGTGCTGTTTCTTTCATTCTACAACAACCTTTTTCACCGATATTCCTTCACTGTTTTCCACTTTCACAAAATAAACCCCTTTGCCCAAACTCTTAAGGTTAATCATCGCATGATGATCGCCTGATACCGAATTGTAATGGAAATCTCTTATTGATACACCCATCGAATTCAAGATGGTTATCGTCATAGGCTTTGGGGATGCCGCAAAATCGGAAACTGTAAATAGCCCGTCATTGGGGTTTGGTGAAATGCTGAAGCCGGATGCATCATTAATATTTTCAATGGCTGAAAGGGCAGATGTTGTCAGATTAATGTTGTCTATATATAGAACATTGCCATAGTAACCAATATTACGGAAAGCAATTACAACCTCTGGATACCCAGCGAATGAATTAAGTGATACAGTATCAGTGCGCCATTCATCGTTCGCCGGAACAAAATAATTACCATTGTTGCCCGGCACCGTGGAGAGATCGGCGCCGCCGCGCTTATATAAAAGTGTAAAACTCTCTCCACAATCGGTGGAGGCCAACACAGCAAGCGAATCAACGTACGGATAGCCATATGGAACATAAGCCACATCAAAAGTAAGGCGTACATCAGCCAGACCAGACAGGTTATATTTGGCTGTTTGAACATCTGCGAAAGCGCCTTGCAAATCAGCGTCATAATTATCGTAGTACATGCAATGAGTACTAAGCCCATAAGCCCCAACATTATCAATAATGCCCCATTGTGTAAGCAGCCAGTCAGGATTAAACTGACCCTGCTCAAATCCCTCCGCAATGGGTAGCGGTTCAACATTTACACCGTCAATCACAATTGATTTTGTGATTGTATCGGAGACGCCGTTGTCAGTGACCGTCAATGTAACATCGTAAGTGCCGGGCATTGAAAAAACAGAGGTGGGATTCTTTACCGTAGCCACAGAAGGGTTGGCCCCATTGATGACCCAATGAAAGGATGCCGATGATGAAGCAACCGAGTGATCAGTAAAATAGATGGTATCGCCGGAGCAATAAATGGTTTGGTTACCGACCGCGAAATCGGCGATAAGGTCAGATGGTTCAAACAAATCATTTTCCCATACACCAACATGCCAGGTTGCCAGCCGTATTTTATTTCCTTTGTAGTAAGGAACAATCTTCAATGGTTCTGAAATGGATGGCAAACCACTTCCATGCACTGTCCAGTCGGGCATGAGATTATTCCGGTAAAAAACAATTCCTTGCTTCATGGCAAGATAGACCCCGCCGTTGGTTCCAAACTGATGCGTAAGGGACCAGATATTCATATTGTCGAGAGCAGGCGTAGTTAGGTTGGTCCAGGTTGAACCGCCATTTATTGTATGATAAATTTTAGAACTGTTAGGGCCATTGGTAAATGCCAGCCACCATTCATCTTCATTGGTGCCACTCAGTGTAAAGTTGAGATACTTCTGATTGGTCAGGGGTAAAACAACCTGCGACCAGTTGAGACCCCCATCAGTAGTTTTCCAAATGATGCTTTTTGATGATTGCATTTGCTGGACATACATGATATTGGTATTGACACGGCTTTGTTCTATCCAGAGAACACGCTGGCTGGTATTGGTGCCAAATGTATGATCAACAAAAAAGCCTGATCCGCCGTCTGTACTTTTGCACAACTTATTGTCTTTGCCCATATAGGCAATGTGATAATTGTTCCAGTCAAAGATGATGCGGGAGCTCTCTCCCTGGTAGTAACTTTCGTTTGGTTGGCCGCTGGCACCCCCATATTTGGCAAAGCCATCAATTTCACCGGGCAGAATGACGGTTCCAATATCAGAGAAATTAGCTTTGCGTTCATAGCTGTAGTTCACATATCCGGTAGCAGCCTCACCACCGCCGAGAGCAAGAAATTCGCCATCAGGAAATCCTTCTGCAAAACCCATATTACCATTGTGATAACGGCCGCCTACCATCATATCCTCATTCCAGCCCTGATCAAAGCCCCAGAGTTCGGTGGCATAGATGCCGTTGCATTTTGAAACATGTGTTTCAAGAAAATCAGTCGAATGATTTACGCCTCCGTCACTGCTCCACCACACCTCTTCAGTAGTATCGGATGTTTTGTAGTTCCGAATAGTCTGTATGTCAACATGCATCAATGGCAGTCCTCCAATGTAGCCGCCAACTCCCTGATAGGATACTGCTCCGTCATCAGACCGCCACATGTTTAATCCACCGATCAGTATCCTGTTTTCATCTAGGTGCGAGGCGATAATAAAAGTGTTATAATAAATTTGGTTATAGTCAGCTGAATGGCCATCAAAATCCATCAGGCATGGGTGCGTCTCGAAATCATAGGGAGCGCCGATCAGGATGTGAGGGTTCGTCCATTGTTCACCCGCATTATTACTGACATAGGTTCCAATAAATCCGCCCAATTGCAGTTGCGCATTCGATTGGCTGTTTCCCACCAGCAATACATACACTTTTTCAGGATTCGCTTCCGTAACTGCTATTCTGCCACCATAACTTTCTATTTTACCGGCATCTGCCGCAGGCACTTCAAACCACCCATTGCTGAATTTGGTGAAAGTTGCCCCGTTGTTGACTGATTTATAGAAATAGGAAATTTTAGTTGCAGGATCGTATTGTAAAGCATAGATTACCGAAGGATCATTGGGTTTAATATTAACAGACATACAATATTCAGGTAATATCTCTGTCCAGTTTTGACCGCCGTCCGTAGTGCGGAACATTCCTTTGTTGGTTCCGATGAAGATGATGTTTGGATCGCCAGGATTATAAATCAAATCGTCGGCTGTGAAATTTAATGATTGAAAAGCAGGATCGCCAATAGGATTCCAGGTTTGCCCGCCATCGGTTGTTTTGTACAATTTGCCGCCGCCGGCAAACATCATTTCATTTTCATTCGTGGGGTGTATGCGTACGGCTCTCGATGTAAAGATGAGGAGGCCAGGCGTTACCATTGTCCATGATTCGCCAGCATCAACAGATTTATAGATGCCACCACTTTCGCTCCCGGCAATCAGGATATCGGGATTACTTTGAGAGCGGTCTATTCCGTAAATGTTGGCTTGTTCCGAAATGGGTTCAAACAAGCTGTTTTCGTTGGTTTTGGTGGAATAATGAATATCCGGACCTGCATGTGTCCATGTACTGCGTACGTTTGAAAATAGCTCGCTGCGGATTCTTAATTGATTATTAACCTCCCATTCAGATGGATACTTAATAAAGCCATTTTCATCAAGGTATGAACTAACCTGCCTGCGCCACGTGGTGTACCAGCGCGCATAGATGTCATTATGGGGTTCATGACCTTCAAAGTAAGATGCATAGGCACTGTCTATGGCGAATACACTTTCTTTGCCTTCATACATCATTTTTACCCAGCCGGGCAAACCCGGATCGTCAGCATTAATTTTCGGATAACTAAACTGTGCTGAAACCTGTATAAAAAACAAGCATAAAATTCCGGTGATAAAAGTGTGTTTGTTCATAGATGTTTTAATTGAAAATGCTACGCAAAGGTAGGAAGGATTATAAGATGGAAAGTTAACTCGTTATATCTTCCTTACAGTATCACAAATTTTGTATTTCAAAATGGCATCTGTTTTTTCGCTGATACAGCATCGGTCATGATTTGTGTAACACATTTGACTTTAAAATTCAATGACCTGATCCTTGGCAACCGCAGGCCTTTATCTATAGTATTAGTATCTTGGAAAGATCATGATTAATTCAGAACCTGATTCTAACAGATGGTCAGTTTAAATTTTAGCATAGCTACTTGCAAGAATCCTCCTAATTTGGCATGCAGCCAACTGTGGACCCCATGTTTTCGTCTACTTGGTAAATCTGTTGTAAGCTGCCTTCTTGACGATGAAAGAAAGTTTACTGCGCATCAGCCGATCATTTTGTTTATGCCTTGTAACCATGGCTATGCTTGCGTCAAATGCCATGGCACAACCGTATTTCCATTTCACGAGGAATCAGCATCGCGCCGCCATTGCCTATAAATTCTATCGCAACCTGATTGTTGTTCCTGTTAAACTAAATGGAAAAGGACCTTATAATTTTGTGCTTGACACAGGAGTAGGAGTACTGACGATTACTGATCCGGCCATAAAGGATGTGCTAAGATTGAAGACCGGTAAGGAAATTATTATCAGCGGATTAGGCGAAAAGGATGGAGTGAAGGCATTTACGGTCAGCGATGTGAATGTAACGATGCCAGGACTGGAAAGCCTTCCATTGACCGGTGTGGTATTTGAAGATGATCCATTTTTCCTTTCCACCTATCTTGGCGTAAAGATTACGGGCATCATCGGCTATGAATTTTTTGCCAGCTTCACCGTAAAAATAAATTACGGAGAAAAAATCCTGACCGTTTTCGAGAGTAGTCAGTTTAAACCGGGCAGAAAATATCAGACGCTGCCCATTGAGCTGCGTTCCAACAAACCATTTATCAAAGCAACGTGTAATTTATCCGACACTGCAGACATCCCGCTTGATTTGTTGATTGACACCGGCGCCGGTTTTCCTTTATCGCTGCAAAGCAATTCCGATAGTCGCCTCGCGGTTCCGAAACGACATCTTTATACACAACTCGGGCTCGGACTAAATGGTATCATCCATGGAAGTTTAGCCCGAACGAATCAGCTGACAATGGGTAATTTTTCTTTTTCTGGCGTAGTCACTTCATTTCCCGATTTTGATAATTGGGGGAGCAAGGCCGAATCCGGTAAACGCAATGGCAGTATTGGAAACTATATCCTAAAACGGTTTTCAGTGGTCTTTGACTATGAAGGCAGAAAAATATACCTGAAACCCAATTCAAAATTTAAAGAACCCTTTGAATATGATCGTGTCGGTATGGAGGTGGTGGGAGGTGGAGATAATTACAACCGATTTATAGTATTTCAGGTTAAGCCCAATTCCCCGGCTGACGAAGCAGGCATTCAGCCAGATGATGAGCTGGTGGAGATTAATTTTCTGCCGGTAAAAAATATGGAGCTTGGCAACGTTGACCACTTGTTCAGTGATCCCAACGCAAAGAGTATCATGTTGAAAATTATTCGTGGAGAGGAATTCAGGTATATTTTGCTAAGAATGCATGACCTGATCTGACAGATCTAACGAAGATCTGATCAATAGGCTTATGCGACGAAGGTGCGTTTATATTATTTCTGCTACCACGAAGGTGCTTCCTCCGGCATAAATCAAATCATTTGCAGATGCAACGCTTTTGGCTGCCTGGAAGGCGGCTGCTACGGAGGGGTATACTTTTCCATTTAACCCAAACGCGCTGGCTGCTATTTGCAGCGTTTCTGCTTCCAGCCCTCTTGGTATATCAGGTTTGCAGAAGTAATAAATTGCATGATCCGGAAAAAGGGCTAATATTTTGTTCAGTTCCTTTTCACGCACAAATCCCAGCACAATATGTAATGTCTGATAAGTATGGTTCTTTAACTGATCCATGGAATGAGAAATTCCTGCTTCATTGTGCGCAACATCAACAATTATGATAGGGGAGATGGAAAGAACATCCCACCTTCCGGCCAACCCGGTGAGTAATTTTACAGAACGTAAAGCAGCTATGCAGTTTTGTTTTGTAAGATTAAAACCGGTTGCAGACAGGATCCTTTGCGCTTCCAGAACAGTAAGAATATTTTTCTCCTGGTATTGGCCTTGCAGGTCGAGTTCAAGATCCCATTCTTCCGAATCACTGTATGCTATCGTTAACGAAAGCGTTTTGGCGTTGTACAAGGCCCGCTTTACAACCCATTTATCTCCGGCGAAACTGATGGGTGCATTTTGCAGTTCGGACGCTCCGATAAATACAGGATCTGTTTCATTGCCATGCTCACCGATTACGACAGGTACCAAATACTTTATAATCCCTGACTTTTCATTGGCTATTTTCTGCAATGTGTCACCCAATAGATCAATGTGATCGTAACTGATATTGGTAATGATGGATAGTATTGGGGTGATAACATTCGTGGAATCCAGCCTTCCTCCCAGTCCGGTTTCGATGACGGCGATATCCACTTTTTCTTTTCTGAAATAATCAAAGGCAAGACCGACCGACCACTCAAAAAATGAACATCCTATTTCTATCAGTTGCGCATGGTATTTACCGACAAAGTCTACTACTTCATTTTCGGGTATCATTTGCCCGTTAATCCGGATTCTTTCGCGAAAATCGCGCAGATGCGGTGAAGTGTACAGCCCTGTCTTGTAGCCATGCTGCTGCAGTATGGCTGCAAGCATGTGGCTGGTAGATCCTTTACCATTTGTTCCGGCAATATGGATGCTCCTGAACGTATTCTCCGGATGGTCCAATAAGGCGCACAATCTCTGCGTATTAATTAAGTCGCTTTTATAAGCTGCCTTGCCAATGCGTGAATACATGGGCAGTTGTGAATAAAGAAATGCTATGGTCTCTGCATAATTCATTTTTGCACGATCTTCAGCAAAAGTATATTTTTGACGGCTTCAAAATAATGCTGTTGGCTGACCGTTTAACACGGAGTTTTTAAAGGGTGATGCATCACTGTCTTGTTTCAGAGGCTGGAAATTAATGAAAGCGTTCATTTGTGAATAAACATCTTATACTTACAATCCTTACTGGTATTTGTTATTTGGGAATGACACTACCTTCCGCTGCGCAAAACGGTGGCAAGGAAGTATTCCTGTTTATGAATGAAGCGCCGTCGGCCCGCATCACTTCTATGGGAGGAACTTTTATCTCCGTTTATGATGATGACCTATCCATCGCTTACCAGAATCCGGCCATGCTGAATCCGACCATGAATAACCGGCTCTCCCTTAATTATGTCGACTACATCAGCGACATCAAAAGAGGCTACGCCGGTTATGTTCGAACCATTCCAAAGTGGAAAACGACCTTTAATGGAGGCATTCAGTTTGTGAACTATGGCAAGTTCACTGCAACTGATCCGATTGGGAATGCCACCGGCCAGTTTGATGGTGCTGAATATGCCATTACTATTGGTGCCGGTCGTGAATATATCCGGCGTTTTTCCTATGGCGCTAATCTCACGTATATCACCTCCAGCTTTGAATCGTATCACTCTAACGGGATGGCGCTGACTGTTGCAGGGGCTTATCATGATTCTGCCCAGGGATTTACAGCTACCATCTTGTTCAAAAATGTAGGCACACAATTTCAACCTTATACTGGTTCAGGCAAAGAACCTTTACCATTTGACATTCAAGCGGGCCTTTCAAAAAGATTATCGCATACCCCGTTTCTTTTTTCATTGGTGTTGCATGATCTTTATCGCTGGGATTTGCGCTATAATGATCCAAATCAAACTGATCAGGGCGCAATTCTCATCGATTCTTCACAACAGACCAAGGAGAAAAATTATATCGTTGACAATTTTTTTCTGCACACTATTATTGGTACAGAAATCAATTTCGGGAAAAACTTCCGTGTCAGTATTGCTTACAATCATCAGCGGAGGCAGGAACTGGCAGTTGAACTGCGCAAAGGACTTTCCGGTTTCAGTTTCGGTGCCGGTGTTCGCATCAATCGCTTCAATTTCAGCTATGGCAGAGCAATCTACAATGTAGCGGGCGGTGTGAATCACCTCACACTAGGCGTGAATCTAGACGAACTATTCGGAAAAAGGATGTAGCGATTCCCCGCGCTGTTGCTAATTTTAAGCGGCTGCGTACAGCAGTCTGCCTGCATTCTCCGTATTTTGCCGCCATGCATCCGATAATTATAGCGATAGATGGTCCCTCATCAAGCGGAAAAAGCACCCTGGCAAAACATTTAGCGGCAGCTCTCCAATACAACTATGTTGATTCCGGTGCCTTCTATCGTGCCATCACGGTTTACTTTCATCAAAACGCCACCGATCTAAAACAGATCCCCGAGTTGCTGGAATCATTTAAGAATATCAACATCGATTTTCAATATGATTTTGAACAAAATGAATCGCATGTAGTTCTCAATGGTAGAAATGTGGAGGCTGAGATAAGAGGCCTCATGATAGCCGACCTGGTCAGCGTAGTGAGTAGCATTCCGGAGGTCAGAACTTTTATTGTTTCTAAGCTTAGGGAATACGGAAAAAATAGAGGAATTGTGATGGATGGCCGCGACATAGGAACGGTTGTATTTCCGGAGGCGGAGCTAAAGATTTTTATGACCGCAGATGAAAAGGTGAGGAGCGAACGCAGGTATAATGAGATGAAGAATAAAGGAATGGAGGTAACAAAATCTCAGGTTTCCCAAAACCTTTCCGGTCGCGATTTGCTCGACAGCACGAGGAGAAGTTCACCACTGAAAAAAGCGGCAGATGCGGTGGAGATTGATAATACGTTACTGACCGAACAAGAGCAATTTGAATTAGTGCTAAGGTTGGCGAAGGAAAAAATTGTATCAGCTGCGTGAACCACAAACATTAATTTTGCGACATGACAGTTACGATAGATCAGAACAGTGGATTTTGTTTCGGAGTTGTGTATGCCATACAGATGGCGGAAGATGCGCTTGATGCGGGTATACCATTATATTGTCTGGGCGACATCGTTCATAACGACCTTGAAGTAAAACGGCTGACTGCCAAAGGGCTAAAAATTATCAATCATGAAGACTTGCGGAAATTACATGATTGTACCGTCCTCATCCGGGCGCATGGTGAACCTCCCCAAACCTACATTACAGCCATGGAGAATAATATTGAATTGCTGGATGCATCATGTCCCGTAGTTTTAAAATTGCAAAATCGCGTTAAGCTTTCCTATGATAAGATGGCAGGTAAAGATGCTCAACTGGTAATTTATGGAATTCCCGGCCATGCGGAAGTAAATGGATTAATGGGACAAATCGATCAACAGGGCATTGTGGTAACTACAGAAGAGGACCTCGACAAACTTGATTATTCAAAACCAATTGCCTTCTTTTCACAAACTACAAAGAGCACTGAGAAATTCTATCATTTCAGCAGCCTGATTGAACAGCGGGCTGATGCAGCGGGAAATAAGGAAGTGAAATTCAATGATACCATCTGCCGGCAGGTCTCCAACCGTGAACCACAATTGCAAAAGTTTGCTCTCCAGCACGAGGTAATTGTTTTCGTGGGAGGCAAGAAAAGTTCGAATGGTAAAGTGCTCTTCAACGTATGCAGATCGGTGAATCCAAAATCATATTTTGTTTCAGAGGAGTCTGAATTGCAGCGGGAATGGTTTGATGGTGCTGAAACTGTTGGAATCTGTGGTGCAACCTCTACACCGCTGTGGCAAATGGAAAAAATTGCTGAAACGATAGGCAATCAATTCGCTCTTGCATAGCCAATAATATCTTCCATTTTAGTCATTCAAGTATAGGAGTAGAAAAGTAAGCTTTTCGCTGTTCGGCTATTTTCAGAAGCCGAAATATTCAATACTTTGGCTGCAAAATTCCTCTTTATGAAATATTAGTTTCATTTCTACACTATCGTGTTGTGCCTGTTGCTTACTATGGCAGGAAGTGTTGCGGCACAGAATCTTTACAGCGATAAAAAAGGTTCCACTGCCGCAAAGGTGAAATCCGACTACGAAAAATACCCGTACTGGATCAATATGATGCGCGATCCTGCAGTGAATTATTTTGATGCTTTGGAAGCGTATGAGGCATTTTGGAGAAACCGGGAAAAACCTGTCCTTGAAGAAGAGGAGTTAATGGGAAGCGGTGCCGATGCGGCCAATGAACACCGGCAAAAACTGAACAAACGCGAATTGCGTGAACAACAGGAACTGCAGCAATATGCGTATGACGTAAAATATTTTGAACATTGGAAACGATCAGTTGAACCTTATGTGCAGAGTGATGGGCGTATTCTGTCTTCCGATGAAAGGTTGCAGATATGGTATGAACAACGCCGCCGGTAGTTTTATATTCGGATTTGAAGAGTAGCAATAATCAGTTCATCCTCTTTCCCTCTTAACATCATGAAAATTAATATTACAATCATCATCGCAGTATTTCTTTTATTTTTTTTTGTACAACTCTCATTTTCTCAAATTAATGCTTCCTGGTCCAACACCGGGCCGGTCAATTTCCCACCTGACATCAGCGGACAGATCAATGGTATCGGCCGTGTCAGCCAGGTCAAGTTTCATCCAACGAATTCGCAGATCATATATGCCGCATCTGCTTCCGGTGGATTGTATATAAGCACTAACAATGGAACAACGTGGACCCAAACAGGAACCGACAATCTTCCTTATGGACTTTCCACCGCGTCTATCTGCATTGATTACCCAAACGACCAGGTCTTATATCTCGGAACAGGTGATGCGAATTATTACGGCTATCGTGATTATGGTATCTGGAAGTCAACGGACGGAGGTACGTCCTGGACACCTTCCTGTGCAGGTATCGGAAATCGTGTAGCGCTGGAAATTCTGAT
>JBGAWA010000141.1:0-7010 GCA_044227805.1 Chitinophagales bacterium | reverse complement strand
GGTGATCAATGTCATCCCTGAACTGGAACTGATCATCGGCAAACAACCGATGGCGGATGCGCTGTCGCCGGCCGAGTCACAGAACCGGTTTAACCAGAGCTTCCGCAATTTCGTGCTGGCATTTATTGCTGATAAACGGCCGCTCGTGCTATCGCTTGATGATCTTCAATGGGCCGATGGTGCATCTATTTCGCTGATTCAGAACCTTGCTACCACGGAAGATGCGCAATACCTGATGCTGATTGGAGCCTATCGCCACAATGAGGTGGACAAAATGCATCCGCTTTCATTAGCCATGGAGCAGCTGCGTAAGGAAGGCACTCATTACAATGAATTATTTCTGCAGCCCTTGGACAATGTGGCGATCAATCAATTAGTAGAAGCGCTGATTGGCAATGCAAGTGAAAACACAAGGCAGCTGGCAGATATCCTGATTCGTATTTCACAGGGCAACCCATTTTTCATCAATCAATTCCTTCAGTCGCTGTATAAACAGAACAAGATCACTTTCAATTATCAGTCGGCACAATGGGAATTTGATCCTGGAGAAATTCAGGCTGTTGATATACCGGATGAAGCGCTCGGCTTTACCATCAATAATATGCAATCACTGCCTGTTGAAGCGCAACAGGTGCTGCAGTATGCTGCGGGAGTAGGCAGCCGGTTTGACACGGCAATCTTATCTGCCGTTGCTGGTAAAAAACCATCGCAGATTATTTCAATGTTATGGGATGCTATGCAGGCAGGAATTATTCAACCGCTCGACAGCAATTATCAATTAATATTTCAGCTGCGCGACGAACAGTTCGAATTGCCCATTGCACATTTCAAATTTGTGCATGACAAGATGCAGCAGGCGGCTTATTCATTTATGGCAGAAGAGGAGAAATCAAAGCTTCATTACCGTATTGCCAAGGCGCTGTTGGAAAATATCGGCGAAGGGGAATATGGAGAACGGATTTTTGATATCGTAACGCAGTTGAATTCAGGCAGGTCATTGTTGTCTACCCCGGCTGAAAAGGCAGAAGCAGTGACGCTGAACCTGATAGCCGCCAAAAAAGCACGGGAGTCTGTCGCATATGAGTCTGCTTTACAGTACCTCGAGGCAAGTATTCACTTGTTGGATAAGCAGTCATGGTCGGAAAATTATGCGCAGACCTTTGAAACGTATCTCTCCGCCGGTGAATGCGCCGATCTTAGCGACAGGCCGGAGGAAGCAGGCCGGTATTTTACATTCGCGCATGAAAATGCGCAGACTAACTACGATCGTGCTAAAGTATATTATGCAGAAGCGGTGCTTAACAATCTGAAAGGAAAGCTACCGGAAACATTTGCAGCCGGTCAGCAAGCATTGGAACTGTTAAAGGTTCATTTTCCAGCCAACGTCAATAAATGGCAATTGGCAGTTGCCTTTATGCAGGTCAGATGGTTGCTGCTTCACCGCAGCATTGAGCAATTGAAAGCGCTACCCCTCTGTGAAGACCCTGAAGTGCAACTTGCCAATAAAATACTGGGGGAGTTGAAACCATATGCTTACAATAAAAGCAATGATACACTTGGCCTGCTGATTTTAAAATCACTGTTGCTGAATTTAAAATATGGACTGTCGGACGCATTTATTGATGGATTTGCCGGCTATGGGGTGATATTGGCCGTTGGACTCAGCAATTACAGGAAAGGCTGGGATTTTACCGAAGTCGCTTTTGAGCTGGCTAAAAAGCTTAATAGTGTATTGTTCTTTTCGCGCGCCAGCTATAGCTATGGCGGAATGACGATCAACTTCGTGCAGCCGGCGCGAAACGGATTGGTTCACCTCGAAAATGCATATAAACTGGGTGTAGAATGTGGTGATTTTACCAATGCCGCTTACGTCACGATGAACATGGTAATCAGCATGTATTACAATGGTTTTGCGATGGATGAGGTGTTGGAGAAAAGCAGGCAATATCTGTCTTTTACAAAAAAGATCAGGTATGATGACATGATTATGTTTCAAACCGTGCTGCAAAGGCATTTGCACAAACTGAGCGGTACACCGGCTGAGAACCGGTTGCCGGAATTGCAGCTGCCGGAAGATGAATTTTATTCCAGGTTGAAAAACCTCACCTTCAAATTGTGTCTTATCTATTATCAGACATTGGAAATGTCCCGCTTATATATGGATGAGCAATATGTCGCCGCTGCCGCGATACAGGAGGAAGCGGAGAGAAATGTTTTTGCCATCCAGGGTACATTATTGCTTGGTGAATATTATCTGTACAAGGCACTTATTCTTTCTGCCGGTATTTCCTTAGATGATCCAATGTCACGAATGCGTTGCTTAAAAGGAATGAAGGAGTGCAGAGGAAAGCTCAAAAAATGGAGTAAGACAGCGCCGGAAAATTTCAGGCACCGGTTGTATATAGTGGAGGGGGAGTTGGCCAGGCATAGCGGGGACACCTCGCTGGCCGCTTCGTTTTTTATGAAAGCCGCGACAGATGCCTCATCGCAAAAGTTTCTTCATATGGCAGCACTGGCCAATGAATTGGCCGGGAAACTATTTTTGCTAACTGAAATGAAGGAAGTGGCCAGGCCTTATCTGCAATCTGCCTTTATGCATTACAAATCCTGGGGTGCACTGGACAAGGCCGGTCAATTGAAGGAAAAATACCTGCAACCGGAAAAAGGAATTATTGCAGAAGATTTGCCGCCCGCAATCTACGGAAGAGTGGAGGAAAAATCTTTTACCGATCTGTCGGCACGTCTTGACCTTAACTCGGTGATGCAGGCAGCGCTGGCCATTTCTGGTGAAATTGTGCTGGATAAACTCTTAGTAAACCTCATTAAAATCGTGATGGAAAATGCAGGTGCCGGAAGCGGTTACCTGATAGTGGAGAAGGAAGGCAGATGGCTTATTGAAGCGGAAGGTGAGGCAGGCGAAGATGCCATTCAACTTCACAAAGGGATCTGTGTAATGGAATCCGCCGTGTTGCCTAAATCAGTGATACAGTATGTAATCAGAACCGGTGAAACCCTGGTGCTGTTTGATATTGCCGCTGATAGCCGGTTTGCCTATGATCCGGCTGTTATTGCACGTAAATCGGTTTCCGTACTCTGTCTGCCTATCATCAACAAAGGAATAACAACGGGTATACTTTATCTTGAAAATAATCTGAGCAAAGGAGTATTTACCAATGAAAGAGTCGCCCTGCTGAAGTTTTTATCCGGCCAGATTGCCGTATCACTTGAAAATGCTTCTCTCTACGATAACCTTGAACAGCGCGTTCGTGAACGAACACAGGAAGTGGTGGCGCAAAAGGAAGTGATTGAGCTGGAAAAGAAAAAATCTGATGACCTGTTACTGAATATTCTTCCAGCTGAAACGGCAGACGAATTGAAGCGTATGGGATTTTCCAAACCGCGGCGATTTGAACTCGTCAGTGTGATGTTTACAGACTTCGTGAATTTTACCGGCCGAAGCGAGCTTGTGAATCCTTCAGAACTGGTGGATGAGATCAACGCTTACTACAGCGCTTTTGACAATATAATTATAAGGCATGGCCTTGAAAAAATCAAGACGATTGGTGACAGTTATATGTGTGCGGGCGGACTACCGGTGGAGAACACTTCCAACCCTTCCGATACCATTAGCGCTGCCATAGAAATTCAGCAATATGTGCAGCAGGTAAGCCTTGAGCGGCAGAAAGCGGGTAAGTCATGGTTTGATTGCAGGATCGGCATACATACCGGCCCGGTGGTAGCAGGCATCGTTGGCATTCGCAAGTTTGCCTATGACATTTGGGGCGATACTGTCAATATCGCTTCCCGTATGGAAGCTTCCGGTGAGCCCGGCAAAGTAAATATTTCAGGTGCTACGTTTGAATTGGTAAAGGATCAATTCAACTGCGAGGCGCGTGGAAAAATTGAAGCCAAGAACAAAGGATTTATTGATATGTATTTTGTGCAGGGAAGAAAGTGATAGTTGAGCGGGTCAAAAATCATATAAGCCTGCATCCTGTTGATGCCGTTTGAGGATATAAACGGTGACCAGACGGAATCTCTCCATTTACAATGGAGGGTTTGTTTGAAAGATCGCGAATGTAATGCTCTCTTGCCGGAGTATTTTTTGATGGCTGCTGTGTCGATTCACAAATATTACCATGGGCAATCTGCTTTCATTGTAAGCACATAATCTTTTTAGTATCATTGTAAACTTATTAAATCATCCTTCAACAGATGCACATATTACATGTAAGCGCAGAGTGCTATCCTGCTGCCAAGGTAGGCGGATTGGGCGATGTGGCGGGAGCTTTGCCTAAATACCTTAATAAATCGGGTGCTGCTACCGCCAGTGTGGTGATACCACATTATCACAATAAGTTTTTCAGGGAACACCATTGGGAAAAGGTTGCCGGTGGAACGTTTAACCTCGGAACCATTGAATACAGGTATAATATTCTGAAAGAGCAAACTGCCGTGCTGGGGTTTGACTTGTTTATTACAGAGATTCCCGGCTTACTGGATGAAGAATTGCCTTACGGTTATAGTAATGATATGCGCCGGCACCTCGGCTTTCAAATCTGTGTGGTTGACTGGATCAGTCACCAGGATCATAAACCGGATGTGGTGCATTGCCATGATCATCCGACAGCGCTTATCCCGTTTATGGTGGATTACTGCCACAACTACAGGCACCTGGGTGAAATCAAAACGGTCTTTACTATACACAGTGCGCAGTATCAGGGACAGTTTGGCCTCGACAAAACTTACCTCATTCCACCCTATGATGAATGGAAACAAGGCATGCTGGAATGGAGTAACCAGGTGAACCCATTGGCCTGTGCCATAAAATGTTGCTGGAAATTCACCACTGTTTCACCAAGCTATCTCAAAGAGTTGCAGCAAAATGCATTGGGTATTGAAAAACTTATTACCGATGAACAGCAAAAATCTCAAGGTATTCTGAATGGAATTGATGCTGATGTATGGAATGCGGAGACGGATCTCTGGATAGAAAAAACATATGATGCCACCACCGTAACAGAGGGAAAGATGGCAAACAAGCGTGCGCTTTGCAATTCCTTTCGGCTAAATCCGCAGCTTCCGCTGATCGTTTTTATCGGTCGTTTGGTGGGTGATAAAGGAGGAGATTTGTTGGCAGATGCCATTCGCCAAACAGTAATGAGACTGAACAGGGAAGTCAATTTCCTCGTTTTGGGAAGTGGCGTCAATGAGTATGAGGATGCCTTGAATGCCTTGAAAGCTGATTTGCCTGATAACTTTAATTGTTATATCGGATACCATGAAAAGCTTGCACACCTGATCTATGCAGGAGCAGACTTTCTGCTCATGCCTTCCCGGGTAGAACCCTGTGGACTTAATCAGCTGTATGCCCTCAGGTATGGAACCATACCGGTTGTTAGAAGTACCGGCGGGTTGATAGATACCGTAACGGATATTTCAGAGAGAGATGGTTTCGGAATCAGGTTTGAACAGGCAACAGTGGCCTCTATTGACCTGGCTGTTGAGAGGGCACTGGCATTGTACAAAAATGCCACGGAGATGGAAAGGGTCAAGAAAAGAATCATGAAGTTTGATCATTCTGGGACCATGCTGCCGGAGTTTACCTGGAACTATACCGTTCTATGGGAGGATAAAGGCAACCGGAGAAAACTATACCATATGAGTGGTCAGTCAGGACGGATGAGCTGATTATCGTTTACAAAAAAAATAAAGACATGCAATGGCTGAACAAATCATACCGATTTCTATTTGTGAAAGGAAAAGCGAAGGTGACATAGAAACAAAAGAAAATTTGGCAGTTATAAATTGTGGTCATACGGCATTTTTTCAAGTAAGTAGCGCGGATCAATAGCCGGTTCGCCGGCACATTGTATTTTTGAGTAATCATTCATTTTTTTAGAATCGTAAATAGCCTACCATGCAACAAGAAAGAGTGCTGGCAGTGATCCTGGGAGGTGGTGCAGGAACACGTTTATCACCGCTTACCACGTATCGTTCAAAACCGTCTGTACCGATTGCTGGAAAGTACAGGCTGGTGGATATTCCTGTTTCCAATTGCATCAACTCTGGTATTCAGCGGATGTTTGTGCTGACACAGTTCAATTCCGCATCGTTAAACAAGCATATTAAAAACACCTACCACTTCAGCGCATTCAGCAAAGCATTTGTTGACATTCTTGCCGCTGAACAGACGCCTGATAATCCAAGATGGTTTATGGGTACGGCCGACGCGGTGCGACAATCGCTTCATCATCTGAATAATAATGACTACGAATATGTACTGATACTCTCCGGTGATCAGTTGTACCAGATGAATTTTATGGAGATGCTTGATTACCATGAAAAGATGGGAGCTGAAATTTCCATAGCCACCATTCCCGTGAACGACCGGGATGCGCCAGAATATGGAATAATGAAAACGACAGGGGATGGATTTATTGACTCCTTCATTGAAAAACCCAGGAAGGAGTTGCTGCCGGCATGGTCGTCTGAAGTCAGTGACAGCATGAAAAGCAAAGGGAGAAATTATCTTGCCTCCATGGGAATTTATGTTTTTAACAGGAAAACACTGATAGAATTGCTGGAGGATAAGATAGAGGCTACCGACTTTGGCAAAGAAATTATCCCACAGTCGATAGGTAGTTATAAAATGCTCAGCTATCAATACGAGGGATACTGGACAGATATCGGAAACATAAGGTCATTTTTTGAAGCCAACCTCGCCCTCACGGATGAGATTCCTGAATTCAATCTGTTCGATAATAAGAATGTGGTGTACACACATGCCAGGATGCTTCCTCCGGCAAAAATTTCGGGCACTACGCTTAACTCATCCATCATCGCGGAAGGTAGCATTGTACGTGCCGCTAAGATAGACCGATCTATCATCGGCATCCGTTCACGCATAGGAGAGGGAAGCGTGATTGTGAACAGTTATATCATTGGGAACGATGCCTTTCAAACACTGGAATCCATCAATGCGTCCATCCGTAAGAATATTCCAATAG
>JBGAWA010000140.1:0-6714 GCA_044227805.1 Chitinophagales bacterium | reverse complement strand
GATATATATTTACGGCCAATCCTGAACTCGCAAAAAAGATCGGTCTAAAAACAAAGCGGAAAATTGATTTTTATAACGGACAATTGAAATGTAAGCTGCTGGAGTTTGAATTGTATGAAGGCACAAAAAAGCGGAAATCCATTGAAACGGAGATTACCTGATGGATGCAACTGTTTATAAATTGCAATTGACTGTCTTTGCTCTATTCACTCATCCGAAATCTGCAGGATGAGCGTGCTGCGCCCCTTTGTTAAGATCACACCCAAAAATCAATAGCTTCGGTGTGCTGGTGACCTTCATTTCTGTCATTTGCAAATTTGGCAGGATGTTATATCTTCGTTGCCTAAAACATACTCGTTAGTATCTTTTAAATTCTTTTTCCATGAAGAAAGTTTCCGCTCTTCTCCTGTGCATGTTAGCAGTTTCCTCATTCCGGCAACAAGTGTGGGCTCAGACTTACTGGAAGGATGTTGCCTCTATTCTTTACGATAATTGCGCGGCCTGTCACCGCCCCGGAGAGATAGGCCCTTTTCCTATAATGTCGTACAAAGACGCATCGAATCCTGATCATATATACTCCATTCAGGCTTTCGTTAACAGCGGCCTTATGCCGCCCTGGAAAGCGGATCCTGCCTACCGCCACTTTTTGGATGAGCGTGTTTTGACGGCTGAAGAAAAGAATCTCATCAGTGACTGGATTGACAATGGCGCTCCAGCCGGTGACACCACACTGGCTCCACCTCCGCCAGTCTTTGTGCCGGGCTCGCAAATTGGCATTCCTGATCAGGTTTTGACCATGGCAGAACCCTATTACATTGCCGGCGATGATTCAGATCATTATATGTGTTTTGTATTGCCAACTAATTTGCTGAACAGCCAGAATGTGTCGGCCATCGAATTCCGCCCAGGAAATTCTGCAGTGGTTCACCATGCTTTTATATATCTCTGCGATGACAGTTCCGCCTATTTCGCAGATCAGGCAACACCGGAATATGGTTACCCGTCGTTCGGCGGACTCGGCAACGGTGTGAGCGCTGATTTTCTTTCATTGTATGGTCCTGGCATGGCAGCCCGTTATTATCCCCCAGGCTCCGGTATTGAATTTACGCCCAATAGTTTTGTGGTGGTACAGATACACTATGCCCCGCTTACCAGCCCGGATAATGATCAGTCATCAATCAACCTGTTCTATTCGGATGAGCCTGAAGTTCGCTATGTTTTTGCAAAGAAAATTGGCGAAGGATACATCACCAATCCTCCATTTAAGATTCTGGCTAATACTCGTGACACTTTTTATATGGAGTACCCGATTATCAAAGACTATTCACTCTTTGCTATAGCCCCGCATCAGCACCTGATTGGCGAATCTTTCATGATTTGGGCTGTTACTCCGCAGAATGATACAATCCCGTTAGTGAACATTCCAAAATGGGATTTTCACTGGCAGTTGTTATACAGTTATCCGTTCATGCTGAAGATTCCAATTGGCTCCAAAATTTATGCACGCTCCTGTTATGATAATACAATCTACAATCCCAACAACCCGCATAATCCTCCTGAGGACATTCATTATGGAGAATCCTCCACCGATGAAATGTGTAAGTATTTACTCAACATGCTGGAATATATGCCGGGCGATGAAGATTTGATACTTGACAGCAATTATGTATCTACCAATGCTGCTCCGGTGTCCGGATTTGTCGGTACACCGCAGCTGTATGATCTATTTCCGAATCCTACAAATTCCATCCTGTCAATTCCCTACTTTCTTCCGGTTTCAGAGCAGGTACGATTCACGATTCTGGACGAGGGCGGGCGGCCGGTGCAGGAATCAGTCGTGACAAGTAATTCCGGATTCAATAAGATGGAACTGGATCTTGGGGGATTATCAGCCGGCATTTATTTCGTTGTGATGAAAACCACGAAGAAAGAAACCGCCAAAAAATTGATTGTTCAGTAATCTCCATGCTACGGCAGAAGGTAGAGACAACTTCGGCATGCCGTGTTGAAATGATAGCAGCATTGATTGTCGGTGATATCGTAATTTCGCCATTCTGAACTTATTGAACTAATTAATCGTAAGCAGCAAATTGAACTTACATAAATACTCATCCATCTTTAACATGAAAAAGGGTTCTTTACTTGTTCTCACTTTGGCCATCTTACTGGCAAATTTTCGCGCCTCCTTTTCTCAAACACCGGAATGGAAAGACGTGGCCGGCATTGTTTATAACAACTGCACCACCTGCCACCGTCCCGGCGAAATTGGCGCTGATTACCTCAATGCAACCAGCTACTTGTCACTGGTTAACAGCCCCTATTTCTACAGCATTCCAAGCCAGATACAATCCGGTCTCATGCCGCCATGGAAGGCAGATCCGTCCTATAGTCATTTTCTGAACGAGCGCATCTTGTCGCCCAATGACATAAGCAAACTTTCAGACTGGGTCAATGCAGAAGGTCCGGCCGGAGATACAACGCTCGCTCCACCGCCGCCTATCTTCTCAACTGGTTCTCAGCTGGGTGTTCCCAGTTCTGTGCTCACCATGTCCGAACCTTTTACCGTACCCGGCGATAACAGCGATCATTACCAGGTATTCGTACTGCCTTCCAACCTATTTGTCGATCGTGATGTTTCAGCGATTGAATTCCGGCCGGGAAACTCAAAGGTGGTTCACCATGTATTTATCTACACTTGTGATGATGGATCAGCAGCGGCTCTGGATGCTACAACACCGGAATACGGATATACTTCATTTGGTGGTGCCGGTGAAGGTGTTAATGCTGATTTCCTGGGTTTGTATGCGCCTGGATTACAGGCAAGATTCTATCCTGCCGGTTCCGGCGTAAAATTTAAAGCCGGTACCGACGTGCTCATACAGGTTCATTATGCGCCAGTCACCGAGCCTGCAACGGATCAAAGCTCAATTAATCTTTTTTTCACCAATGAACCGGAACTGCGCAAGGTTAAAGCAAAACGCGTAGGTGAACAATATGTAACCGAACCTGTTTTTTTTATTCCTAAAAATAAGGTGCTGACCTTTCATACTGTGTACCCGCTGGATACGACCTATTCACTGTTCAGTATTGCACCCCATCAACACCTGATTGGTAAAGATTTTAAGATATGGGCCGTTACTCCTGAAGGCGATTCCATTCCGCTCATCTTTCTCCCTAAATGGGATTTTAACTGGCAGATGTTATACAGCTATCCGTTTATGATTAAACTGGAGGCAGGTACGGTATTGTACGCTGAGGCAACCTACGACAATACTGCTAACAATCCGAATAATCCGAACAATCCTCCTATTAATATCGGCTATGGCGAATCCTCATATGATGAGATGTTTAAGTACTTTATGAACTTGCTTGTATATATGCCCGGCGATGAAGATATTGTACTGGACAGCACCTGGCATCCTGTCGGAGTAGCGCCGGTACAAGGCATCGTGAATACGCCACAGTTATACGCTCCTTCGCCCAATCCGGCCAGTGAAGAAGTGGCATTAACCTATTATCTTCCCAAAAACACTGCTTTTATGTTGTATGTCTATGATTTGTCAGGAAGATTGGTCACTACCGTGAAAGATATAGCCATTGCCGGTGCCGGCATGCATCGCAACATACTTGATGTAAGTCAATTCGAAAATGGAACCTATCTGTGTACGTTGCTATGTGACGGGAAACAACTGACTAAGAAATTTATTGTGCAGCACTAAATAATACTACACTTATGTCCCGCCTCCTTGAAGAGGCGGGATTTTTTTTGATTTTTTTTCCTGCCGGAATACAATTGACAAGGCCTTTTTCAACCCGGATTTTTCAGTGTAAAAATCCCGCTTCGCTGCGACTAAGAACTGCTAAGGGTTTGCTCAATTTGTCTAGAAAAGAAAATGTTTCACAAACCCTAAGCAGTCTATGTCGGGGTTAAACCCGTTGCCGTTTTGAGCTGCAAAATGTGGGTTCAAAATCCCTTTCTTCATTCAACTTCCTTCTTCAGTTCATCCTGCCAGTCGTGATCCTCCGGATGCTTTTTCATGTATTCATCAACTGACCACGGGCCAGAACCTTCCACTGCAAAAAAGCACAGGAGAAAGAGGACCAGCACAGAAAACCACAACTCCGCGGAAGCAGAATTGAATAAGCCACTGTTCAGGTTAACAAAAAAAACAGCTCCAATCAGCACAGGCAATTGAAAGATAGCCGCTGTCCTCGTCAGCAAGCCGACAATAATCATGATGCCTCCGACCAGGTGAACAAATGCGACATAGTGTGCCAGGAAAAATGACACTTGAGAAAACCTGCTGTGATCAATCATCTGCTGCAGTGATGCGGTATCACTTACAAAAACAGCTCCCCGCCAGAGAATGATAACACCGAGCAGGATACGCAGTATGTCCAGCCATTTTGGGTGATGCTTATCACCCCACGTTTCAACACGATGAATCAGGTTCATGTTAGAAGATTTTAGGTGAGAGAATCATCGAATTTACAATTTTACACATTGATATGCTAACAGTAAAGTCATGATTTTAGTCATAAAAACTCATCTGCGGGATGTCCATTTTACCGGATGGAAATTCTTACATCCGGCTCGCATTGCCCCGGTATCTTGGCACTCAAAAAATCAGCGAGTTTAACCCCAATGCACAATATTCTGTATACCGGCAACAGGAATTGATGAAGGATAGTGGGGGTTTGAAACCAGCATGTTTGCACTGATACTCCATGCAGAACCATTATGTGTATGGTGGATCATTAATTTTTACGCTACTTCACGCTCTCCCTTCAGCACAACTGCCGGAGCTGAACACATACACTTGCAGAAGAATTTACCTTTTTGGCACTGCCATCCAGATGCTACAGTATTCGTGATGATGAAATTTTAATGTCGGCATGTTTCCATGCTTCATCAAATCGGATTTTTGCTTCATCATATTTCTTCTTATCCCCAAGTTTTTCATAGGCATTCATCAATCCTTTCAAGGCCCAACCGTTTTCACGAGATATTTCCAAATCCTCGTTATATACTTGTATGGCTTCAGGATATTTTCCGGCTTCAATGAATATGGCTCCTAAATGATGACGAATGGAAAAGAACCAGTCCGGTGGTTCGTTATAATTCATGCATCTTCTTTGGTAACTGCTTGTAAAAGGTGAAATGCAGCATCCGCATATTTTTTCTGCATTGATTTCTCCGTCCAGCGTTTTTGATGCAACTGCTGCAATCATAATAATAATTTTAAGCCCCCAAATTGTTAAACCTTATCATGTGTATCGGTCATAACTTTATTCATTTCAACAAGGTGTTTCTTCGCGTCCGGAATTTTATTTTGCGACAGCATTGCCATGCTCATAATAGGTGCTATAACTGTCGGATATTTCAGATCCTTCGGGAGCAGTTGAAGCGTAAGAATATCGTTCCTAAAGACCAAGTTTTACCTGTACAAACCATGGGATTGAATAGTAATGCTGAAGCGCCGTCTAAACCGGGTCGTGCATTAATTTTTCATGGGCATGACGGGAAGTTGCATTGGCTCCCGTCATCGCAATTTTACTTTCACCACAAAGGGTGGCACATGCTGAAATGAAATGATAGTTATGAGGATAGTAGGCAAGCGGATATACTCCTTGGGCATGGCATGCTTCCACGTACAAACTATCAATAAGCACTGCTTTTTGATTGGCAACAACACCATCATGATATTTCCCTATTCGTATGTAAGTATGGGAAGGCATATGCACAAGATGTCCTGCTCCCGGGACTAAATCACGAAGCAGGTCAGCGCTTGCTAAAGCCGTTTCTGCATGTTGCGACATTTCTGTGGCGTGAATATAAAAGTGATTTGCTCCGGCATGCTGTGGTTCTTTCTGTAAACATTTTTCAAGCACGGATAAAATCTCAGGTGTCCAGGGTTGAATCGTACCATCTTTTTTATATAAGTTCCAAGGATGCAAGTCCATAAGTGCCTCAACAAAAAGGGTGGCCACCGTTACATCAGTGGGATATTTAGAATAAACTCTTCGCATTGCTTCGGCATAAGCTGAGTCAAGCAATGGACGCGCAATCGAAGTGTCATTCGAATAACGATAGTTTAATGCTTCAATTAAATCCTTTTCTTTAGGGGTGCAGGATGTTGCATGTGATGCAGCCTTTTGTATCGCATCATAAGCCCGTTGAAAATTATCCTTCTCCATGCCCGCATTATAATTAGGTCCTAACACATAAGCAAATCCCCACCAACACATTGCGCAATTTGAATCCTGCCTTGCAGCTTCAAAAAATGAACGCCCTGCTTCGGCATGATTAAATGCGAAAGACAACATCAGTCCTTGGTCAAAATATTCCTGTGCTTCTGAATTTTTCGTGGAAACCGGAAAATGAATTCCTTCTAAACCACTAAAAAGCGGAGCTTTCTTTCCTGATGTATACCAGGTCTTATCCAATACTTCAGGAACACAACAACCGGTTTGTGTGGAGATGGAATCCAATTTTGCTACTGCTGCTTTATTTTCTGTCCGCTGACTACAAGAGCAAAAAATTATGTTAAGCCAAAGTAGATATCTGAGATAGCCCATAATGGTATTTGAATTATAGGCGAAATATAAAACAAATTAGAACGCTGAAAATGTAAGATGGAACGGTCGCCTAACCGTTACGCCTTGCAGCCGGATAAATGCGATCAATAACAAGTCGTGTTTATTGCAAACCCG
>JBGAWA010000139.1:0-6338 GCA_044227805.1 Chitinophagales bacterium | reverse complement strand
CGATACATAAGTAAAGTCAGCAGGCGGCTTAGGAAAAACAATGACCGGCATTTCAACGGATGCAGTGCAGGAGGTTAAGCTTACTGTATCATTGCCTGAATCAGCAAAATAATAGGCAGTATTGATCTCCTGAGAAAAAAGATCTCCATTATGTCTCCATTCGAAGGCCGCGGAACTGACTGTTGTGTTGTTGAAAAATATTACCTGGTCTTCACAGACGGAACTGTCGTTGGCGGTAAAGCTGACTGCGGCAGGACACGGTATAGCACCGGTAGAATCCAGCTTCACCACATATCCTTCCAGATTATCAGTACCAAATCCTTCCGTTTCACCTACTGCATAAATATTACCTGATGCATCGGGAAGCAATGAAAAGGCGACTTCATTTTTCAGGCCGCCAAAATGTTTAGACCAAACAGTATCCCCTGTCATATTGGTTTTCACCAGTAAAAATTCACTGCCCTTAACCTGGCTGAATGTGTTTCCCGCTATAAAAAAGCCATCGGTTGCAGCGGCTAATCCATAGGCATAATCGCCGGCATGCGCTGCAACCGGTAGCGTAACCGCATTTGATCCTGCTGCATCAATATGGATGATGTTGATAAAACCACTATCGGCAGATACCGGTTGATCGGCCAACAGGTAAAAAGTGCCGTCGGCGGCGGCAATAGCATCGTAGCCATAATCAGTACCCGGACTTTCAAATGTCTGTGACCACTGCAACACGAAGTTACTGTCCACTTTTACTGCAAAGACATCGAAAGTGGCTGTGAAGGAAATGCTGTTACCAATCAGCAGGTAACCATTATCATTCGTCTGTATAACCTTTTTCAGAATATCTGTTCCGGTACCGCCATAATGTGCTTCTGCCAGCTGATATCCATCAGCATCAACCGCCACGAGGTAAAAATCGAAGCTGCCATATGTGTTGGAATTTGTGCTTCCGGCCAGCAAAAGCCGGTCGCCCGGCATCGTAAGCGCGCTCACGCAATAATCACCGCCACTGGCTCCATAATAATTTTGCCACAACGGATTGCCATTGAAATCCGTCTTCACCGCAAAAAAATCGTACGTATTATTCGACGGATTGACTGATTCACCGGCAAACACATATCCATCGGTCAGCCCTGTAATGGCATAACCATAGTCGGGAGACGAACTGCCAAATGTTCTCGTCCATAAGGTATCACCATCTGGGTTCATTGTCACCACATACAAATCCGGATTGTTCACCGTTCCGGCACCAAAACTCTCGGTATATCCGGCAACAATCAAATTACCATCATTCGCCGGATAGATGGCGCGCAACATATCATTAGCGCTGCCGCCATACACCTTTTCAAACCCGGCCTGCGCCAACAGTTGAGATTGACTAATGAAGCAGTAAATGAGTATAACGATTATTGTCCGCACTGCTTAAAAGTAAAGAATTACAGGCACTCGCAGGATGATCCACTGTTTCATCCATTGATAATTAGCGGAAGCTATGCTTCAAAATGAAACTGTTTAATTTTACAAAAAAATCGATGATGGAATTCAGGATTGAAAAGGATACCATGGGACAGGTTAATGTTCCGGCGGATAAATATTGGGGTGCACAGACACAACGATCAACAGAAAACTTCAAAATCGCACAGGACATCAACAGGATGCCCAAAGAAATCATCCGTGCATTTGCTTACCTGAAGAAGGCGGCGGCACTCACCAACCTGGAATTGGGCGTTTTGCCCAAAGAAAAAAGTGACCTGATCGGAAAAGTGTGTGATGAGATACTGGAAGGAAAATTAGATGACCAGTTTCCATTGGTGGTATGGCAAACCGGAAGCGGTACGCAAAGCAATATGAATATGAATGAAGTGATTGCGTATCGCGCTCATGTGCTGAATGGCGGTAAGCTTACTGATGAAAAGAAAGTGCTGAATCCGAATGATGATGTCAACAAATCACAATCTTCCAATGACACCTTTCCTACGGCCATGCATATTGCCGCCTATCGTATTCTAGTTGATACCACCTTACCCGGACTGCGTAAACTCAGCGATACGCTGGCTTTCAAAGCAAAAGAATTTATGCAGGTAGTGAAGATTGGAAGAACCCACTTTATGGATGCAACACCTTTGACGGTTGGGCAGGAGCTTTCCGGTTATGTATCGCAGTTGAATCATGGCATCAGGGCTATTGAAAATACATTGCCTCACCTGGCAGAACTCGCTTTGGGCGGTACGGCAGTGGGCACAGGATTGAATGCACCGGCAGGATATGATGTGAAAGTGGCAGCGCAGATTGCCGAAATCACGGGTTTGCCATTCGTCTCCGCCGAGAATAAATTTGAATCTCTGGCGGCGCATGATGCGGTGGTAGAGACACATGGTGCCCTGAAAACCGTTGCGGTGAGCCTGATGAAAATCGGAAATGATATCAGGATGCTTTCTTCCGGGCCGCGTGCCGGTATCGGCGAATTGTTTATACCGGATAATGAGCCGGGCTCGTCCATCATGCCGGGAAAGGTGAACCCTACCCAATGCGAAGCCATGACCATGGTGGCCGCACAGGTGCTGGGTAATGACGTGGCGATCAATATCGGTGGCGCGAACGGCCACTTTGAATTGAATGTTTTTAAACCGATGATGATCTACAACTTCCTGCACTCAGCCCGTTTGATTGGCGATGTGTGCGTTTCTTTTAATGATAAATGCGCTGTTGGCATTGAGCCGCTTCATGATAATATTCAGAAACACGTCAATAATTCACTGATGCTGGTAACAGCTTTAAATACCAGGATCGGCTATTACAAAGCCGCAGAGATTGCGCAGAAGGCGCACCGTGAACATAAAACATTAAAGGAAACAGCCGTCGAGCTGGGCTATGTTACACCGCAACAGTTTGAGGAATGGGTGAAACCGGAAGAGATGGTGGGCAAACTTGGTTAATTATGAAAGAGGAAATCATTGCATTTCCTTCTTCGCAAATTTCGTTTTCAAAAACAGGAAGATGGAAGGTATGAGCGAGATGCCAATGATGCCCAATACAATCACTTCAAAGTTTTGCTGAACGAACGGCAGGTTGCCGAAATAGTAACCGGCATAGGTGAAAATAACCACCCATAACACCCCACCAATAAAATTGTAGAGCATAAACCTGGGATATTTCATTTGACCAACACCGGCAATGAAAGGTGCAAAAGTGCGCAGGATTGGTGCAAACCGTGTGTAAACAATGGTCATGGAACCATAGTTATCGAAGAATTTTTTTGTGCGGTCGAGGTATTCCTTTTTGATAAA
Source organism: Chitinophagales bacterium (assembly GCA_044227805.1). Lineage (GTDB taxonomy): Bacteria > Bacteroidota > Bacteroidia > Chitinophagales > UBA10324 > JACCZZ01. The sequence goes on along the minus strand of JBGAWA010000139.1, from coordinate 3,057 downwards.
CCGGTAATTCCCTTCAAATACCCTGGGTCCGATATACCGACCGACAGAATAATTTAACAAGTTGCCCGTGAACGCTGCAATGATCATCAGCACTACCAGCAGGTGTACATTCAGTCCGCTGCCATCCAGGGCGGCAATGGCGCCGGCTGCAAACAACAATGAGTCACCTGGCAGGAAGGGTGTTACCACCAACCCTGTTTCACAAAAAATTATGGCAAAAAGAATCAGGAAAGTCAGTGTTCCATATTCGGAAACCAGCACCGTTAAGTGCTGATCGATGTGCAGAATAAAATCAATCAGCGAATGAATCAGCTCCATGCATTAAAAATTTCGGGCAAAGGTATTTAAATATTCAAGAGTGATGGAGGCAGGGAGAACTATGGATGACCGTAGTTCTTCAACTCGGATTCTTCCATTGAAAAATCCTTCCGTATTACGCTGCAGATTTCTGCTTATTTATTCCCTACGAGATCAGTATTCAATCCACATTCAGTCTTCTTCAATCCAAACCATCTTCCTTCCCGTGAACCGGTTTCCATTTCCATTTTACGGGTGCAGGGTTCGCAGCCGATGCTGAAATATCCTTTGTCTTCCAAAGGATGATGAGGGATATTGTATTCTTTTCGGTAAGCATAAATCATCTTCGGCGACCAGTCAAGCATCGGGTGAAAGCGGATGGTATTGAAAGGCGCGGGCTCTTCCGTCTTGAAACGCTTTCTTACATCACTTTGATCGCCACGCACGCCATTAATCCAGACATCATGCGCAGCGAGAACAGGCTCCAAAGGCTGTGTCTTGTTCAGATAACAGCAGTAATCAGGATCGGAGGCAAACAATAATTTTCCGCCGGCATCCTTCTGCATACTCTTGGGTGTAAGCGGAAAAACATTGCGCACATCCAGGCCAAACATATTCGCAATGTGGTCTTTGAAAGCAACTGTTTCCGGAAAATGATAGCCTGTATGAATAAAGAAGACCGGAACAGATGTATCGATACGGCTGATGATGTGCAGCAGGACCAGACTATGCGTCTGAAAAGATGAGGTGGTGAACATTTTAAGTCCACTTTCCCGGTAGGCCGTGATTTTATCCCTGATGTCACCGAACTCCATGTGCTGCAGATAAAAAGTTCATCAATGATTTGTAATCAACCCGGATTTTCCACTGTAAAAATTCGTGTCGAACTGTAAAATGTGTGTTCAAATATAGTTCATCCGCATGGACGGAAGGGAGGATCTGCCGGGATAAACTTGCCAGAACGCAGCTCAGGGAGAAGGATGCACTACGCAATGCAGAAAGGCCGCATGAATTATCTTATTGGTGGCCACCAACTCTTTCCCGAACAGATAGTTTTCACCGCCGCTGAAATCTGAGACCTGTCCTCCTGCCTCCTTAACAATCAGTGCCCCGCCGGCAATATCCCAGGCATTGAGGTTGTATTCATAAAAGGCATCCAATCTGCCGCAGGCGACATACACCATGTCCACCGCCGCTGATCCAAACCTGCGGACTCCATGGCTGTTTTGAAACAGGAATTTCAAGGTACGGAAGAAACGATCGATGTGCGGGAAATTGCTGTATGGAAAACCGGTGGCACAAAGCGCGTTGCTGACAGAACTTGTTTCGCTGACAGAAATTTTTCTATCATTCAAAAAAGCGCCGCCGTTTTTCCAGGCATAAAAACACTCGTCAAGGTTTATTTCATATACAACACCGATCAGCAGTTCATTACTTTGCTGCAAGGCAATACTCACGGCAAACACCGGAATGCCATGAATGAAATTAGTGGTTCCGTCCAGCGGATCTATGATCCATCTCAGGGCAGCGCCGGTGTCATCAACCGTTTTCTCTTCCGTCAGAAATCCTGCTCCGGGAAGCGCAGCGCGCAATCCCTGCACGATCATTTTTTCAGCAGTCACATCCACATAGGATACAAGATCACGCTCACCTTTTTTTTCGACGCTCGACTGCTCGAATTTCTTTCTTTCCTCCCGCATAAAAGCACCTGCTTCCCGGGCAATCTCCACTGCCTGCCGGCATATAATTTCAAGATTCATTTTTGACAGAAATTTATTTCAGTAATAGGCTAACCTGCCCTCAATGGCTTCAGGACAACAAAGTACCCAGTATTTTTTAACCCGGATTTTTCCGTGGAAAAATCCCGCTTCGCTGCGACTTAGAGCTGCTAAGGGTTTGCTCAATTTGTCAAGAAAAGAAAATGTTTCACAAACCCTAAGCAGCTCTACGTCGGGGTTAAACCCGTTGCCGCTTTGAACTGCAAAATGCGGGTTTAATAGAAAAATTGCGCCTCGCTACAACTTAGACTTGCTATGGTCTATGCCGATTGCAGTATTAAACATTGAAATGCCGGATCAATGAAACTTCTTATGCTGCTATTTGCTTTTTGTTTTTACGGAACCGTTTCACAAAGGCAAACAGCGATAGTAAGATGCTCATCAACACGGCGGCTCTGCCAATATAATCGCCATACCGCACATAAAACGTTACTGCTGTATTCGCATGTAAGGTTGATTTTATGGCCGCAGGCTGCCACCATGCCGTAGCCTGAGAAACATCGCCACGCTGATTGATAAATGCAGAGGTGCCGGTATTCGCAACCTGCGCCACATCTCTTCTTGTCTCCACGGCGCGCAGCCTGGCATATTGCAGGTGTTGCTTATAGCCGGCGGTATTTCCCCACCAGCCATCATTCGTTATGATAAACAGCAAATTGCCGCCACGCCGTACATATTCACCTGTATATTCTCCATAGATGGATTCATAACAGATCATGGGCCCTACACGGGTGGAATCTTCGCTGTGAAACACCTCACGATGCTCCTGCTTGCCTAAACTGCCGCTGATGCCACCCATCTGAATGGCAAGCGGCTCCAGGAATTTAAAAAGTTGAGGATACGGCATCTGTTCTACACCGGGAACCAGTTTCGATTTATGATAGAACGGAATATTGCCGGATGAATCGAGCTGTATGGCTGTATTAAAAGCGTCGTACCAGAAATTACCATTGGCAACATAGCGTGCCGTGGATGTTTCATC
>JBGAWA010000138.1:0-6380 GCA_044227805.1 Chitinophagales bacterium | reverse complement strand
TATAAAATCATGTTGCTGTCCGTTCGATGTATCCAGTTCACGGATGGCGGCCAGCAAGGATTCTTCGTTGCGGGCAGTAAGGGTGATGTTGGCACCTTGTGCGGCGAGCGCTACGGCCACTGCCTTTCCAATACCTTTACTGCTGCCACATACCAGTGCATTCCTGCCGGTCAGTGTTGTATTCATGGGTTGTTGATTTAAACATTTACGATGATGTGATGATGAATAAATTTCTAAATTTACTTCGACTTTAATTAGTTATCAGCCTTTACCCTTTTCAATATTCCTGATTCCTGATCTGTAATCTCTTACTCCTATGATACAACGCGCCTTCAACTTCAAAACCTGGATCGATGAAAACAGGCACCTCCTTAAGCCACCCGTGGGAAACCGGCAGGTGTACGTTGGCAACGATAACTTTATTGTGATGGTAGTAGGCGGGCCTAACTCCCGCAAAGATTATCATTACAAGATGGAAGTGTACCGCCCCGATGCGAAAGATGGGTTTCAATGGTATTGTGAAAATTGCGGCAATTTGTTACATGAAGAAAAATTGCATGTGAAAGATATCGTTAAAGACCTTCCTGTGGTGATGAATAATTTCTATGCCTCCCAAGACCTTCGCACCTGTAAAAAATGCGGACAGGTGATGGAACCCCCAAAGTAAGTCTCTGGCAACATGTTGGAGGCTGACCCGGCAGCATTAAGATTTAGGTACCGGTAAAAGTTTACCCTTCATTTTTCAGTTTACACCAGCAGGAGGCGTAAGCCCGATGTTGCACTGCTATGGGTTGGCGAAACATTTTTCATTTTGAAAAAAATGAACAACCTCTGAGCAGCGCTATGCCTAAGCGAAGCTGTATTTTTCTCTTATGAAATCCGGGCTTTCATTGCAAAAATTAAAGCGTTATGGCCAGTTGAGAGGAATAACTATCTCCATTCACCCTACACCATTTACTATTCACGCGTAAGCTGTATCACCAGTTTTTGATTCAACCTGCATTTTATTGTTCAAAACCGGTGTGGCATGAACAGCAATTCCTTCCTCTAACGATTACATATTACACTATTTTAACAGTAAGAATTTCATTCATTTTATCACGATTAGAATGGCAGGGTTATATAACTTTGACAGTCCAATAAAATTCCCAACAATTTGTCCTATTTTTGGTTGATATGCAGGGAATTGTGTTGCCGGCAATGATTCATGCATACCTAAAAAAATTCAGGATGGAGATTATTACAAACACCAATACAGGCAAGAGAACCAGATTCATACATCTCATTGTATGGATTACCTTGTTTGTCCCCTGTTTAAGTTTCGCGCAGATTCAGAATTTTACAATGGCAAATGGATCCGTCACATTAGGCGGCACCTATCCTTCCATCTATAATTTTTATGATCCAGGAGGATCAGGCGGAACAGGTAACTGCGGAGTTTCGAGCACTGCCGGTGACTATCCGATCAACCAGAATATCGTGGAGACATTCACTGCCAATACAGGCCAATGCATTGTTGTCACTTTTACCACCGGCGCTATCTGCTCAGGAGATTTCCTTTATGTATATGATGGGCCCAGCACGGCTTCTACACTCTTAGCTACCTATACGAATATTTCAACTTTGTCAACAGCCATTGGCTCTTCCTCGAATTCCATTACATTTAAATTTACATCTGACGGTACTTTGTACAGTAAAGGCTGGGCAGCTACCCTTACCAGGAATTATTTCATGCAACCGGGCACGTATTCCCTGGATTGCAATTCAGCCTATTTCACGGATCCATCCACCATCCATCAGCCTGCGTCGGGCAGTACCACCTGTAATACAGGAAGCACTTCCGGCGATTATCTTGATAGCCAGAATATGGTGGAAACTTTCTGCACATCAGGCACACAATACATTACCGCCACCTGGAATTCAGGTCTTAATCCTTTTTTTTATTTGTGCTTCTGATGTCTTAAAAGTTTATGACGGTAACAGTACAGCTGCATCACTGATGCAAACCTATACCAATCTCTCAGCCGCTCCTGCGGCAGTAAGTTCTTCCGGGTCATGTATAACTTTTGAGTTTATTTCCGATGGCAGCAGCCATGAAAAAGGATGGAATGCTGCCCTATCCTGCGGCACTATCCTTATTCCCACAAATGACAATTGTACCGGCGCCATCTCTGTAACTGCCGGATCACCATGTACTGCAATAGTAGGCACTTCGCAAAGTGCCACCGCTTCAGGCTCACCTTCAGTTGCATCAGGAAATCCAAATGATGATGTCTGGTATTCATTTGTGGCAACCACCTCTAATCCGACCATTGCGGTTACAGGCACAGGTGCCAGTATGCAACCGGTAGCGCAGTTGTGTGTAGGACCTAATACAGCACCAACACAATCCACGCTTGGTGGAACGGTGTTCATGAATTCCGGTGCAGCGCTCGGAACAGCTACCCTAACACCAACCGGCCTGACGACCGGCACTACATATTATGTACGGATATTCGATGCCAGCGCATCGAATGGCGCGTATACATTCACGATTTGTATTACCGGTGCTACGCAGCAGGATTGCGCCGGCGCTTTGAATGTGAACAGTTACTTCACCCTTTCCGGCACTGCTACGAGTTATGGAACACAAGAATACAATGCTACTTCCTTTGGCTGCCTGGTGGGAGGCGAACACCGCTCGCTCTGGTATAAGATGAAAGTTACCAATCCCGGCACCATTGCCTTTTCCTTAACACCGGCCACCGGGCAAGATATAGATTTTGCCATCTGGGGTCCTGCTACTTCAGCCACGAGTTGTAGCATCACACAAAGTTCAGCGCCGCTCAGGTGTACGTTCGCGGCCAACGGTGGTTCTGTAGGTGGATTGAGCGACTCATACACCGATGCAACAGAAGGCGCAGGTGGTGACGGATGGCTCCGGTCTATCGGATGTCCCACCTGTACATCATCATATGGAGAAACGGCAGTATCGGTCGGCCAATACTATACTTTCCTGATTGACGGATGGTCAACCTTTAATGGCAACAGCCTAACCCTTACCTGGACGGGTACTTCCACCTTACCAATCATACTTTCAGATTTTACCGGTGAGAGTTTCCTCGATTACAACCTGCTCAATTGGGTCACCCTTTCGGAATACAATAACGATTTCTGGACCATCGAACGGTCAGTTGACGGTGAGGTGTTTGAGCCCATCACAGTCATGGATGGCTATCTTAATTCCACCACTTCCCGGACCTATCAGTACTATGACCGCAACCCGCTGAATGGCAATAACTATTACCGCCTGAAACAAACGGATGTGGACGGCACTTACACCTATTCCAATATTGTGTTGCTTAAAAATTTAGGCAAAGAGATCACCGTTCAGGATATCTATCCCAATCCGACCAACGGATCCGTTACGGTTAATTTATATACCGGAGAAGATTATGATTGCCTGGTGCGCGTGTTGGATGAAACAGGGAAAGAGATGTTCCGCCATGATGAATCACTCACACAGGGTAATAACTACCTGCATCTTGACTTTAACGAGCTACACACCGGTATTTATTTTCTTCAGTTGATGAATCCGAGAACCGGTACCGTGCAGACCAAGAAAGTGGTTAAAATGTAAAAGCTGAAAAGCTATAGATTTTTAAAAGAAGGGAAATCGGAGATTACCGGTTTCCCTTCTTTTTTATCCGCCGCTGCAGCTGTCTTCCGGCCTGGCGGAAAGCCTGACCAGGAACTGAATCCTTTCACCAAATACTGTCTCAACGATTTTGATGGTTTATTGCGGTTGTTGGTCTGGCCTCACGCAAGGCTCAACCAAGACCAACCTTTAGACTTGCAAAGTGATTTTTTTAACCCGGATTTTTCAGTGGAAAAATCCCGCTTCGCTGCGACTCAGAACTGCTAAGGGTTTGCTCAATTTGTCGAGAAAAGAAAATGTTTCACAAACCCTAAGCAGTTCTACGTCGGGGTTAAACCCGTTGCCGTCTTGAACTGCAAAATGTGGGTTCAAGTGACCGATTGCAGCAGTGAACTAAAAAGACCAATTGATTTCATAGATCAATCCGTTGATGCAGACTGCCGCTTTCAGTTTATGAGATGCTTCAGCTAGAAATTCAAGTCTCGGGCTTATTATCAAGGTTTCAAAGAAGCTCATGAACGCGGTTACTATTTCTTAACCATCATAAAAACAAATTAAACCCGTTGCCGCTTTGAACTGCAAAATGTGGGTTAAATAAATGGAGTACAGATTTTACATGGGAGCAGATGTCTCGAAAGCAACACTGGATGTTGCATTCATCGATCAGCAGCAGCGGAATTGATTCATCACCGTCAAGTGACTAATAATGATGAAGGCATCGCACAAATGCTAACGTGGCTGAACACACGTGAAGGATTTCAAATCACGCAAACCTTGTTCTGCATGGAAGCAACAGGATTGTATTGCTATCCGCTGTTGCAGTTCCTTCACCTGCATCAGGCCGCTACCTGGATGGAGAATGCCATTGAGATCAAGCGATCTCTCGGCATTCAGCGAGGAAAGAATGACAAGATAGATGCGAAGAGCATCGCTCAGTATGCCAGCAAGAACAGTGACCGGGTTCGATTGTGGCAACCACGCAGAGAGCAAGTAGAACAACTCAAACAGTTGGCAGCTTTGCGGGAAAGACTAGTGGAAACACGCAAGCAATTACTCACGCCTGTTAATGAGTTTCGCCAGTTCGGTAATGAGGCGATGGCCAGGATGTTGGAGCGATCAATAAGCAAATCCATCAAGGCAATTGAGAAGGACATTAAGGGAGTAGAAGCATAACTTAAGCAGATCATTGATGATGATGATCACCTGAAAAAACTATTCACGCTGGCAACCTCAGTAGCTGGAATTGGATTTGTCACCGCCATCAATCTGATCATTCACACCAACGAATTCAACCCACATTTTGCATTTCAAAAACGCATAGGGTTTAACCCCGACGCAGCACTGCTTAGGGTTTGTGAAACATTTTCCTTTCTTGAAAAAATGAGCAACCCCTTAGTAGTGTTAAGTCGTAGCGAAGCGGGATTTTTCTACTGAAAAATTCGGGTTGAATCAGTATTACGAGCGAAAAATAGCAGAGGGAAAAAACAAGATGAGCGTGCTGAATGCAGTAAAGAATAAAATGCCTGCGCTTGTGCTTGCCGTGATGAAGCGCGGAACTCCCTATGAAATAAATTATTTCGAACAATGTTTGGCAGCGTCATAAAAATCAATGGCTAAGACCATTGACTTCGAGAAACGACAGCCACAAAAAAAACTCCCCCGTTTCCGGAGGAGTTTTACAAAATAAGCTCACTTTGGTATTAGTGCTGCACCACGATCTGTCCCTGGTAAACCTGACCATCAAAGATCACGCGTACCATATACATTCCGGCTGCATCACCATCCTGTAAATTTATTTCCTGCAACAGGTCGCCGTTAACTACCGGAACAGTTTCTCCCAGTATTGACTGACCTAATGCATTGTACACCTGCACGATGGCATCACCTTCCGACTTATTGGTAAGCGAGAGGTGAATTACAAAATATCCATCTGAAGGATTCGGATACGTTTCGAATACAGCCTGTTGCAGACTGGCAATACTGCTTTCCTTACAGGTATTGATCACCGCAACCGGAGCTGAAAGTGTACTGCAACCTGTGTTCAGGTTGGTAACAGTCACCCGGTAATTGCCGGTAGTGAGTGCGATGTAATCCCTGTTGGTAGCCCCTGGAATATCAGTTCCATTATAGTTCCACTGATATCCAAGCGGAATGCCGGAAGCACCATTACCACGCAGCTTCACTTTTCCATTGATACACAAATCAGGATTGTCTGCAGGATTCACGATGATAACATTGGCATTCGGTGTGGCAAGGCGGTTAATTTCAACTACATTGGAAGTGGTAGAACATCCTTCCGGACTTGTTATCACCACTTTATATTTCTTCTTGGCATTAGGTCCAACCAGGTAAGAAGAATTGGTTTCGCCAGAAAGAATATTTCCGAATGAGTACCACTGATAGGTGTATCCTACGCCCGTATTGGCTTGCAGCAGGATGCTCACCCCTTCGCAGGCAGCGGCCGGATTGGCAGGCGTCACCATTGCAGATGGGCTAACATTAATGGTTACGTTCGCGGTAACCACACTGTCACATCCTGCAGCATTGGTGTAGGTATGACTATAGGGACCGCTCATCGTTACTGTACCGCCCCATGGCAAGGTATAACTATCGCAGGCTATTGCATTGAATGAAGTAGGTGTGCTCGAGTGATTGATCGTAACATTCGCTGTTACCACGCTGTCGCATCCTTCCGCATTCGTGTAAGTATGACTATATGGCCCACTCATCGTTACTGACCCGC
>JBGAWA010000013.1:0-52243 GCA_044227805.1 Chitinophagales bacterium | reverse complement strand
TATTCTGTTCATGAATTGTACAAAAAGTTGTCTAATAGAAAGTTTACTTGAGCATATCGTTTCAATATTTCGTTTTATTCGAATACATTTGAGTTCTCTTAAATTCCGAAGAACGGCTTTACAACCGTATGTTTATTCAGCACTATAAAAGAAAACCGAGATTATCATACATCACAAATCTTAAAAGGCAGCCTGCTGCTTTATAACCGATTTTTTTTAACCATTCTTAAACCAACCACCTATTGAACATGAAAAAAGTATTGTTCCTCACCCTCTTGCTGGCCTTTACCGGAATGCACTACAGTAATGCACAGGTCTCCGCTGAATCAGCGATGAAAACTTACACTAAAACGAAGGATAAGTTCGATGGACTTACCGCCAAGTACAAGCCCTACAAGGATATGGCGATTCAAAATGCCGATAAGTTAAGTCCTGAGTTACAAAGCAGCATGAAAGATCTTGATTCGCAGATGACCGGTTTTGGCAATAAGCTCGATGCTTTTCCCAAAGCTACTTCCACCGAACAGATTGCCATGGCATCATCACTTACCAGCGATTTTTCCAAGCTGAAATCATCCACCAATGACGTTACCAAATCAATTAAAGGAATGAAATTACCGGCCATGCCGAAGTTATAAGTGGGTAAGGATTGCTGAAGGGCTGCCTGTTGTAATACGGCGGAGCCTCTTCAGCAAACAGCTTGCCCCTGCAGTGGGTTGCATGGGCAAGCTTTTTTTATTTAAACCCGTATTTTGCGCTTTCAATCAATAATAAGTTTACCAGCGTTCCAGCATTTTATTTAACTTTTGCAGCAAATTAGATTAACCATGAAAAACCTGCGGCTCATTCTTTCATTATTATCATTCCTCATACTTGCCGGCTGTGGAAACAATGCAGACAAAGCCGGTGAAACTGGTAAAGATGACGCTGCGCAAGCCGATTCTGCACAGCAGGCCGGAGCGATCGAAGTGAACCCATTGAAGAATTGTTACTTCGGCGATCTTCATTTGCACACCGCCCTTTCACCGGATGCAAACTTGTTCGGCACCAATCTTTACCCGGAAGAGGCCTATCAGTATGCGATGGGGCAGGAAGTTGATTATATGGGATTAAAAGTGAAGCGCATTGCTCCGCTTGATTTCCTGGCTGTCACCGATCACTCGGAATACCTTGGTGTGATTGCGGAGATTCGCAATCCGGAAGGCAGTTATGCAGGTACTGATATCTATAAAAAATTCAACAGCTCCGATAAAAAGGATATAGATGAAGGCTTTCTCAGTGTGATAGGCAGCCTGGCCGTTAATATTCCGGATCCGGTGCTCAATAATGAGAAAGTCATCAAATCAGCCTGGCAGCGTGTGATCGAAGCTGCCAATAAATATAATCAACCTGGAAAGTTTACCACGTTTGTAGGGTATGAATGGACATCTGCTCCCGCCACGGCAAAAAAAGAAAGCCAGAACTTACATCGCTGTGTGATATTTAAAGGCGATAAGGTGCCTGCCGCTCCTTTCTCATCCTTCGATTCCGATGATCCGGAGAACTTATGGACCTACCTCGAGAATGCGCGTAAAAACGGAAGCGATGTACTCGCAGTTCCTCACAATGGTAATGTGAGCAACGGTTTAATGTTCGATACAAAAACCCTTTCCGGCAAACCCATCACAAAAGAATATGCTGAAAGGAGAATGAACAACGAGCCGCTCGTGGAAATGAACCAGGGAAAAGGAACGAGTGAAACCCGTATGGAGTTATCGCCTAATGATGAATTCGCAAACTTTGAATTGTTTGAAACCTTACTTGGCACTTCCACCCTATCCAAATATAAAACCGGCGGCTATGTAAGGCAAGCCTATGGCACTGGCCAGGAATTACAGGAGAAACTGGGCAGCAATCCGTTTAAATATGGATTGGAAGGCGGAACCGATTATCATTCCGGCATCTCTTCCAGCGAAGAAAACAATTACCCCGGATCGCATGGCATTCAGGACCAACTTGATAAAAATTATAAAGAGTTGCTTTCAGCCACCAACTCAGTGGGTGGTGAGCCGCCCACAAAATTATCGGCTGCCGGCTTAACCGGTGTATGGGCAGAAAGTAATACGAGGGATGCCATTTTTGATGCCTTAAAAAGAAAGGAATGTTTTGCCACTTCGGGTACCCGTGTTAAAGTGAGAATGTTTGCCGGCTGGAATTATACGGCTGCCATGATCAGGGAAAATGATTGGGTGAAACAGGCCTATGCCGGTGGAGTACCCATGGGCGCAGATTTGGTGGCCAACACCGCGACCAGTAAGCCGAAGTTTGTAGTGCAGGCTATTAAAGATCCTAACTCCGGAAACCTCGACAGGATACAAATTATTAAAGTAAGCACCAAAGATGGCAAGACCACGGAACAGATCTTTGATGTGGTATGGAGTGGTGATCGTACCATAGATGCAAAAGGCAAGCTGGCAGCAGTCGGCAATACCGTTGATACAAAAACAGCGACCTATACAAATACAATTGGTGCCGCGGAGTTAATTGGATGGTGGGAAGACACAGGGTTTGATCCGCAGGCTTATACCACCTACTACGCCCGCGTATTGGAAATTCCAACACCAAGATGGAGCACCTACCTTTCCGCCAAATACAAGATGCCTTTGAATACCTTAACGGAGGCCACCATACAAGAAAGAGCCTGGACCAGCCCCGTTTGGTACACACCGGCGAAATAAGTTTATAGGTTTATTCTGTCGCTACGGTTTTCATAATACGCATAACAGCAGGTCCATCGTCTGCTGTCGTATTGGGTAGGTCCATCGTCTGCTTAGTCGTTTTGAATTATCTGCTGCCTGTCAACCCCTATTGCGATATTGTGTTGAAGCCACCTCGCATTTTCTATATTGAACCGAACAATGCGGGTTCAAAAAAAACATCTTCCGGTTTCATTCAAAAGTGCAATTGTTTCTCCTGTGGCTTTTCAGGAACTCTATTGCTTAGCGTTCAGCAACATGTTACCGGGAATTCATGTCTTTCATATTTTTACAACATGCCAGTCATTATTAAAAGGCTTTTAGCAGAACCCATTATACAGTTCATCATATCGGGAGCTGTTTTGTTTTTTTTGGTTTCCTATGTGCAGCAACACCGCGATGTTAAGCAACGTGAGATAATTATTGATAGTGACCGGGTCACCCGGATGATCATGAATTATAAGACACAAACCGGTAACTTACCTTCAAAGCAGCAACTGGATGCCCTGTTGGATGATTATATCAGTGAAGAGATTTATTTCCGCGAAGCGAAGAAACTTGGCCTTGATCAAGATGATGAGATTATACGGCGGCGGCTATCACAAAAACTTGCTTTCATGCAATCTGATCTTGCCGATATAAAAATTCCGGATGAAGAGGAGCTGTTGCAATTCTATAAAAACAATCCTTCTTTGTTTCTGCAGGATGCAATGGTGAGCTTCACACACATCTATTTCAGCACCGATAACAGCAATGACAGCATAGCCAGGCAACGTGCCCTGGCTGTTTTGCAAACCGTGAAGAAAAAAAACCTTCGGTGTTCGCCGGAATCAGGCGACCGTTTTCCGTTACAATATGATTATGCGGATCAGGCTGAACCCGATATCAGGCAAAATTTCGGTAACAACGCCTTTTCAGATACACTGTTTCATTCAGCCATAAACACCTGGGCAGGCCCGGTACCATCCGGCTATGGCTGGCATCTGATTTTTGTTACAAAGCGCAGCAGCGCCGCACTTAAAGATTTTGCTTCCATTAAAGACGAAGTGAAAGTTAGATACCTGGAAGCGGCAAAAGCGGAACAAGACAAACAGGCATTCGAAAAATTAAGAAGTCAGTATATCATTCACCGAACCTACCTGGACACAAAATGAAGTACAGCATACTGACGCTTCTCACACTCCTGCTACTGCCACTGCTGATTCGTGCGCATGAAATCCGGCCGGCCTACCTCGAGATAAAAGAAGCGGCCGATCATTCATTACTGATAACGTGGAAACAACCACTGATGGGTGAATACGGCCTGCCTCTGCATCCCGCTATCACTGCCGGCTGGCTGGCCGATTCCACAGCAACTGTCACACATACTGAATACTATATCATCAAACGATGGAAAGTAGCCGCCGGCCATGCATCACTCGACCAACAGACCATCAGCATTGGCGGGCTTGAAAAAACCATGACAGATGTTCTGCTGCAAATCATTCTGCAGGAAGAAAGGACCTACAGCTATTTGCTGAAGCCGATGCAGCCCTCCGTCACCCTGGCATTATCAGCGCCGCCATCACCACCCGTATGGCATTATATGCAGATGGGAATGCATCACATCTGGTCCGGCTTTGATCATCTGCTGTTTGTTTTCGGTCTGCTCCTGTTGGTCAGCAGAAGATCATTATTGATATGGACCATCACGGCATTCACCGTTGCACACAGCATAACACTTGCGCTTGCCACCTTTGAATGTATAAAGGTCTCCGCCTCGTTTACCGAGGCCGCTATTGCGCTCAGTATTGTTTTTTTAGCTGTCGAAATAGTCCGGCATTACAACGGCAAAAATGGTTTTACGTATTACTATCCCTGGCTGGTATCCTTTTTCTTCGGGCTATTGCATGGACTTGGTTTTGCCAGCGCGCTGCAGCAGGTTGGATTACCGGCAGATAATATTCCGCTCGCTTTGCTGCTTTTTAACGCAGGGGTGGAAGTCGGTCAATTGACTTTTGTGGCGGTTGTGCTCATGGCCGGCACAGCGATACGATCATTCGCATGGCATTTTCCGGATGGACTGCGGAAAATTCCACCGTATATTACCGGCACGCTGGCCATGTATTGGTTTATAGAAAGAGTAATCACTATTTTTCACTGAACTGCCTGCGTAAAAGTTGTCCTCGCAAAAAATCAATGTTATGCAAATTATTTATCGTTTCCTGAAAACGACGGTCAAAGGCGGCATCTTGTTTTTTCTGCCGCTTGTAGTAATCTATATCGCTGTTGAGAAAGTAATCGCCATATTTACTAAAGTGATCACGCCTATAGCCACAAAGCTGGGTATAGAGCATATCGCCGGTCAGGCAACGATTGGTTTACTCATCGCCTTGTTGGTGCTGTTTATTTGTTTCATCGGCGGCTTACTGATGAAGATTAAAAAACTGGAAAAGCTGAACCGGATGCTGGATGAAAAACTTACCTCCGTGCTTCCATCCTATACTGAAATAAAATCCAAAACAGCCGGACAAATCCCTACACCGGCTGATGAACAATCTAAGTGACGGGTCAACTGCCGTTGATACAAAAAAGACGCAGGCTCAAACTATAATTTCCTTTTTCTTGCTGAACTGTAGCTCATACAGATTCCGGTAATGACCGTTCAGCTCCAACAGTTCATCATGTGTGCCCAGTTCCTTAACCTCTCCTTTTTCCAATACCAGGATTTTATTGGCATGCTGAATAGTGGACAGGCGGTGAGCGATAATGATGGAAGTTCTTCCTTCTATCAGCTTCTTGATCGCATGCTGAATCAGCATTTCAGATTCTGTATCGATGGACGACGTAGCTTCATCCAACACCAGAATTTTTGGATCAAACACCAGTGCACGTACAAATGAAATCAGCTGACGTTGTCCCACCGACAGGGTGGCGCCGCGCTCCATCACATGATAATCGTAACCACCCGGAAGCTTTTCAATCCATGATGCAACACCACAAAGTGCTGCGGCCCGCAGTACCTGCTCACGGGTAATATTCGGATTGCGCAAAGTGATATTGTCCATCACTGATCCTGAAAACAAGAACACGTCCTGCAATACAAGCCCTATCGTGCTTCTCAATGCAGCCAATTCATACTCTTTAGTGTTCACACCATCCAGGTAGATGGCGCCATGCTGAATCTCATAGAACCGGCTGAGGATATTGATGACAGACGATTTACCGGCGCCTGTCGCGCCAACGATGGCCAGCGTTTGTCCCGCCGCCACATGGAAAGAGACATCTTTCAACACGAAATTCTCTGCATCATACGCAAAATGAACATGGTCGAAAACAATATCGCCGCGAATGCCATCCGTTGCCTTGCTGCCTTGGTTCTCCATCCGATCGTTGTTGTCGAGCAGTTTAAAAACACGGTCGCTGGCCACCATGCCCATCTGCAGGGTGTTGAATTTATCGGCCAGCATACGTATCGGCCGGAAAAGCAGGTTGATATAGAGGATAAAAGAAATCATGACACCAAGCGATGTACGCTCGCCAATCACTTCATAGGCTCCGTACCAGACAAGCAAGCCAAGGGCAAGGCTGGAGATGATATCCACTACCGGAAAAAAAACGGAATAGTACCATATGCCACGGATATTGGCTGTGCGATGCTCTTTGTTGATCAGTTTAAATTTTTTCATCTCCCGTTCTTCCGCATTAAACACCTGCACCACACTCATGCCGCTGATATGCTCCTGCATGAAAGCATTGAGGCGTGCAACCTGGTTCCGCACTTCAATAAATGATTTTCGGATACCTTCCTTAAAAATGTAAGCGGCCACCAGCAATATTGGCAAGACCGATAAGCATACCAGCGTCAGCTGCCAGGAAGAATAAAACATCATCGACAATACTGCAATAATCGTGAGCAGATCACTCAGGATAGTGATGACGCCTTCGGCAAAGATATCGTTGATGGCTTCTACATCGTTGATGGTACGTGTGGTGGCCGTACCCAATGGTGTTCGGTCGAAATAACGGAGGTTGAGGCTGAGTACGTGTGCATATACGCGCCGGCGCAGGTCACGCACAATGGACTGTCCGAGCCAGTTGGTGTTATACGTAAAAAAATACGTGAGCCCTGCCTGGAAAAACAGTAATCCCATCAGGAAGCACGACATCAGCAGCAACCTGTTCCAGTTGCCGGTGAGTATATATTTGTCGATGGTAATTTGAATCAGGTAAGGACTCAAGGGCGACAACGCTGCCATCACCACCGCGATAAGCAATGCGATGTAAAAACGATTTTTATACGGCTTCACCAGGCTCAATACCCGCCGCAGCAACCGGAAGTCAATAAGTTTGTTGAGTAGCTTTTTCAATCGAATGCAAAATACGAATTGTGTGGCGGCTGTCTTCTGCACAATCCCGGGCTTGCTCCTTTTTCACCCTTATGCCTTTTACACATCAAGTTTCTTCAGCAGCCCAGGCGGATATCCAACGGCTATCAAGGTAAGTCCTTGCGGCGGTGCCGAAAAATCTGTCTTATGTGGCTGCCTGCTTTCGATCAGCTCCGACAACTGATCAGCCGATAGCTTTCCCCGTGCATAACGAATAGAAGTTGCGACGATACCACGCACCATTCCCCGCAGGAAACGATCGGCTGTAATATTAAATCGCAGTAAATTTTGCGATGGCTGCCGCTCCCACTGTGCCGCGTTGATCTTACACAAGGTTGTTTTCACCTGTGTTCTTTTTTTGCTGAAAGCGGCGAAGTCTTCCCGGCTACGGAAGAATGCGGCTGCCTCATTCAGCTTGTCAACTGATAATTCCGGATACGGATAGAAAGACGCAAAATCTGTGAGAAATGGGTTCTTGTCGTAGCAGATACAGTATTCATACTTTCGAAAGGTGGCGGCAAAGCGCGCATTAAAATTTCCGGGTACGGAAAAGACAGTACGAATGGCAATATCAGCGGGCAGCATAAAATTCAGCCGGCGGAGAAACTGTTCCGGCAAAGCCGGTCCGAAATCAAAATGAGCGAAATTCTGCAAAGCATGTACGCCGGCATCCGTGCGTCCTGAAGCGGTCACCTGCACCACCTCCCGCAACAGCACCGATAATTTTTCATTCACCACCTGCTGAATAGTGCATGGCGTATTACGCTGCACCTGCCAGCCATTGTAAGCGGTGCCTTTGTAGGCTATCTCAAGAAGGTAACGGGAATGCACAAAAACAATTAGATGGCTGAATGGGAAAAACAGGAACCTGCTTCAAACATAATCAAACTCTTCCATCCCGCACTTTGCAACTTATACCCATCAATGGGTTTAAGCCCCATGCTGAACTGCTTATGATTTGTGAAACATTTTCCTTTTTTATAAGAGCGGGTAAACCCTCAGCAGATCGAAGCCGCAGCACAGCCGGAATTTTCATCTGAAAAAATCAGGCTTCATCAAATGAAAATACACTTGGCATTTCCTGCCTGTTAAAATGGGAAAGCCATATTTGCCGTGCCGATGATGCATCTTAAAAGCTTTAAAGTAGTTCTTGCACCGGGCATACTGGCTTTAACCATTTCATGAAATCTTCCTTACTTTGCCAACGCTGACTTGTAATCACTCTTTAGAAAAACAGATGTATTAAGGCGAAAGCCATTCCTGTCCTGATCCATAAAACCCTTATACCAACTTCATGATTCAACGTATTCAGTCCTTGTACATTTTTCTATCCCTCGTGTGCGCCTTGCTCCTTTATCTCTTCCCCATCTGGCAAACCAATGCAGGAAGCACCGACGGCATGCAGGTGATTGGCGCGGGAACACATTTGCTGTTACTGCCTCTTCCAATAATAATGGCTATATCACACCTGCTGGCGATCTTTTCATTCAAGCACAGGAAAAGGCAGAAGCAACTTTGTACCGGCAATATCCTGTTGTACATTATCTTTTTGCTGGGCGGATTGCTGATCATTCAGCTTGAGCACCATTTTTTTCAGCATTTCAACCTGTTTGAATTCAGGTTAGGAGCAGTGTTGCCGCTTGCCGGTATCCTGCTGAATGTACTTGCCCTCAATGGCATTAAAAAAGATGAAGCATTGTTGCGGTCGATGGACAGGCTGAGATAACCCCTCCGCGTTACGAATTTGCTTTGTTACCGCTAACGGGTTACAGTTATGCGTCAGTTAGGCTTTCACCAGCATTGCTGTTGCAGTCAACTGATCTTTCTCACACCACAAAACCATATGCTGAAATTGAATTCCCTTTTTTTGAGAATCTGTTGTTAGCGGTTCACGGGGTGTCATGCTTGCTAACCGGAAAATCATGTTCAAACAATGCGTAAACTAAGAAAGGGTATCAACATCATATTAATCGGAAGTGGATGTTGCATACTGATATTTTTTATTTCGTGGGCAATAAGAAGCCTTAGCGTTGAAAGCCGGCCGAAAGAAATAGTTACGGCTAATTTTGACGTTTTTTATTCCGGGATTCTAAAAAGCGAAGCCGAAATAATCTCCCAGACCTTAGAGTCGAATTATGATAGAATCAGATCGGATTTACAGGATCCGGAACACAAAACAATTTCAGTTTATATTCATCCAACACAAAGTGAATTCAATCAGGCAACGGGCTTAGATGATAGTAAAGCCAATGGAACAAGTCGCGGCCCCTGGGCTTTTCATTTAAAATATGAAACCTGGTTCAATAGTATTTTCCCACAAGCCATGGAAAAAGTCGCGCTTCACGAATTTACGCATTGTGTACAATTGAATATTTTGATTAATGAGGAAGCAAAACTGAAGCGAACTACTAATGACGAGCAATTCGAGAAGGATTTTGAAACAAAGTTTACAAAATATCCACAATGGTTTTGGGAGGCAATCTGCGATTATGAGGCAAAAATGGTTAATTGCCTAAGTGTAAAGTATGGAATGAAAAACAATCCCAGTTTGCAGGAACTTAACAATAGTAACGGGATTTACAATGTCGGCTATACAATTATTGAGTTTTTTGTGGCTCAATACGGAAAAGAAAAACTTGCGGAGTTTATTAAATCTTATGGCAACTTTGAGCAAACATTAGGCATTTCTGAAAAAGAGTTTGAAACGGGTTGGTATACATTTGTTGATGCAAAATATTAGCGTCTAACCACCGGTAAGTTGGGGACCTTTTCCATCACAGTTCAGGTCCGTTAGTTTGGTTTTATCCTTCGCCGGAAGTGTCAGCCTGCTAACAGCCGAAAAGCACCAGTCCGAATAGTAAAGCCGTCAGTAGAATTTTTTTCATGGCTACTATATGCCCGATGTCTGAGTATCATTCTACAGAATCGTATCCTGTAAGGCTACCAGCATTCAAAATGTTTTCCTACATTTAACTCCGTTATCTATGCAGGGTATGCCTGTTGAAAAATAAATCTCCCTGTTATAATTTATTATCTGAAATCTTTATTGAAATTCGTTTATTATTCATTGATCATTAAACAATCCAACCAAGTATGGCAACTGCAAACCAGGATTATTATTCATTGATCATTAAACAATCTAACCAAGTATGGCAACTGCAAACCAGGAGAAGCTGAAAGCCCTTAAGCTTACCATGGAAAAAATCGATAAGGCATATGGCAAGGGCACCATTATGAAATTAGGTGATACGATGATTGAGCCGGTGGAAGCTATCTCAACCGGATCGCTGGGATTAGATCTTGCGCTTGGCGTGGGCGGGTTGCCAAAGGGCCGTGTGATAGAGATCTATGGCCCGGAGTCATCCGGCAAAACCACACTGGCCATTCATGCCATCGCTCAATCACAAAAGAAAGGCGGCATCGCGGCATTTATTGATGCCGAACATGCCTTTGACAAATCTTATGCGCAGAAATTAGGTGCTGATGTTGAAAATCTCCTCATCTCGCAACCTGACAATGGCGAACAGGCGCTGGAAATCGCCGACAACCTGATCCGTTCCGGCGCTATTGACATTTTGGTGATTGACTCGGTGGCGGCCCTGGTGCCAAGAAGTGAAATTGAAGGCGAGATGGGCGATTCCAAGATGGGCTTACATGCCCGGTTGATGTCACAGGCCTTACGCAAGCTGACGGCTACTATCAGCAAAACCGGCTGCTGCTGTATCTTCATCAATCAGCTGCGCGAAAAGATTGGTGTCATGTTCGGAAACCCGGAAACAACTACCGGTGGCAATGCGCTGAAGTTTTATGCTTCGGTACGCTTAGATATCCGCCGGCTGGGGCAGATCAAAGATGGCGATGTGGTGGTAGGCAACCATGTGAAGGTGAAAGTGGTGAAAAACAAAGTAGCGCCCCCTTTCCGCTTCGCAGAATTTGACATCATGTATGGAGAAGGTATTTCAAAAGCCGGCGAAATCATCGACATGGGTGTGGATCTGAATATCATTCAGAAGAGCGGCTCCTGGTTCAGCTACGATGGCAATAAACTCGGGCAGGGCCGCGATGCGGTGAAGCAACTGCTGATTGATAACCCTGAACTCTCTGATGAAATTGAAAAGAAGGTGAGAGAGAAAGTGATGGTGGCAGATCATGTGATGCCCGTGGAGAAGGAAGAGGAGGATTAAACAGGCCTGCTGCAGTTTAATACAGCAACGGATTGAACATTTCAGCATGGTAACAGTTATCCGTAACAGCATACATTGAATAATCATTTAACAGCATCTTAAAAAAGTAATAAACCAATGAAAAGAACAGCACATGCTAATTGGAAAGGTTCTGGTAAAGAAGGAAACGGAACCCTCACAACACAAAGCAAAGTACTTGACCAAACCTCATATTCATGGAGAACACGCTTCCAGGATGTGGAAGGCACCAGTCCGGAGGAATTGATAGCCGCTGCCCATGCAGGCTGTATTTCCATGAAACTCAGCTTCGTGCTCGGCAATGCCGGATTCACGCCCGAATCTATTGAGACTTCTGCCACGATTGGGATTGCCGATGGTGTCATCAACGGTTCACATATTGTATTAAAAGCAAAAGTTCCCGGCATTACCGCTGAAAAATTCCAGGAATGCGCCGCCGATGCAAAAGCAAACTGCCCGGTGTCGAAAGCGTTGAATATGGAAATTACCATCGACGCCCAGTTGCTTTAGGCCGAATATAGCGATGGAAATATCCGGCTGCGCCACGAGTTTGAACGGCTTTATATCGGTTTATTTTTTTCAGGAAAGAATATGGTTCACCTAAGGTAATCAGCACAATGCCCGTGAGAAGAAATTGCTTTTGTAATCAGCCGTTAAAAATTTGAATGATCAGTGTATCCTGAAAACTATAAGCCCTTTGCAGCGTTTAATAACCTGCAAAGGGCATTTTTGAATCCTTATATTATTTGTATGCTATTCAATACAATCCATATGTTATGTATGAAGAAGATGAAGAAACCATCGAGACATTTGAATCCGATGATCCCAGGAATTCACTGGTAAAAACATTCGGCAGCGCCGTAAGCGGCATTGATGCAATGACCATTACCGTAGAGGTGAGCGTGGGCCAGGGCATTCATTATTTTATTGTCGGACTGCCGGATAATGCGGTAAAAGAGTCGTTGCACCGTGTAGAATCGGCTATTAAATTCAGCGGCTACCGGATGCCGAGAAGGAAGATTGTCATCAACCTCGCTCCTGCCGATATCCGCAAAGAAGGATCCGCTTATGATCTCACCATTGCCATTGGTATTCTTGCGGCGACAAACCAGGTGGAGACTTCGCGGCTGCACCGTTTTATCATCATGGGTGAACTGTCGCTTGATGGCTCGCTGCAACCCATCAAGGGTGCGCTGCCCATCTCCATACAAGCCCGCAAAGAGGAATTCGAAGGCATCATTCTTCCCAAACAAAATGCCCGTGAAGCCGGCATCGTGAGCAGCCTGAAGGTATATGGCGCGGAAAGCATTGGTGAGGTGATCGGCTTCTTTAATGGAGAAAAGGAGCTGGAGCAGACCATCGTTGACACACGCAAGGAATTTTCAGAACAACAGAATCATTCAGACATTGATTTTTCCGATGTAAAAGGACAAGAGAACATCAAACGCGCTTTGGAAATTGCGGCTGCCGGTGGCCACAACGTGATACTGATTGGTCCGCCCGGAGCCGGAAAAACGATGCTGGCGAAGCGTCTGCCAACCATCCTTCCACCGCTTTCATTGCATGAAGCGCTGGAGACGACGAAGATTCATTCCGTAGCCGGGAAGTTACCCGCCGAAGCCTCCCTGGTTTCTATGCGGCCCTTTCGTTCTCCTCATCACACCATCAGTGATGTGGCGCTGGTGGGTGGCGGCATGAATCCGCAGCCCGGTGAAATTTCGCTGGCGCATAATGGTGTGCTGTTCCTGGATGAGTTGCCGGAATTCAAACGTACCGTGTTGGAAGTGCTACGGCAGCCTATGGAAGAACGGCGCGTTACCATATCACGCGCCAAATTCTCTGTTGACTATCCCGCCAGTTTCATGTTGATTGCTTCCATGAATCCTTGTCCTTGTGGTTATTATAATCATCCGGAAAAGGAATGTGTCTGCGGATCAGGAGTTGTTCAGAAATATCTGAATCGTATTTCAGGTCCATTGCTTGATCGCATTGATCTGCATGTAGAAGTAACTCCTGTTCCCTTTCGTGAACTGGCCAATATCAAACTATCAGAAAAAAGTGACAGCGTTCGTGAGCGTGTCGTAAGAGCCCGCATCTTCCAGGAAAAACGTTTCGCAGAACATAAAGACGTTCATTCCAATGCACAGATGAGCACAAAGATGATGCGGCGGTATTGTTTACTGCCTGCTGCCGGAGATCAGTTGATAAAAACTGCTATGGAGAAATTGGGATTGTCAGCACGTGCGTATGATCGCATTCTCAAAGTATCACGAACGATTGCAGATTTGGAAAGTAGCGAAGATATTAAAGTGGAACATCTTGCAGAGGCGATTCAGTACCGGAGTTTGGATAAGGAGAATTGGGCGGGGTGAGAGGAGGTGTTAGTCCGGATTTGTAATCCGGACTTATTGAGAAAAGGGATTTCCAATCCCATTCCATTTTATTATTTCCAGAATATAAAATTCAATTATTATGGGCTTTAAGTATGAAGCAAGTAATCCAGAGGGAATCTATTTTAGTACATCCACCATTGTTCAATGGATTGATTTGTTTACCAGAAGAGAGCTTCAGGAAGTGGTAATTGACTCACTAAAATATTGCCAGCGTGAAAAGGGACTAATCATATTTGCATGGAGCCTGATGCCGAGCCATTTGCATATGATTTCCACCACAAAACATAGCACGATTACCTTGCCAGATATTATGAGAGATTTCAAGAAACATACTTCTAAAGCATTGGTCAAAACGATTGGTGAAATAAATGAAAGCAGACAAGATTGGTTGATGAGTGCCTTTGAGTTTGCAGGCAGAGTGAATCGAAAAATTAAGGATTATAAAGTATGGCAGGATGGTTATCATCCTGACGAGATCATTACCCAGCACTTTATGGATCAGAAACTCGACTATATTCATTACAATGCTGTAAATGCAGGGTTCGTTAATGAGCCACATCATTATGCCTTGAGCTCAGCAATTGATTATGCTGGTGGTAAAGGATTGATTAATGTTGTACTTGCGAGATAATATTTACATCTTTCGGAATCGAATGGTCATGCGAAAGGTGGCAGAACCTTATTCTTATGAATTCAAAATCGTGGAACATCCGATTGTTACGAGGATTAAAAATCCTCTTCTCAATAAGTCCGGATTACAAATCCGGACTAACGGGGGAATGAGAGTGATGAAATGGTTCGATAAATTATTCG
The DNA here is from genome assembly GCA_044227805.1 of Chitinophagales bacterium. Lineage (GTDB taxonomy): Bacteria > Bacteroidota > Bacteroidia > Chitinophagales > UBA10324 > JACCZZ01. Next base: position 37,733 of record JBGAWA010000013.1, on the reverse strand, counting down.
CTATTCTTTTATTTGTCACAATTATTTTGATAGCTGGCAAGCTGATAGTGAATAATAAAAAAATAGTGAGTGATAGTAAATATACAATCGGTTTAGTAACTGAATTTGATACTAGAGGTTTTAGTTATTTTTACTATTTTGACTACATTGTAAATGGAATTCAATATAGTGGTTTAGCAACGCCACATAGTTATAAACCATCTCAAGTGATGGGTAAGCGTTTTTATGTGCGCTATTATCCTCCTGATCCCGACAATAGTGAAATATTGTTTGATCAGCCTGTTTCCGATAGCATACATGCTCCACCAGATGGGTGGGAAGAATTGCCGTTACATTAAAACTCTGTATTTCATTGTCCGTGATTTTCACATTTGAAACCTACATGACCAGAAGTGAAACAGTTGCTATTAATTCATGTAGGAATGAACAATACTCCATATGCATTTAAGCATCACCAATCTGAACAAGACTTTTAGTATGGATCTGTACAAAAAAGATTACTATTCGGGCGGGATGGTAATGCCGGAGAGGAGTTTCTCCTATGAAAATTATGGTTTCGGATTCAATGGAAAGCTAAAAGATGATGAGGTGAAAGGGTCTGGAAATAGCTACGACTTTAGTGAGAGAATTTATGATCCGAGATTATCTAAATGGTTCAGCATTGATCCTAATTTCAAGAATTATCCCAATTTTAGTCCTTATCTGGCATTTGAAAGTAATCCGATAGTTTTTGTTGATCCTGATGGAAGAGACGCAAGGTATTCAATCAATGGAAATACAATAACCATTTCCACAACGATATATATTTATGGTCCAGGGGTTACAGAATCAAAAGCTTTGGAAGTACAAAATGAAATCATGTCCACATGGGGGCTCCAAAACTTCACTTATAAAGGAGAATACAATATTAAGTTTGATGTCAAGGTTCAAAATATTGATTTTAAAAATGATACTGAAGCTAAGTTGGTTGGATATCTCGATAATACTGGTAATAATTATATAAGTATTTCAGATGATTTTTCAGGACCAGATGAAAATGGAATCAAGAGATCCTACGTTACCGAAGGCAAATATGGCCATTGGAGTTTTCATAATGGTACAGACGATATTCCCTATGGACATGAGGCTGGACATTTGCTGGGATTTGGAGATAGATATATAGATATACCATGCTGGAATTGTCATGAAAGTGGTTATGTGACGGGTAAAAACATGCCTGGAGTTGATTCAAGAGATGCTATGGGAACCGCACCAAGTTCCCTCTCCAAGGTGTTACCCGTCCATATTAATGCCATAGGAGATTATATCTTAAAGCAAGGATCCAATTCAGGAGTGATTATTGCGAAAGATTTAAATCTAGCAGGATTTAGTGAAAAGGAAAAAATGGATAGTGGAATGCCACCACCTAATTTAACTGACTCTAAGCAATATGGGCCATGGCAATAAATGATATGCTTTTTAAAGTTCTAACTGTGTTCGTGATTGCTCTATTCAGCAACTGTCGGATCAATGGTAACAACCCACCTTTAGATAGTGGTAATGCACCAACTGTTTTGAATCACAAAAAAGAAATAACTGTATTTTCAAACATTGACGATGCTCTAAAAACCCCACTTACTGCAAAAGCCTTATATCTAAGAGATGACACAATTCAACATATTAATCCTAGAATTATTGAATTGAAAAATTTAGAAAGAGTATCGTTCATAAGACTGAATCTACTTAATCTTCCAGATGCACTGAAAAAGCTATCTTATTTACAGATAACCGAACTTGAATTAATTGATTGTAACATTGAACGGTTACCGGATGTTATTGACCAATTGAAAAGTTTAGAGGACATTAATTTGTATTGATGACAGTTTTTCACTTCTGACTCCCAATATTTATACTAAAAAATCTGAAGAATTTAGTGGTAGGAACAGCTTTAGATAATCTTCAAGCGAAATTGGAAAACTGAAAAATTTGGAACGACTGATATTATCCGAAAATAAATTTATTATCATTCCCAATGAAATTTGCCAGCTAAATAATTTGGTGGAGTTGAGTCTTAATTATAATAGAATTAATTCTGTTAAAGCGTTCCCAGAATGCATGTCTCAATTAAAATTATTGAAATCCCTAAGACTGGCAAATAATCCAATCGCAGATCGTGAATTTAAATCTTTGGAAACTTATGGGAAACTTAATGAGCTACAAGTCTTGCAGGAAAATCTTCCGAATTGCAAAGTGTTTGTATATCGAATACTATCACATAAATAGCTAAATTTAGTCCAGATGTAGATTCTGATTTATTTCATTGAAAAGAACTACCTGCGTTTAAGCCAGACATAAAGTGCAACTTCGATTGCAATGTTAAATAATTGATCATAAATCATGTTTAATTTTTTTAAATTAGAATACGTCAGAGTGGCAGGCTACTAATGTATAAACACAAATAACTCGATAAGTTCATCGTCTATCCTTACTTATGGATTTTTCAAATACCATTTTTGGGATGAATAGTTACTATTCGGGCGGGATGGTAATGCCGGACAGGAGTTTCTCCTATGAAAACTATGTGTTTGGATTCAATGGGAAATTGAAAGATGAAGAATTAAGTGGTTCAGGAAACAGCTATGATTTCGGAGATCGACTATATAACCCAAGACTCGTACGATGGAATTCACCCGACGTGCTTGAAGGAAAATATCCAAGATTGAGTACTTACAGTTTTTGTGGAAATAACCCTATAATTTTTAAAGATTATAATAGTAAAGATTGGGTAATAACGACCCATTATGATTTAAAAACAGGGTATACAATAATTAACATAACTGTAAATGCAAAAATTGTCAATTTATCTTCCAAAAGTATTGATATGGATAAACTTGTGGCTAATTATAAGAGCGATGTTGAAAAGTTGTTTACAGGGAGCGATGTAAGCTCAAAACTGTCATGGAATATGGAATTTAATATACAACAAGCATCTTACGATGCGAAATCGAATACACTTTACAATGTGAAGCCAACGGATCACTTAATTGAGATAAAGAATGGAGATAAATTTTCTGGGAAAAATGTGGCTGGATATGGAGAGGTTGGAGGTATGCGCATAAGTTTAAATGCCGATTGGATTAATGAAAGTGGATCTACATTAGGAGCAAAATCAATATTATCCCATGAACTTGGGCATACTGGAGGGTTTGTACATCCCTTTGAACTTCCAAACATAAACCTTGATAAGGATTTGAATCTAAATAATGGAGTTATCGGAGAGATTGGCGGTCAAAGAGGCGACTATAATAGTAATAGCCTAAATTACAATTTTATGAATTATCAAGATGCATTTAATCCACTGGATTGGGGACAACAATCATCTAAACTCGCTAATAATCCTGATGGGATGACTCTGGGACAATTAGGCGATTTAGTTAGAAACAGTGAGAAACAAGGACTGAATAGAAAATATATAAGTACCGCAGGACGCTTAGTACTCAATCAATCCGATAAGGATAAGAAAAAATAGTTTATGAAAAGAGACATTATAACTTTCTTGGGCCTGGCGTTGATTGCATTTAGTTGTAATTCTAATCATTTTGATAAAACCAAGATTTGGGATTTTGGTGGATTTACACTTGTTGCTCCCAAACAATGGAATTTAAAAGAAGTGAACGATCATCGAATACTTGAAAAAGATTCAATAGTAATTCATATAGACACTATATCAGTTATTAACCCACCACTGTTTCCGAATCAAGAAGAATACATACAATATTATCATAAAGTATATATGCCTCCATGTTTATTCTGCGATAAAAATTCATCAAGGGATTCTATTCCGCTTGGTAAGTATTTAAATGAGTCGAGATTGGTCCATTGTGAGGTTGATTGGTGATAGTCTTAAAAAATTGTACCCAAATGATGATTATTTGTGTACGTTTGAATTTGATAGCATGAAGAAAAACTACTCCAATTGTAATACCACAGTATTTAAAGAACACCGATTTTACATATTACAAAAGTGGCAAAACAAGTGTAAAGTTGTTTGTCAATGCGGATAGCATTCGAGGAAGAGTGGGAGGTGTCTACACGGACACGGTTACTAAGAGCACTATTGCAGTGTTTACTGATAAATTTTACCCGGAACAGAAAGAGGAAATTATTAAAATATTGAAATCGATAAGCTTCAAATAGTAATTTGATTCTTTGTATAATCTAGCAATATTGGCCCCCCGATTCCAGAGCAATCTGACCAAGGTCTTCCTGCCATCTTTGCCCTCCTTCTTTGTAGACCCGCATTGTAAGTGGTACGTAACTTATTGCCGATAATCTTCAATAAAACTATAAATTTATCCAGCAATTTAGTCTCCATATGAATGTGAATTATAAGAGCCTTTTTAGTGGTCAAGATTACTATCCGGGCGGGATGGTAATGCCTGGAAGGAATTTTAACATCATTAGCTATAGATTCGGTTATCAAAATCAGGAGACCGATAGTGAGATTTATGGTGCCGCAAATTCTTACGCTTTTAAGTACCGTATAAGCGATCCTAGATTAATACGTTTCTGGTCAGTTGATCCTCTCAGTGCTAAATATCCCTGGTTGAGCCCATATTCATTCAGTTCAAACCGATTAATAGACAGGAATGAGTTGGAAGGCTTAGAAACTGGACCAACATTATCAGAAGTAATCTTAATGTCAAAAGCCTCAGGATTGACTCTTACTCAAGCATCTGATATATTGTATGGTCAAAACGATGCAGCACAGCAGGTTAATCAACTGACAATAGAATTATTGGTTGGTATATCGCCCTTAGGCTGGATACAAGATGTGTATGACTTCCAAGATGCCTACAGAAGCGATGATCAAGTAGGAATGTTTCTTGCAGGGGTTGGATTTTTTCCATTCGGAGATTTCTTAAAGGCGCCGGGAAAGATAAAAAAGATCACCTCAACTTTGGCGAATACAGATTATTTGAAGGCTGGCAAATACGGTCCGTATAAACGAGGAAGCCAAGTGATTGAATTTACCACAGAAACTGAAGAACAATTTGTGAGATTATTTAGTGATACGGAGGGTGGTTCTGCTTCAGGGAAATGGTTGGCAAAGAAATCCGATTTATTAGATGCTGATGGCAATATGCTAAGCCCGGAAAAAATTAAGGATAAACTAGCTTTGGAACACATTCTTAACAAGATTGTAGATGTACAGGTTCCTTCTGGAACTCCCATGCGAACTGGTATTGCTGGGGAGAAAGCTAATTGGGGATCAAAAGGTGGAGGTACTCAGTATGAATTAATTGAGGAAATACCAATATCATCATTCGGTAAACCAAAAGATTTGAAATAAATGGAATTGAAATACGCAATAACTAAAAACAGCCAGAGAATAAAGGAATTTCAATCTCCGATTGAACTTGCAATTGAATTTGATAACGAAATTGTTATCCTACTTGGAAGAGACTATTTTAAAGGGGGAAGAAACGTATATTGTGTGGATCTTGAAGGAAATATATTGTGGCAGGTTCCCGAAGTTAAACTAGTTCCACAAGATAGTAGTTATGTAAAAATCATGAAGAATAATAAAAATGTTATTCTTACAAATTGGGATGGAACAAGACTAACAATTGAACCACAGACTGGAAAAATACTTGATCAAAAGTCAGGTAAATAGCTGATCCGGGTCATTACGAGTAAGTAAGTTATCACACCCACTTAGTAATCCTTGTAATTTGCTCCACTTGCCTGACAAGCAGAAATTGCAAAGCTGCCCATAACTAAACAAACCGAGCTTATCAATGTAATGGATGCTTACATGCGAGATTGCAGAACCAGCAAAGCTATAGAAAGTAACAATTCCTTTCACTCAAGTTTAAAAAGAAACTCATATTTTTCTTGACCAAGTGTTTCCATCTCACTTACTTTTCCAGCAACAAACAGACGGACTCTACTGCCACTGCTAAGTCCGCTCATTTCTTCACCGGCAATGTAATTTGCATTTTCATTTAAGTTGCTCTCGGATAAAGTTCGGCCTATATTTTCCAGTCCTTTAGGTAAGAGATACTCAATTGGGATTCTTTCTTCATTTATACTTACATAATAGTATTCATGTCCCGCTATTTGCATGTTTGCTTCAACCGTTGTTCTAAGTATACCGGAGCTTGGTATTTCGTATACGTGTTTTCCATTCTCAACCATTGGTTCAACTCCTTCTTTCTGGCTAAAAATAATGGCGACAGGTCCAGTATATCCTTCCGGCAAAAGCACAATGCTTTCTTCTAGCTGTTGTCCATTACATTGAGTAAAACTCAGAATGTATAATCCTAGTAAAACTAAATTTCTCATTAGTTCTGTCCGCTTATTGTAGATTGATTTTCGTATTGCTTATGCCACGCATCTGGCGACATGATAATTTCATTGCCGTCATTATCCTGGCTGTAATCATAATGACCATCAGTAGTCGCCGTATCTACCCCAATCTTTCGATCATTGATGGTGTTCAAAACATTTCCAAGGTGATTGGTTAATTCATATTGCTTTTTCCCTTGTAAATGATGGAAATACTGCGAATATGCAGTTCCCGGATAAACTACCAAATCAGGATTCAAAACTCCCACATATATTCCGCTCCTTTCCCCAAACATATAAGGTATAACCGCGCTCACTACTTTCATGAAAGGAAAAATTAAAGGGTGTTTCAGTAATGACAAACAATATGTAGGGTAAACAAATTGTTACCATTTGCTCTGTAGAAATTCCTGATGTTTCTGTCGCATCCAATCTGCAAACCAAATGTCACTGTCAATGTAGCTATAGTTAATCTCACAACTGTTCTTGTGAAAGTAACCGTCATCTATTAAGTCTTTGGTTACGTAATAAAACATTGTATCAGCAGTGAAGGGTTGTTTTTGAGCTCAAATCGTTTCTATTAAAAGCAATATTGGGATATGCTTGAATATAAAACTGCCATGCATTGCTAATTTTTTCTGCTCCTACAATTCTGTATCATCATGTACCGCAGAAGTATCAGGATCAATTGTAGCATACAGTAGCATTTTGATTTGTCTTTATTGAAAAAAACCGCCTCGGATATTTTCCATTCTTCTCGTTTTAAATATCTGACTGCCTTAATATCCCTCTCAATCCAACTGTTCATAGTATCCTGAAAGTTTTTCATTACATTCATATAGTCGAATGTGGGCTTCAGTCTTTCAACTTCCTCATAAAAACACTTCAATTGCTTTTCCTCTTTCATCTGCGAGCAGGATGGTGTAATCCAAATTACCTGAATGAATAAACTGATCAGCAACCTTCTCTTCATATCCTAGTACGTTTATTTATTCACCGATTTCTTTCTTCATGTCGCTAAGTGACCTTCTTACGGAACCAAATTCACCTTCTTTTGTAGCAAATATCTCTTTGAATGTACCAACATTATGTCCACCACGGTTGCCAGTTATATCGCGTAAAGGTTGAAATTCAGAAACACTTGGGATTCTTCCAAACTCTGAACCACCTGAAACAAATTCAGATGATATTAACCCTTTGGAAGAAACTTGATCGCTTTTCCTGGAGTATTGGACGGAAAAAATTCCATCAGGAGTATTAAATTCTGTCGGTTGATGCGGAGCTAGAAAATAAATCTGCTCAACCGGATTTTTAATGATTCCATTATGGTAGGCTTCATCAAGAACATAAGCCATTCCTGCAGAATGAGCTGCACCTTGACTATGGCCAACTATCTTGATCGTTTCATCTGTGGCAAGAGTAATATTTCCACTTAATATTTGCTGAATAAGTTGTTGCCCAGTAACCATTCCAGCATTATACCTATCTGTTGCTTCTGAAGTTCTTTCATCTGAACCATTTACATAAACACTTTTATGGTCAACAAACCGATCCATGAACATGTCATCGACTCCATCCCAATAGGAAAAACCTTCTCCTAAGTAGGTTGGCTGATTGCCAGTTGAGAATTCGTAAGTAGGATATGGCCTGTATAATGGTTCCCCTGTATATGCACCACTTGGGTGGTTACCTTCTTGTGCCCATTGTTTTGGCATAAATCCATTCACAAAGATGACAAGCCTTCCATCAGGATCAAGTGCTTGAATAGGAGTATTGAGAGCAAATGCAAATGGAGAAATGCCAGGATATTCTTGTTGTAAAGGATCAACACTGAGCCATCTATCTAATCGGGAATCATAGATCCTCGCACCAAAATCATAGCTGTTGCCTATCCCTTTTACTTCATCATCTTTTAGCTTTCCATTGAACCCAAATTCATAGTTTTGATAGGAGAAACTCCTCTCCGGCATTACCATCCCGCCCGAATAGTAATCCTGACCACTGATTTGAGCGGCCAACCAATAGTCATACGTGCCATCAGCAGTAGTGTCTTTTCCGATCTTTCGATCATTAATTGTCGTCAAAACATTACCGAGATGATTTGTGAGTTCGTATTGCTTTTTGCCCTGGAGATGATGGAAAAATTGAGAGTAGGTTGTTGGGGGATAAACCACAGAATCAGGATTCAAAACCCCTAAACGGGAGCTTCCATATAAATCCTGTTCGATCCATCTGACCGTATCATCCTGTAGCTCATAAATGGCCATTATATTTCCCTGGGCATCACGAATGTAGTAGCTGGTGACGGTGTCGCTACTGGCTGTTGTGATTACCCGCTTTGACAACCTGTTCTGTGAAGCATCATATCCAAAATTAATGGCAAGGTCTGTATTATCATTGTAAATCGAATCCACTTTTCCATAAGCCGTCCAGGTGATATCGAGTTTCTCTTTTTTATCCTTTATAAGGTTCCCTGAGTTATCATACAGGTAATTGGTGCTCACCTGTTGATCAATGTCAATGGAATAATTTGAAGCGCTCACTGCATCTTCTACCTGAACCAATTTATTGGTGCCTGCAACATAGTTATACGTCATGTTATCCATGTTGACCTGCAAGGGAGCTCCTTTACGAAGATACGTAAGAATATTTCCATTTGCATCATAGCTGAGCTCTTCCTTGTAGGAGGTCATGCCACTGCCACTGGTAGTCCATTTGTAGTTGCTGGAGTTAAAGGTATCGTACGGTTTTACCTCAGCAAGCCGGTTCAATTGATCATATTTATAGGCATAACCGATGGTAAGTGGGGTAAGTCCTTTGATCGTGTAGCCAATGTTGCGGATATTGCCGTTATAGAGACTGGGGCTGGCACTGCTAAACGATGAGGGTGAATAAGAAGGCTCAAAGTTTCTTGAATTGCCTCCGGCCGGGTAGTAGTCGTCTTCGAAGTATCCAATTACCATTCCATACACATCGCGCCCAATCTTTTTGTTAGCTGAGGCGCCGGTATTTCCATCTCTTCCCATATCCCTGTATAAGTTAAGATCAAGACCATTGATGCCTTTTAACCACCCCTGAAGGGTATAAGCATAGTCAATGCCCTGTACTTGTCGTTCTCCAAGTTCTATGCGGGCTAATGGGCCATGGGCATAATACTGGTAATCAGCATCTATATCCCAAAGCAGTCCATCGGCACTGGTTTTGGCCTGGATTAAACGGTTCTCTTCATCATACGCATACTGATGAATGAACTGGTCCACGGAATCTTTCTCATAATGGACCTTGTTTACTTTACCGCTGATAAGATCATACTCGTAATCAATTCGTTTAAATCGCTGGACATAGTCTTCCAGTTCCACAATATCCTGTACCAATGTTTTTACGTTTCCTGCAATGTCGTAGCTGTAATGAGATGCATGGTTATATACTTCCTCATCGGTGTCGTAAACTTCCTGGAATGTAACGGTAGCCACCCGGTTGCGTAGGTTGTCTTGAGAGAAATCGGGGATGGTTGTAATTGGTTCATCATAAAAAGTACGGGTCACCTGCTCGCGTTCTGTACCATTTGCAATCCATAAGCTAAGCTTTATGGGGTTGATACTGGTATCGGTTATCATCACATGGTTCTGCTTGAGTTGCCCCACTTCGTTTATACGTCCCAAATCATCGTATAAGGTATAGCTGTAAAGATCATCAGGTTCTTGCTTAGCATTTTGAGAAACAACAAGTCTTCCAATGCGGTCATACCAGAATTGAGTAATACCCCCATCAATAGTACTTTGCTTGATAGGTTTATTCAAAGTGTTATACCAATATCGGGTGGAATCTACATGTTTTGGATATTTAGCCGGGCTAGCTGGATTACTTCGGTGCGCTTCAACGGCCGCGCGTTCTGAAACGCTTAAAGTATCCACTCCCCGTGGAGGAATGGTTTTAACTAAGTTACCAGCCTGATCATAATAATAAAGGGTGAAGTGATGTTCGTTGTAAGGTGCTTTGACATTGAATGTTTCATTCAGGTCCATGCATTCAGTGATATAATTTGTAACAAATGCCTGGGTGACAGAATCCAAATAGGACTGGTAGGAAGCTTGAGCATTGGCTGCAGCGATGCTTACCAGTTGATCCATACAATCTGTAGTATCTAACGAAACACCTGCTAAGATGGGTTCATTGCAAAGCGTTCTTGATTCAAAGCAGCTTTCATAAATTGTATTGTCTTAGACCCCTATAAGTTGGAGTCCATTTCCAAAAGAGTTTAGGTCTGTTTGCTCGTTTGGGGTTTGAGTTTTTGAAGGCATTTCGAACACCTGTGATCACAAATCCGAACTAACGGGAGGTAATTGCTCAAAAAAATTATCGTACTTTTCGCTTATTGCTGTCCGCCTGATTAAGTTCTTAAACGGTTGTAACCTCAACTGAAAATTCAAGAAAGGAAAACAGGATAAGATTACACCCCCGGATCATGGGCTTACCGGAGGTATAACATTTAAAGCATAAATATGGCTGATCAGAAAGACCTGGATTTCACATACACTACCATCGATAAAATATTCCGCCTGAGCGTTGGCGAAACCGGCGACTACAGCGGTGCAAAATATGACGGTGATTTTTCTATTTCACTTGAAAAGGCACAGCAAGCTAAGCATCAATTTATAGCAGATAGTTTAAAAATAGGCAAAGGTTCGAGAGTGCTCGACATGGCCTGTGGCTGGGGCCCGTTTTCAAGATATATTACCAGAGAGCGGCAGGCAGAAAGCATCGGGCTTACCTTATCTCACGGACAGGCGGAAGCATGCCGGGCAAATGGGTTAAATGTGGTAGTGAAAGATTGCCGCACCGTTTCTCCCGATGATTTCGGAACATTTGACGCCATTACCTGCGTGGGAGGATTGGAACATTTCTGCTCAGTGGAAGAATGGAAGGCAGGAAAACAGGAATCAGTGTATCGAAATTTTTTCAAAACCCTCTTTAACCTTTTGCCGGTTGGCGGACGCTTTTATATGCAGACGATGACATTCAGCAAAAACATGCTTCCCTTTGAACAGATTGATATCAACGCTGATAAAGCATCCGATGCTTATGTGCTTGCACTGATGGTGAAAGAATTTCCCGGATCGTGGATTCCTTATGGTCCTGAAATGGTAGTTCGAAATGCTGAGCCCTATTTTAAATTGATTTCCAAAAGCAGCGGAAGGTTGGATTACATTGAAACTATAGGACAATGGAGAAAAAAGTTCAGAGCATTTAACCTGAAGAAATACAGGTTGTATGCTTCGCTGATACCAAGATACCTGCTCAGTAAGGAATTCCGGCACCAGGTAGCTGTATTTAGGGTGAGCCCCAACAGGGTTTGCTTTGAGCGTGAAATTATGGATCATTACCGGTTGGTTTTTGAAAAGGTCTAAACTGAACAAGACCGGCTGCAAGCACACTATACGATACACTCTTACGCTGCCGGCCGGGATCCATAATTCCGTCGTGATACGTTTCCGGATTTTGAACAGCCATGATTACAAATCCGGATTAACGAGAGATGAAGATTCTGGTGTTTAGAGGATTAAAAATCCTCTTCTCAACAAGTCCGGATTACAAATCAAAACTGTTCGAAACATGCGCAAAGCCTCACCAGAATTACATTTCAGGCAGTTTACCTGAATGGCTTTTCAACTGAAAATGAAATGGGGTAATTGTAGTAACTGCTTGCTCCCAAGGGGAAAATAATTCATGACTATTCGAGATTAAGTTTTGCACTCTCCTTTTTCGGGCGAGATTTGAATGAAAGGCAATCCCGTCAATGATTCCAAAGGTTTCGAACAACTGTGATTACAAATCCGGACTAACGGGGAATGTTATCATATCAGGGGATTTTCTATTGCTGATACTGGCAAGTGTTACAGCAGCTGGCGCAGGTGTGTCCAACAGCTGCTGTTCAAAGTAAGGCGCTTCATGCGAACTAAAAACTTTCAACAGGTGCATTTTATGTCAACAAAAGCAGACAGGCACTGTAACTTTAGGAAGATTTTACGTTTATACATGAAATTAACCATTTAATAGAATTAAAATGTGTCGCAAATGAAATTGGGATTGTTACTCCTCTCGTTTCTTATTCCGGTTACCGGAATTGCCCAGAAAAATACCAGCGCTTCCAACGATCTGAGCATTCAGTACGGGCTTGATCTCATTCACCGGCAGGATCTTTTATTCTCGCCCATGGTGTATCATGATCTTTCCTTTCTTAACGGCAGCCTGCAATATTCCAGTGAGAACAGCCACAGATGGCACATTGCCGCAATCACATTTGCGCGCTACAAAGCACGCTGGCATGATGACTATGAGTACCTGTCCGGCTTTGAAGTAACTACTTACACCACCGCTCCGACATCCATCACATGGGTTGGTGTGCATTATGGCTTTCTTGAAAAAATAAAGTTGACTGAACACGGCAGCTGGTCGGCAGGTGGTATGGCAGATAACCAGATCAACTCGGTTGACAACCTGTACGGAGGCTTCGGCACCTTTGGATACCTTGGCCAATTTTCATTGTCAGCGGCAGCCAGGAAACAATTGCTCATTGGTGAAAAGCAGGAGTTGCTGTTCACTGCTTATTTTCCGCTGATCAGCTGGGTTTCCAGGAGCCCTTATGCACTCAACGACGATGAATACATGCATAATAATGCTGATCACAATGGATTTAAGACGCTGTTGCGGTACATCGGTGACGGTAAGATTCAAACGGTGAACAGGTTACAGAAACTGAACCTGGATGCGGAGTACAATTATCAATTGGCAAAAAGGTGGCAGGTGGGAGGAATATACCGGTTGGAATATCTGAGGAATACAAAACCGAAAACGCTTACGGCTTTCCGTAATGATTTGGATTTGAAAATAACATTTATGTTTTAAGGATGAACTCAGGCGCAGCATCAGAAATGCTTTTATTCATGCCCGGCCAACCCGGGAAAGTGTATCAACCTCCTGCAAAAAGCAGACAGAGGCAATTCATTACTCCAATCAATCTGCCTTACAAAACAACAGTCACAAAAAAATTTAAATGAAAAAGACCTTCTGTTTCATTGCCATGATCGCGCTCTTAAGTTCCTGTAAGAAAATTCTTTTCAAAAGGGAACCTGATGACCAGCCTGTTGCGGTGTTCGACCAGTTCTGGAATGATTTCAATGAATACTATGCTCTTTTTGAACAACGGGGGCTGAACTGGGATTCGATGTACCAGGTATATGCACCACAGGTAAATGAAACTACATCAGACGATCAGTTATTCAGTATCCTCTGTTCCATGCTCACACCATTGGATGACGGGCACATCAATTTAATTGCGCCCGGCAGAAAACAGTTTGCAAGCAATCATATCTACCGCGATTCTGTAGGTTTTTCACTGTGGAATCTTGGTTTAATCAAACAAAAATACCTCGGGGGTAATTTTGAAGGCGAAGACAGCCTGGGTTATGTGTATGGACTGATCAACGGCGACATCATTTATTTGTATTTCACCTTCATCGCCGACAACGTTCCGATCCTGGATGAGGTGATCAGCCAATATCCTGATGCCAAAGGAATGATCATTGATCTGCGACACAGTTACGGAGGTGATTTTACGTGGGCCATGCAATACTTTGGGCGATTCACCAATCAGCGAAGGCTGGTTTTTCATTCAGCTACCAAGAACGGTCCCGGTAAAAATGATTTTGAGCCCTGGTGGGACTGGTATCTCGAACCTTCGGGTGAATATTTTGACAAACCGCTGGTAATGCTCACCGACCGTTATACCATCAGTGCCAGTGAGCGTGCTACCATGGCTTTGAAAGTGATACCCGGAATTATCCAGATTGGCGACACCACCAATGGAGCACATTCGACATTAATCGGGCGTGAATTGCAGAATGGATGGTACTATACCCTGGGTCCGCAAAAGATTGTTTTTGCTGATGGCATTTCCTATGAGGGAATCGGAATGATTCCCGATATCGTAATTCATAACACCGGAGAAGATATCGCAGCGGAAATCGATGATCAATTGGAAAAGGCAATTGAAAAAGTGCAGTGAGTTGGTATCGTAGAATCTGAATCAGGGTGGTATAAAGCATGGTTCTTCCGAGCGTCCCGATTTACAATCAAAGATGTTCAAAACGTTCATAACCATTGACCGGATCGGCTTTCAGACATATTAATATCAGGTAGAACGAGTGCAAGGGCGAGGGCAAACTCAATCACAAACAGTTCACTCATTGTCGTCCGTGGTTGGCGTCCTCGCCAACCACTCCATCAACCAGGGATAAAACACTTTATTATTTCATTATATGTTTTTGCAACTTTTATAGGATAGAACTCGCCCGTGCCACGCTGGCTCACAGCGCAAAACCACTTGCGGAGACACGGGGACGGTGGGAAGTTTTCGCAAGCTTAGCGATGTACTGTCTATTTACCATTTAGGCTGGATGAAATACAGCGCAGCTCCATCCGGATCTTTGAAGTGAAGAAATTGACCTCCTTCCTCTTCCCTGTACAATGTTTGAACACCCAATTTTTCCAGCTCAGCTTTTGCTCCTGTGATATCTCCGGTAGTAAATCCGATCGACACATTTCCCGAATTGTCGTTCAAAACTTCACTGCTTACCGGATGCAGACCGATAATAATTCCGGGAGCAGTCAACTGCCCATAGTAATTTCCCCAACGGGCCACTGTCTTAAAACCGATTGCTTCATAAAAGGAAATGGATTTGTCCATATCTTTTATGTTGATGGTGATATTCGATTCTTTGATTTCCATGGCGAGGCTGATAAAAATTGATTCAAAAATAATGAACCTGAGCGCAATGATCTTTGCATTCGAAATTATGACTTCTTCCATACAAATGTGGTTATTAAAATATTCCGGGATTTAATAACAGACAAATGATTCAGCAAAAAGAAACGGGCAACATCTCAATGAGGTCCGTTTAGAAATGAATAAGAGGAATTCTTACTAATTGAATTTGATCAGTCAACTTTTTCCTTTTTCTCTTCACTCCAGCTCCTCGCCATCATAATATCCAAAACCGCATTCACTTGATCAAAGGGATTGCCACAAAGATTTTAAGATGCAATCATGCTGCGCTACTTTTATTTTGATGATCCGGTGTCTTCTTATTTTCTTTACTTTCAAGCCGGTCACCTTCACCCTCTCATCAACATGAAACTTCTGACTTCCGCCTTGCTTTTGCTTTGCCTGCATTTTGCCCAGGCCCAGGTCACGTTTGAAAAATGGCTTGGAGGATCCAATTCAGATGAGGCAAAAGGCGTGGTGCAGCTTCCCGACAGCGGATTCGCGATTCTGGGAAGATCCTGGAGCTACAGCAACGGGGGATCAGATATCCTTTTAGTGCGGACAGATAAATACGGAGACACTTTGTGGACCAAACATTATGGCGGAACCTCGAATGAGTTTACCAATGGAGCAATCAAAATAACTCCTGAGGGGGGGTTTGTGATCGCATGCAATACGTACTCATTCGGGACGGGAACTCCGGCAGGATTCAACTGGTACCTGATCAAGACCGATTTCGAAGGGAATGTGCTATGGACGAAAACATGGGGTTCCATCGGAAATGATGAATTGAAACATGTGCTTGTTACATCCGATGGAAATTATTTATTGACGGGAGCCTGGCTGGTTTCGGGATTTACAACCGGCATTGTCCTGAAAATTGACGCGGATGGCAATACACTATGGAGTGATGATTTGCCATCATCCGGAACAAGTCATTTTATGTATGCCTGTGAAAATGCGCAACACGAATATGTAGTTGCCGGTTATACCCTATCAGGAACTTATAATGCGCTGACGAGAAAATATGATGAAGCAGGCAACATGCTCATCAGCAAGATGTACGAAGCCCCTACTGCTGAAGCAGCCATCACCATAGAACCGGTGCCCGCAGGAGGATATATCTGTTCGGCAACATGGGGACAGTCCTTTTCATTTGATCCATGGATTTTAAGGCTTGATGAAAACCTCGATACCATTTTTACACGCATCATGGATTTCAATTACAGCATTGCGGGTAATTCAGCCAAAGAATATTCCATTTATCCCTGCGAAGGCGGTTTTTTTATCTGCGGTTCAGATTCAAACAGGCTGATGCTTCGTAAAACGGATGTGGAGCTGAATACCATTTGGGAAGAAGTGTACGGTGGTGCAATGGGTGAGAGCGGGTATGAAGGAATCCCTACGAATGACGGCGGATTTATCGCCGTTGGACTGACATTCAGTTATGGCTCAGGCATGGCTGATGCTTATTTTGTGAAAACAGATGCTTACGGTATGCTGCAGATTCCCGTAGGCATCAGTATCGCAGGAAATAATATGATGGCCATTTATCCGAATCCAACCTCAGGAATTTTCGTTATAAAGAGAAACGTTTCAGCTGAAAATACAAAGGCGAAGGTCTGCAATAGCAGTGGCAGAACAGTTATGCAAATTGCAATAAACAGTGCAGCTACCATGGTTGATTTATCAGGTCAGCCGCCAGGAGTATATTTCCTGCTGATTGATAAACTGGGGAAACCACTTCCGTTTACGTTGGTTATTGAATAGCGGGCCTATTTCTTATATGCCATCATTCTTTCGATTCAATGGATGTTGCCATTTCATTTCCAGATCATCTTTTGAAAATGGTGGGCGGGACGACAACCAGGGACAAAAGGCACGCGCTTGACCCAAATTGCAAGTATAGACGGCTCCACTGAGTAGCTAAAACATGCGAATTACTCTCACCGAAACAACAAATAGGATCGAGTGTACGTTGCTAAATATTAACATTTTTCCATTTACATATCTGAATATATGTATATTTAGGCGTAGTATTTAAAATAACATTCACCGGCCTCGTCTTTTAGATTTAGTCTGGTTATGCAGCTCAGGTTTATTGCCAGGATACGCGAAACAAACATTGCATAACTGGAAAAAAGAATTGCTGGCTATGAACATAATCGGATTCGTATCAGCCAAAATTAATGAGTTTAAATCCTAACCGCTTTATTTTTTTTAGTCATAAAACCATTTCAACCATGAAAATACTCTTTACCATCCTGATTCTATTTACATATTTACTGACAGTTAATGCGCAACAACCCACCATTCAATGGCAAAAATGTTACGGTGGATCTTCCACCGATAAACCAGGTTATGCTCAAAATATGGTGATTAACGATGATGGCTCAATTACTGTTGCTGGTTACTCTAACTCGACAAATGGATTAGTTACAGGAAATCATGGCGTGTATGATTTTTGGGTAATAAAGTTAGACGATGCCGGAACGCTCCTATGGCAGAAATCTTTGGGTGGTTTTGGTACGGAAAAAGGGTATTCTTTAATTCATACCAATGGAAGCGGATACCTGGTGGCCGGTGAAGCTTCTTCGAATAATAGCGGCAATGTAGGCACCAATCACGGAGCGTCTGATTTCTGGCTGGCGCAACTCGATAGCAACGGGCAATTAGGATGGCAAAAGTGCTATGGTGGAAACGGGAGTGATGTTGCATATTCAGTACGTCAAACCACGGATGGGGGTTATGTTGCTGTTGGTTCCACACTGTAAAATAATAACGGCGATGTTGGCACTACACATGGTAGTTACGATATATGGGTAATAAAAACGGATGCATCCGGTATTTTGCTTTGGCAATCGTGCCTGGGTGGTTCATCTTTTGACATTGCTTATGATGTACTCCCGACAAATGATCATGGGATGCTGGTTGCTGGATATACTTCGTCCACGAATGGAGATGTCTCTTTCAATCATGGAGGAGAAGATTGCTGGGTAGTGAAACTTGATAGTCTTGGAAATAAAACGTGGCAAAAAACATTCGGCGGAAACGATGACGAACGAATATGGTCTATACAATCAACCATGGATGGCAATTATATTTTTGCCGCTCAAACCGCTTCAAATAACAATGGCGATGTTGGTGCTAACCATGGTGACTATGATTACTGGCTAGTAAAAATTGACGGATCAGGGAATATATTGTGGGAAAATTGTTTCGGAGGTTCCCTGGCAGAAAGGGCCTCATCCGTTATTGAATGTAATGACGGTGGTTTTCTGCTGTGTGGTCATGCCGATTCAAATAATAGTGGCGATGTTTCTGGATCAAATGGCGAAACTGACTATTGGATTGTAAAAAGTGATCCGGTGGGAACGCTTCAATGGCAAAAATGCCTGGGAGGAAGTTTTGATGATTATGGGCTTCAGGCTTCACTTCTGTCCAACGGAGGCTATATTGTCAGCGGTAATTCACAATCACAAAATACTGGTGATGTGGGTGTTGGTTATGGTAGTTATGATTTTTGGCTGGTACAACTTAACCCTTCTTGCACGCTGCCATCAATAAGTATCAGTGCCGCTGGCGTAACTAATTTTTGCAGCGGAGAAAAAGTGAAATTGACTGCTTCAACCCAAGCTAACTATCAATGGCAAAAGAATGGAACAATCATATCCGGTGCTACAAAAAAAAGTTATACGGCAAAGGATCCCGGCACTTATGTTTGTACTACAATCGATGAATGTGGTATAGGGACTTCCAATGGTATAACTGTTACGGTTAATAATTTACCGTTAGCAAAAATTACTCCGGGAGGCATTAAAAACATTTGTGCGAATCAACTTCCTTTTACATTGTCCGCCAGTTATGCTGTTTCACAAACTTATCAATGGTTACTGAATGATAACGCGATCAGCGGAGCAACAGGCCTTACTTATGCGGTCCTCAACGAAGGTTCATACAAAGTCGTGGTCACAAATACAATAACCGGGTGCAGCAAAGTATCAAAAGCTACAGTAGTAAATGTGACCTGCAGGCAAGACAACACAACAGCAGAAGAAATTGCTATTTATCCTAACCCTAATTCCGGCTCTTTCATGTTAAAGTTTCATACAGCAGAAGACCTGACAATGAGAATTACAGTTGTCAATTCAATTGGTGAATTAGTATATACCAGATTGACAAATATGCTTTCGGGCACCAATGAAATTCCAATTGCTATCGAAAATTCAAAAGGTGGAATCTACTTCTTAACTCTTTATAGTAAGGAAGACTTTCCTCAAGTATTCAAGATAATAGTGGCAGCTGAGAATGAATAGCATCAATATAATACTATTGGTTTGTTAAGATGTTTCCATAACTGCATGCCTGATACATTACTACCTTTTGAATTTGTTACCATCCGCGGTTGGCGTCCTCGCCTACCACTACAACAACCTGGGACAAAAACCATTCATCAACTTCAACATAGGTTTTTGTAACTTTTGTAGGATAGAATTCCCCGGTGTCCCACAACCTCTCCGCTATGTTTGCAACGCAAACCGGCGGCGGTGCAACCCATAAAGCAAAAACATGGAGGTTGGCAGTAATTGCTTTTATACATGCATGGTGGTTTTCAATTTTTTTTTAACCCACTTGCGATACGAAAAAAACAGTGAGGCTTTTGGTTTAGCAAAAAAAGCCGGCATGTCAGGTCACTGGGATGCACTCCCTGGAACTGAACATACCGGCATTTACCATCAGACTTCGCTCTACTGTTTCACCAGTTTCTGCGTAACTGCAAAGTCAGCCGTTGAAATTTTCAGGAAGTAAATTCCTGCCGCAAGTTTGGATACGTCCACTATGCTTTCATTTTTCAATAGCATCATCCTTTCGCCGGTTACGCTGGTTAATTCCACTTCAAAATCTGCTGTTGTTGCAGTCACTACCTGTACCTGGTCCGTGGCAGGATTGGGGAATATGGAAACGGAGAAATCAGCTGGTACTTTTCCATCTTCCTTGCATGGTACGGTAACTTCTACAATGTCAGAGGCCTTGGTGCAGCCGTTGGCATTCGTTATCTCCACCTTATAATTGCCCTGTGTGGTAGCGGTGTAGGAGGATAGTGTGGCGCCGGAAATAAAATTGCTTCCTTTCCTCCATTGATACGTGAGCCCGTCGCCGGTATTGGCCTGCAGCACCACGCTTCCCCCTTCACAGAATGTTGTAGGTCCCTGCGGTGTGATAATGGCTGTTGGATCTTCATACTCGGTAATTTTTACTGCTACAGAAGTATTGGTACATCCTGTTGTGGTATTGGTTACGAATACCTTGTATTTACCCTTCGAGCCGGCGGTATAGGAGATATCCGTTGCACCGGAAATCGGTTCATCCTTTTTCAGCCACTGATATGCCCTGTTGGATCCTCCTGATGCGGTGAGCAGCACATCATCCCCTTTGCAAATCGCAACCGGACCTTCGGGTGTAATGGCTGCAGCCGGCTGGGCTTTTACATCCAGCATAAGCTCACTGGAGAAATCGGTTCCGCCACCCGGACAGGTTGCCTGCAGCACATAATAGAAAATGCCTTTCTTGAGTTTGCCTGTTGTGTATGAAGTTGAAGTGGCACCGCTTCCACCGGTAACCGCTGTGTACGGACCTCCGGAAGTTTCTGATACCATCCATTGATAGCTGGCGGAGGGATCTTCCGAAACTCCAGATGATGACATCACAAACAGATCCTTGGCGCAGGCAGTTGCAGAAGCAGGGCTTACGATGCCTCCATTCGCAATACAACCACTGGTAAAGTCATCATAGCCGATATCCTGCGGAGCATTTCTTGTTTCGCAATCTGCATCGGTAGTGACATAGGAAGGTGGTGCAGTACCCAATCCATCGAGTGAAGCGGATAGGTACGTGCCATGTAAATCTGTCTCCTTGTTCTTGAAAAATGGATTGGCAAGCTGGGAGTTCACATCGGTGCCTGGATTAACTGTCATGGCGGCTTGCCATGCGGCAAGCGTTGTATAATTGGTTGAAATAGCTTTGCCAATAGAGCCATTTGTCAGATCGGCCAAATAATAGTTGTTGTAATCTGCAAGCGAGCTGGCATCCCCATATTGAGAGGCAGCGTTGGTATAAAAACAAGTGTGATAGGCCACTCCTGTTTGCCCGGTGGTATAATTGGCAAACACATTATTTTTTATCTGAAAAGTTTCCGAAACACTTAAGACAGAAAAGCACAATGAAGATGCATTGGGGAAGGTGCTTCCATCTATACTAATACTGTTGTTGTATATTTCAGAAGCAACAGTACCCGGACCGGTATTCGGAAAATAAATTCCAACAACGCCAGTCTGAGTAGAAGGAACCCCCGCATACGATGATAGGAGATTGCTGATGCTATTATTAAAGATTTTGAAACTCATGGCCTGGTTATCCCAATAGATTCGTATTCCTGAAACCCATCGCGATGAGCTAACCGCGGCATTGCTCCGTCTTAATGTGCGGATGATATTGTTACTGATTTCATTAGACCCCCATGAATTGGCAACCAAAATGCCATCCACCTCACCTGTGGTGGCCGTGCCAGTTATATTTTGAATTATACAGTTGCGTATAGTAAAGCTATACTGACCGCCAATAGAGATACCATAAGAACCGCCTCCAATGATATCATCCGCCACATTGGGGTCACCAATGTAATTGTAGGTGCTGCAGGATGAAGTGATGATTTGGTTCCCTTCATCAGCAGGGCCGGTTGCATTATTAGGGGCGTTAAGAGATATGCCGACGTTGCAGTCCTTAATGTTTATATCACGATAGGTGTTATATGAATTGCTGCCTGCAAATCCGCCGGTAGAAGCCGTGCTGAAGGACGCGATGCCATAATCGGCACCATGGGCGCGGTTAAGATCAACCGAAATTTTGTCGAAAAGGTTATGCTGTGCGCCCTTGTTGTTGAACAGCTCAAAAACGGCTAACCCGATTTCTACGGTTTGCGGAGCACCATGCGTAATGAGATTAACATTACTGATGGTTGTGTAAGAAGCACAAACGCCTAACAGTGGTTCTGACCCATGTCCTATGGCGGTGGTGCCAACACCTGTTCCCCAACCGGCTCCTGAAGCTGAAATACTCGAACCTCTGTAGGCTAATGTTGCGGGAGTACCTGTTTTTGAAATGGTAAGCGAATTAATGGCATCAGCATTGGGAGTAGCCACAAAAAGGGGAAATATGTTACTTCCATTTGCGGAAGTAGTATCATACTGGGCATCCGTGAGATGTAGGGTAACCGCACCTGAAATACCCCTGTGATTTACTTCAGCTATCGCTTCAGTTAAGCTGTTATAGGTTTGACCAACCCCCACATCATACGATCCGGCCGGGATAGCCGTGGGAGCGCCGGGCGTAAAACGAAAGTTATAGGACGGCCAGCCGCTTAAAGGACTTAACATGCGATGACTCACAACGGATGAACCCGTAACTGCATCAATAAAATTATTAAGGCCGCCGGCGCCCCACTCAATAGCTATCATGGCTCCACCGCTGGTGGTTTGCGCACCAATCACATTTAATGATCCGTAGCAGAATTCAATGACATTGGTGGTTTCATACAAAATCACCTGGCAGTTCATCCGTACATTGCTGCCGGGTGTGCCGGTGAAGGTTGGATAGTTGGTGTATTGAATAGTAAATGTCCTGCTGCCTTCTGAACCTTGTGTCTGGTACAGTATATCAGATGATACATCGTCAATGAGGTTATTAAACCAGGGTGCAAGACTTTGGTTAGGCCCGCTGGTGGTAACCATATTGACATTACCTGCTGTAGTAGCAGGTGCTACGGCATCAAACCAGGCAACCCCATTGGTGCTTAATCCTATGGTGGTGTAAGCAACACCGTTATAGTTAAAGCTAAAACCGATAGGAATACCGGTCTCATTGGCATTATCGCCTGTGGCTGTGGAGGAAGTTGCTCCGCCGTCAATGGTAATGGGTGTGTACGCGGCATTGAAAGTAGTTCGTGTGAATTGAGGCTGCGCGGTGGCATTTAAGCTTACCAGGCCAAATGCTGACAGCATCAATACCACAACATGCATCGGTTTAACTAATGACCGAAGACGGAAATAGAAGTCTGTGTTTTTCATGTTTTCTGAATTTAATTAGACAGCAAACATGGAGCGGAACCGAAAATCTGGCAATCACCATTTATGGTGAAAAATTGGGAATTGCAGGAAGTTTCAGTTGCGGCCGACAACATTTGGGTGTACAGCATAAGCTAACGCGTAATACAACATTCTATGGGTTTGTATATGGATAGAAAGTTGGAAATTAATGAACGTCACCGCGGGCCCCACAGTGGCGCGCCTCACACCATAGATCTTTCTATCGCCGCAGAGAACGATTGATCGTTTATGTTGAAACAAACTCATGTTTTGCCACGGAGCGGCAGAAGGGATCAGTAAAAAGAGCTGCGTGTTCCAAAGCAATCCTTATGGGAAAAGAACCCGTGATGAGTATATGCCTTTTGCAGGAGAGGCCGAATGGATAAAGACGGATGCAGAGAATCAAATTCCCTGATTCAAACCCCATATCGGCACCTAGGAAAATTTCACTTCAGTTTCCCGATGGTAATTGTCTTCGACACGGCCTCTACAACAGAGCAAACCTGCAGTTTCTTGTAGATCCTGCTGACGTGCGAATGCACCGTTTCGAACCCGATGAAGAGCTCTTCGGCGATCATCTTGTAAGATTTACCTTTCACCAATAGATTAAGCACTTCCTTTTCGCGGGAGCTTAAACTATTGAATTCATCCTGCACGGATTGGGCAGGCTGAAGCTTTGAAAACTGGTTGAGCACTTTGCGCGCAATAACAGGTGTCATCGGGGCACCACCCTGAAACACCTCCCTGACATAGTGGATGAGCGATTCCATGTTTGCATTTTTGAGGACATACCCATTGGCTCCTGCACAAATGGAGTCGAAAACTTTTTCATCATCTTCAAAACCGGTAAGCATCAAAACGGGCAGTGCCGGGAATTTGGTACGCAGCAGCTTCACTGCATTTATTCCGCTCATGGTTGGCATGTCAATATCCATTAACACCACATCAGGCCTGAGCAGGTCTATCTCTTTGATCAGGTTAATACAGGATTCAAAACCTGCGGCCAACTCCATGTCGCCCGTGGTGGACAGCAGCATTTCAACAGACTCCCGCACATCCCTGTTATCATCAAAGATGATAACGCGTAAAATTTTGCTTTCCGAAACTGACATCGTGCAAAAATGAATTTTAACCGAATAGCCATCAATCACCATTTATGGTGAAAGCTTTACCGTCACTTTTATGCTGGTTCCTTTTCCCGGCACCGAATCAATTTTCAATTTCCCTCCGATCTCCTCCGCACGTGACTGCATATTTTTAATCCCATTGCCATTGTATAACCTTTCACCCTTTGCAACGGGATCATTCCCCAATCCCTCGCTACCAATACCGGCATGATGAAACCCCTTTCCATTATCCTCAATAACCAGCTCCAGCTTATTTCCGATTTTCTTAATGATGATGTTTACCTCCGTACAAACCGCGTATTTTATTATGTTGTGAAGCGCTTCCTTATAAATATAAAAGAGATTTTTTCTCAACGACATTTCCAATTTGGTTTCACTGGTGCTTTGATCATAATCAATGTTAAACTGTATTCCGGCTGTACCAAACAGGGAGGCGGCATAGCTTTCCATCCTGAAGACTAAGTTTTTGAGTGTGTCATTGCCTGCTTTCACAGCCCACACTGCATCACTGGTTTTATCCACGATTTCACGCGATGACGTTTTTATTTTCTCCAGTATAGTTTGTATTTCTTCAGGTTTCTCCTGCATCAGCTTCACGCTGGCCACCTGGCTGAATAAGCTGATGCTACCCACCGTGGAACCAATATCGTCGTGCAGATCACGGGCAATCTTATTTCTCACTTCCTGAATTTTTAAAATTTGCCTGATCCGGTACCGGTAAAAAGCGTAGGTACCCGCGAATACTGTAAGTATAACGAGTATATAAAACCAAACGGTCTTATAATAAGGGGGCGTTATGATGACGGGAATCGAACGTACTTCACTTTCCGCACCATCGCTGTTGACCGCCTTAAATCTGAGCTCATACTTTCCCGGAGGCAAGTTGGTGTAAGTGATAAACGGATTATTTTCATTATTTCTCCAGTCATCATCAATGCCGGTCAGCTGGTAGATGTAGGTAACCTGGTCATTGTTCGAAAAGCAATTCGATGACAGGTAGAATTTCAGAAAGTTCCGGTCGTATCTCAGCACCAGCTTTTTTAAAAGCAGGGAATCACTTGATTCATCCATCACCCACAATTTAGTTGCCATCACTTTTGGCCGTTCTGTATCTTTCAGAATACGGCTGGGATTAAATGAAACATAGCCGCCGTCAAAACCCGCATCCAATAAACTATCATGATCATTAAAAAAATATCCTCCGATTCCCTGTGGAACTCCGTTCTTCGAATCAAATAATTTGTAACTGCGATGACCAATGTTGTAGTTCAATAACCCTTTGGAGGTGATGATCCATAAATTGTTCTCATCTTGTTTTGCCAATCCCTGCAACGACTTGTATTCACCTTCAGCGAATGAAAAAGGGATGTCTACTTTGCCGGGGAAAAACCTGAGCAACCCGGAAACTTCTGAAGTCAGCCAAAAGCTTCCATCACTGTTCTCAACAAGATCATAAATATCATTGACGGGGATTTTTTGATGATCTCCTGTATTTTTCCAGCTACGAACCTCCACTGTTATCCTGTGGTTTATGGTATCTAAAACAGGAAAAGAGTCGGGATGGAATTCAAGGGGAACCAAAATTTGGGTGATTCCCACGCTAGCCCCGCATATCCATATCCTGTTTTGTGAATCCGTGAAGATTTTCCGGAAATAATACTCGTACTTCATGGTCGTGTCGCCTTTCATTGTAGCGAACGAGAATAAATTTTTTCTTTTCAAATCTGCCACCAGGATGGTATGACCATATGCTAATGCAGCGATCAGGCTCCTGTTTGCTATATGCACATCCGATAGTCCGGTGATGCGGGAAGAATAGAGCGAATAGAAAAGATCGTTTTTCAGTTTCTCATTGGTTTGAATCAATTTCAATTTGACGCTGATTGTATCGAGGATGAAAGTCGATTTGTTGGTTCCGATATAAATATTCCCATCCTCACTCCTGACAATACTCGTGAGCTGAAGCCTTTCATTTCTGTAATGAAAGTCTTTGAAATGGTATTCTTTTTCCCCTTTCTTCCGGTAGAACAATCCGCATGCTGCTACTATATATTCAGTCCCTCCATTTGTAATGACCCTGTCAAATACCTTGCAATTGATTTTTTCTTCCGGCACAGGAAGCAGGGTCACGTCGAACTGATGCTGGAGCGGATCGTGAACATATAGTCCTTCTTCAGTTCCCACCCACATGCGATGGAAGTCATCACGGTAAATGCTATAGATCCTGGATGTAACAGCATGTGAAAGCTGCGCATCCCTGTCAAAGGATTTACTTTTCAGGTCGAAAAAATGAAGTCCTGAGCTTTTGGTGCCGCACCATAAGATCCGGTTGTCATCTTCGGCAATGCTGATAATTTCATCCGTGGAGAAATTCAATTGATCGGTACCGTCAAACAGATAGCTCCGGAGCAATTCGGATTCATTGTTGAATTCGTGCAGGGCATTGTCCCAGGCACCGCACCATATTCGTCCGTCGCTGCCTTCAAAAATGGCGTTGAGGGTAATGGCTGGCACAGGTAAGCGTTTTTTCTCAATCTGATAAAAAGAACTGCCTGTTTTCCTCAGCGATTGAAGCAGGCTGCCAACGAATACGGTTGTATCGCGAACGTGAACAGCATACACACTGCGTAATGATTCGGGATTACGTGATATGACCGATCTTGTTTGTAAACTGAAAAGATAAAGTCCGTTGTTGCTGGCCAACCAAAGCGCATTTCTGGATGAATCAAAAGCGATGGCATT
The DNA here is from genome assembly GCA_044227805.1 of Chitinophagales bacterium. Lineage (GTDB taxonomy): Bacteria > Bacteroidota > Bacteroidia > Chitinophagales > UBA10324 > JACCZZ01. The sequence goes on along the minus strand of JBGAWA010000013.1, from coordinate 10,569 downwards.
GATGGTATTGGAAGAAAGCGGCAGTTTTTGATTGTTATATGTTTCGAATTGCTGCGTTCTGAAATCATAGGAGCAGAAGCCCGACGAGGAGGTGCCGATCCAAAGAACAGAGTCCTGATCATAAGCGAGGCAGGTGATGCTATTGCTGCACAATGAAGTTGTATCATTCGCACGATTGCGGAAAACATAGAAATCGCGGCCATCATAGCGGCTTAATCCATCTTTTGTACCGAACCACATAAAACCAAGTTTGTCACGCAGCATGCAGGTGACACGGTTATCAGAGAGCCCATCCTCCGCGGTGAGGTGCCGGAAAGAAATTATTTTATCCTGACAATAACCGTTGCAAAACGAGAAAATAAATAAGAGGAAGAGTAAAAACTTTTTTCTCATCTCGGAAATTACCCAATGATGCAAGCTATCAATCTTTTTTTATTTACGGCAGCAGGCTGTCGGGTTTGCCTCTTTGCAAATATCCTGGTATTTTGCACACCTGACCCGATAGAATGATGAATTCATTTGCTCCGTATGTCTGATTTGAAATCCGGGTTAACGGGAATAATGAGATCAATCATTGTTCAATGCGATTAGCATCTTATTCCGTCAAAAATCAAGGGCTCAGGACTTCTGGCTTTTTCTAATCAATGCTGATAAACCAGCTCCTCCACATAAACTTTGTCATTCACCGTTACTTTTACCAGATAGGCTCCTGCAGATAAGGTTGCATTGAATTTCACCTCTTGCTGAAGCATTCCGTTGCTCATCTGGATCTGATTTTGGTAAACAGATTGACCCAATAAATTGAGTAACTGAATTTCAACAGGTGCGGAAATTTTCGTTGCATCATGCAGCTCAATTACAAATGCACCATTCGTTGGATTGGGGTAAACAAGCAATTTTGCCTGTTCTGTTTCTATCGTGCTTTCATCGAGCTTGCAGGATTTTACAACTTCTATTGGCATTGAAGTCATGGTGCAATTGTATGCATAGGTTATTTCCACTTTGTATTTTCCAGCTATTGTAGCTGTATAATTCTTATTGGTGGCACCTTCAATATTCTCTGTTCCTTTTTTCCATTGGTAAGAGAATCCATTTCCGACTTTTGCTTTCAGTACCACACTTCCTGTAACACAAATATCAAGCGAACCCTGCGTAGTAACTTTTACCACATGTGCCGGATTTATGCCGATGGTAAAGGGTTCCGCTGTTGCGTTACAGCCGAAATTATTGGTTTCATCCACCGTATAGCTTCCGGCTTCTTTTGCCCTAAAATATCTATTCGATGCTCCGGGAATTTCAACATTATCCTTTTTCCAATGATACAGGATGCCTGCTCCATTATTGGCAGCCAGTACAATGTCAGCTCCTTCACAGCCATCCTGCTTTCTTAATGGTGTTATTGCGGCAACTATTTTATTTTCATCCACTACCGCATCACAATTATCATCTATTCCATTGCACACATCAATCATACCCGGGTTCACCAGATGGTTTGCATCATTGCAGTCAAATCCTCCTGCCGTCTCTGCCGACGTATAACCTGTACCGGGACTGGTGCATTGAACAACTCCCTCTCCCGAATAATAATGATCCCCATCCGCATCCAGATACCAGGTGGTCAATTGCTGAATGATGATATCGATTCCATTGTCTCTTCCTGTTACTTTGGGCTTATCTGCCAACACGCGAATGCGATAGTGTGTGCCGGCAGCAGTATTTTGAGGAACTACCGCATTAATAGTTCCGCTGTTGTTACCTTCCCCGGTTCCGATTATTACCGGTGAATAAAAATTTCCATTCTGATCAGATAATTCTGCCGTAAAAATATTGCCGCTGCCAATTATGCCAGAAGCATTGAATGATACAATAACCATGTTTCCGGCGCAAAGGGGGTTCGGCGAAATGGGCACCGTTTGAATAGCAGATTCCGACTGTTCAAAGCCCTGCGTTAATAAATTGTTTCCTGCCATGAGGGTGGGAATAACCGTTTCACCCATCGTCCAGGATAATGAAACACCGTTGGCGCTTTGATTGCCGCCATTGGTTGACACCACTTTACGGATTAATGACTGCCCCTGGGCAAATGATGAAAACGTACTAAACACGGCTATCAGCAAGAATGCAGTACCTCGTTTCATAAGTAAAATTTCCGGTGATTCTTTTAACACTGCTTACTACTTGTTCAAACGTTTGCCTGCCCCTTTATCATTTTGTTGCGTGATCAGTTCCCCATAAGTTGTAAGGCTGCTTTGATACTCAGTCAGAAAACTATTTTCATCAGCGAGCATGCTTTTCAATTTGGGAACCCTGCTGATGTCAATGCCGCGCTGCAAAATTTCTGTTTTCGCATGAGCAAGAATGCTGCGCACAAATTCCGGATTCTTTTGGACCATTGTTTTCAAAGTTTCGTACCCGGATTCATACTGCTGCAAATCACTCAGGGAGAAGTCCTGCATTTCAACCACCCTGTCTTCTTTTGCTACAGGTGCTACTTGTGGTAAACTGAAAGACGGATCTTTTGACTGCAGATAGGTTATGACAGCATCCATCTGGTTTTTCAGTTCATCCCTTTCTCTTTGCATTTGCGCCATGCGTGGTGCAAGCACATTATTGTTTGCACTTACCACTGTATTAATAAATGAAACCCCGTTAGTCATCCTGCTTTCTGACCAGGCAATGCCTACCATTTTAACGTAATCTTCCGCCGTCATTTTTTCTTCGCCTACTGCAATACCAAATCCATCATTGTTACCGGAGGCAATAATGTAGTCGCCAATATTTACAATGCCCCTGACTCTTACCGGAACCTGCCCCATAAAGGCAACTTTTTCATAGTCCTTTTCCTTGCCGGCTTCAGGAACATTGCCTAATACCATGGGAGCGGAAGAGATGACCATCAGTTGATTTACCCCAGTTGTTTGTTTGGTAATTTTGCCGCCAACCACTCCAACGATATCGCCAGGCGCCATTTGTTCTGCAAGCGACATACGAGGCAGCCATTCGGCATAATCAGCACTGCCTGACGTATAGGAAATACCCTGTTCAATTTCCAACTGGAACGCCTGAGCGGACCAATTGCCTGCAATATCAACAAGTTCCAAACCATCAATAATTGCCATGTCAAAATCATCAACACCCAAGCCATCAGCCGCTATTGCCGCTACGCTTAGCGCCATCTGCAATGACTGGGCTGTTTGCCAAAAAACATAAGTCCAGTCATTATGCAGCTCATCTACAGTCTGGCCTTCAATTGCGCCAACGGCATTAGGATTATCATCCCAGAAGGTGATGAAGTTATTGGCCAATCCCGGGTCAGTCTCAGTTACCCGTATCAAAATTCCTGCTTTTGCTCCCGAGATGTATAATGGGTAGGACCCGGAACTGCTTTGGTTAATTGTGCTATTGGTACTTACAATCTTAACCTGATCCGTATTGCCCGTGTTTACGGTAAGTTGGCCTCCAATTATTGCATCACCGGCTACATCAAGCTCTGCCTGAGGAGCAGTAGTGCCAATTCCAAAAAAACCAGCTGTATTAAAATAGCTGTCACTTCCTGTATTGAAAACGGCACTCGCATTTCCAAATTTATCATACAAAACAAGCCCGTTATTGGAGGGGTTATCAGACAGCAAAAAAAGTGGAAAGTCGTTGTCGGCTTGCTCAACATAAAATGGTTTTTTAAATAATTCGGCAGAAGAAGATTTAATATGAAGGTCGTAAGCCGGAGAGCTGGTTCCAATGCCCACATTTACACCATTCCCGAGCACCATGCTGTTACTGGTGTTTACCATCGCATCTGTACCTATAGCAATGGCATTGGTGAGATTGCCTGAGCCAACATTGGCGCCTTTACCTAATGCAATATTATCGCTGCCGATAGTGTTTGTAGCTAAGGCATTGGCGCCGATAGCAACATTGCTTGTTCCTGTTGTGTTACTAGAAAGTGCGTATTCACCTAAAGCAGTGTTAACAGATCCAACAGTGTTTAATTGCATGGCATACCAGCCAATTGCTGTATTCACATTTCCAGTGCTGTTCATTGAGAGTGCGCTGACTCCAATAGCGGTATTATATGAACCGGCAGTGTTGTTTTGACCTGCCTCCTTTCCTACTGCAACATTTTCACTACCGGTGGTATTATTTAAAAACACTCTTGATCCAATTGCTGTGTTATTGCTTCCGGTCGTATTGCTTTGAGCGGCATTATTTCCAAGGGCAACATTGTTGCTACCCGTAGTATTGTAAGGAAGGGCATTTTCACCAATAACGGTGTTACCGCTGCCGGTGGTATTCGATAACAGGGTGGACCAGCCTACTGCTGTGTTAAAGCTTCCGGTAGTATTTGAAAACAAAGACTGATATCCTATTGCTGTATTCAGTGCGCCGGAAGTATTGGCCTTCAGCGCCTGTGAACCGATTGCCGTTATCTGGTCATTCGTGTTATTAAATGCAGCTTCCTTTCCTATCGCAACAATATCGCTTCCGGTGGAATTTACCACCAGCGCTTTGGATCCGATGGCGGTGTTGTTGTTGCCGGTCGTATTGCTCTGGGCGGCATTATTTCCAAGGGCAGCATTGTTGCCACCCGTTGTATTGTAAGGAAGTGCATTTTCACCAATAACGGTGTTACCGCTGCCCGTGGTATTTGATAACAGGGTGGACCAGCCTACTGCCGTATTAAAATTTCCGGTAGTATTGGAGAACAGCGACTGATATCCTATGGCTGTATTCAGCGCACCGGTAGTATTCGCCTTCAGTGCCTGTGAACCTATTGCCGTTATCTGGTCATTGGTGTTATTAAAAGCAGCCTCTCTTCCTATTGCCACTATATCACTTCCGGTGGAATTTACGACCAGCGCCTGTGATCCGATGGCGGTATTGCTGCTTCCGGTCGTATTGCTTTGGGCGGCATTATTTCCAAGGGCAGCATTATTGCCTCCCGTAGCCATTGGAAGTACATTTTCACCAATAGCGGTGTTTCCGCTATGCCCGTGGTATTCGATAACAGGGTGGACCAGCCTACTGCCGTGTTAAAAATTCCCCGCACTGTTCGACAATAGCGCCTGGTAACCAATTGCGGTATTGAGCAAACCGGTTGTGTTAGAGTCGAGCGCAAGTGTACCAACAACCGTATTTTGATCAAGGTTACCTCCTCCTCTTCCTACAACGACAGAATTGATGGATGCATCAGCAGTAACTTCAAGTTTATAGGTTGGTGCAGAAGTTCCAATACCAACATTCACATTGTTGCCAAGAATCAACGTGTTGCTGCTATTGGCAATAGTATTTGCTCCAATCGCAGTGGCATTCACAAGATCAGGTGAAAGCAGGTCAGCCTGGTAACCAATCACCGTATTATTGCTTCCGGTAGCTTGTTTAACATGGAATAATTACCTATAGCGGTATGGAACCACCGGTGCTATTACTGAACAAAGCGTAGTTTTCCCATTGCCGTGTTATTAAATCCGGTATTGGAGAACAGGGAATAGTTACCGACGGCAGTATTTGCATTTCCAGTTGTATTGTTGAAGAGAGCATAGTCGCCAAATGCAGTATTAAAATTTCCGGAAGTATTATTGGAAAGGGCATAGTATCCACCTGCAGTATTATAGTTGCCGACTGTATTATTCTTAAGCACTTCAAAACCAATGGCCGTATTGGTTTTCACATTGCTGATTCCATTGCCTGTTCCTACTCTTACGTTATTGAAAGAAGCATCATCACTTACATGCAATTTAAATTCAGGAGTGGTGACGCCGATGCCCACATTGCTTCCATTATTATAAATATTGGAGGAAGAAGTAACCCAGGAAGTGCCATCCCAATAAGTAGTGTTTCCCGCTGCCGTACCATCTGTAAGCCCTCCTCCGCTTAAGCCTCCGGAAGAATTCGCGTAGATGGCATAGGGTACACTAAGCAGTTGCGAGGTGCCCATCAGCAAATAGTTTGTTCCGCCGGAAGCATCCATTTCCACCTGCAGATATTTATCACCGCTTCCCCAGTTAATTGCTAAAGGCGCCGCTTACTACTGTCCCCTGGCCGATATTCAGGTTAATCAATCCCAATGACGTGGTGGTAACACTTTGTGTTTCCTGAAAAACAACGGGACCTGTGTTGCTTCCATCCAGGATACTGAAGCGAAGAGAGACGTTTTCCTCTGCAATCAGATTGCCGACACTATCGTGCGCCACTGCCTGATAGGGAAAAGCCTGTGGTGCTTGCGCCTGAGTAGTATTTACAGCCAGCATGCTGCACAATAGCAAGATGATGGATTGAATGGTTTGTTTTTTCATTTCATTGATGTTTTACATAGGCTTTCACCAGCAGTGATCACATAGGTGGTTAACACAATTATTTACTTGCTAAGAATCATCAGTTTGGTATCCATCACGCGACCGTCAATCAACAATGAATATTGGTATGAGCCCGATGACAATGTGCTATAATCAACATTCACGGTTCCAAAACCATTCTTCAGGTTGCTGAATACCTGAATGGAAGCACCGTTAAGATCGGTGATAATAAGTTCCGCCATTTTAGCCGAGGAAGGAATGTAGAACCTGATGATGCTGGATTGGATAAACGGATTAGGAATGTTTTGTTCCAGTTGAGGTAAATCAATATTTGTAACATCACCTGTAGATTTATATGCACTGCAACACTGGGAAAGCGATTGCTCGAAATTTGTCATCTTATTCATAATATCATCGAGCTTGCTGCTGAGCACATTGATTTGCGCCTGCTGATCAGCAATCAGCTGATCTTTTTGATTGAGTTGATTTTGCAGGCCGCTTACTACGGAAGGATCTATCAATGAATGCTGAACAGCAGCATTTACTTCATCCACTTTTCCATTCAGTTCCTGAATAGCTTTTGTCAGCAATGGAGTAATGCCTGCATAATTGACCATCCAGGTGCCTCCCTCTTTACTATCTAACTCTCCATCGCTTCCTTTTGAAACTGCCTCTGGATATACTTCATACAATTCCTGCGCAACAAAGCCGGCGTTCACTGTTTGACCATCTGCTTTCCATTCATAATCTCTTACCTTCAGTTGCATGACGGTATTTAATCCCATCTTACTATCCCTGATGTTCTTCTTCAGCCGTTGATCTGAAGCCGAAAAGAGCAGGGTTTGATTGGAACCGTTGCCGTACAAACAACCGACTTCAGTACCGCTTACACGAAACTGCATGTAGCGTGAACCAGCCGCATTGTCAAGCACGTCGGTAATAATAGCACCTCCATTAGCCTGAGTGTTTTGAATATAGGCGATGTAATTTGCGACAGCATTATTACCGCCGTCTTTTGAACCAATAACCGTCAATGGTGCAGACGGAGCATTTGTTCCTACTCCAAAATCGCCACCACTCACAAAGCTGCTTCCATCAGCATCCAATCTCACCGTTTCAGTAGCACCGGAAGTTTTAAAAATGCTCATAAGTCCCGCATTGTTGGTAGTTTCAGAAAAAGAGAAAATATTAGTGGCTGCACTGTGATGCTGAATCACAAATGGATTGGTACCTGTGCCGGTCGCTTTTATATGAAGCCGGGAGGCAGGAGCAGCTGTTCCAATACCTACATTACCATTACCGAGCATGGTTAATACTGTTACATTGGGATTGGTGTTTGACCCATTGTTCAAACAAATATCAAGCTGGGTACTCGCATTGTTTCCTGTTGCATAACTGCCTAACTTAAATGCAACTACCATATCCGATTTGTTTCCTTGAGTACCTTGTCTTGTGAGAATAAACCTGCTTGTTGGTGACACAATTCCTGCTGCAGTAGCCGGATTAGAAAGGAATTTGCCTGTTTCGTAATTGTTGGCTTTTACAACTAAGTCAACTGCATCGGTGGTTCCTATAAAGTTAGTTCCTGCCGAGGTTGCTGCATTGCCGGTTGTTGACCAGGTGCCAAGTGCACTTGCGGCTACCCATGAGGCATTGCCGTTTGCATCAGAGGTCAGCACCCTGCCTGCGGATTGCGTACCATCAGCCAGCTTAAATGTTCCGGTTACATCAAGTGTTGCAGCAGGAGCCGTGTTGCCGATGCCAAAGCTTCCACCACTCAGGTAGCTGTCGCCACTGGTAGCAAAGTTGATTTTTTTATCACCACTGCTGTTATATACTGATGCATTTCCATTTCCATTACCTCCTTGTTCAACTGTAAAAATGGGAGTGGCAGCATTGCCTTTCTCCACGTAAATGGGGGTAGTTGTATTGCCGGCGGATTTAATGTGCAGCCGGGACGCAGGCGTGGATGTGCCTATTCCGATGTTGGTTCCATCATCATAAATAGTTCCGTCTGCCAATGCGGTTCCATTCCATTTGGCAACTTTATTGGTAACGGCACTTATCACCTGTGGATCGGTTTCAATACTTGCAAGACTTGCCCAGGAAGCGATTCCATTGGCATCTGATTTAAGAATGCTGCCATTAGCAGCGCCGGTCGTCATTTGAAGACCTGTCGTTTTGGTTGTGCCCACTACTTCCAGTTTAGCAGCAGGAGTGGATGTGCCGATTCCGATATTGGCATTATTGCCCAGCACCAGCGCATTACTTGCGCCAACTATAGCATTAGCTCCAATGGCTGTGGCATTGGAGAGATTGACCAATGAAACATTGGCGCCTGCCCCGATTGCTGTATTGTTGCTTCCGGTTGTGTTTATATTCAGTGCATTATCGCCAATGGCTGTGTTACTGCTACCGGTAGTATTTGCCTGCGCGGAATTATTACCCATCGCATTGTTGAACGAGCCATTTGTATTGCCACCCAGTGCATAGGCTCCATATCCATTGTTATTGTTTCCAAGCGTATTAGCCGCCAAAGAAAAACTCCCTACTGCAGAATTGAGCGTTCCCACCGTATTGCTGAGAAGCGCCTGGTATCCATTTGCTGTATTGAGTCCGCCCGTGCTATTGGATTTTAGGGCTTGATAGCCCATTGCCGTATTAAAATCTCCAACGCTATTTACGTTCAGCGTTTGGGTTCCCATTACCGTGTTGCCTGATAACCCTCCGTTTCCCCTTCCTGCTCTCACGCTGTTTATCGATGCATCCCCATTAACATCCAGCTTGAATAATGGAGTGGCCGTTCCTATTCCAATATTACTGCCATCATCAAACAGGAGTCCATCCACCAATGTTGTTCCATTCCATTTTGGAACTTTATTAATCGTGCTGCTTCCTACTTCAGGATCCGTTTCGGCACCACCGGTGCCTGTAATTGTAAAAGCAGGATACGTGCCTGTAACTGAAACACTGCCTGCTCCGGCAAGGGTGACTACCTGATCGGGCAATGTATTAGTGATGGTTCCATTGGCTACAGAAATGCCTGTTCCTCCCGTGAAGGTGTTGGCAACACCGGTCCATTTCGTACCGGTATAATAATAGAATCCTGCTGTGCTGTTGGTTTGAAAAATCAACAACCCAGTCGCTGGAGCAACGATTGCATCACGCTGGGCCTTTGTCATTCTTGGAACAAGTGCTCCTTTAGAAGTAGAAGTAATATCCAATAACGAGGAAGCATCAGGCGTGACGGTTCCAATTCCCGCTGCACCACTGACTGGGAAGGTATTTGTTTGTGCCTGAAGCAAGGTGGTAGAGAACAGGATAAGCATAATGGCGCGGAGTGTAATCTTCTTTTTCATGGTGAAAGGTTTTACGGTGATGAACAGTTGACTATTGCTGGCTGAAGACAGGCAATTACGGAAGATAGATATTTTTATTAATAATTGCGTGGCAGGTTAAAGGAAGTATGGCAACTACCACTGAATGTTTCTCCTGTTGCCCGAGATTTGAAATCACCTGCAGTTAAGCAATTGGATTTCCAATTCATTCATCAACTGCCATCTGATAAATCAACAGGAACGGATGGGGCAAATCTTTGCTGACGACGTGCCTTCATAGGTGAGTTTTTAATGCGGATAAAATACTGATTGATTGCTGCCGCTTGCTTATCTTATGGCGGCTGATTAGGTTTTCGGTATGGCTATGAGGAACCAACAGCTACAGTTACTTGTGATTTCAATGTTGCATGGATAATAATCCTGTCAGCTCTTCCGTCCGTGGTTGGCGTCCTCGCCAACCACTCCATCAAAAGTAACTGCCCGCTATTGGTTGTTGCTGAGAAAAAATACATGGAATAGGATTAAGGATAGTATTAGCAACTCACGAAGGTAACATTGAAAATGGTTGGCGTCCCGCCAACCAAAGACAAAGCAAGGGTCTTTTAATGATTGAATTTGTGTAGTAGATCGTTTTGAGATTTGAGGTTAAAACGGCACACGCGACACGCATGCGCCAGCAGGGGAAAATAATTCTTGACTATTCGAGATTGAGTTTTACACTCTCCACTTTCCGATAAGAATTTGAATGAAAGATAATCCAGTCGATGATTTCAAAGATTTCGAACTCTCGTGATTACAAATCACAAGTGTTCGAAACCTTAAGAGTCATTAAACAGGTTATTGACTTTGTTAGGATCACCACCGCATAGGATGGCTACCTGTTTCATTATTTCTTCGTCGAGTTCAAGTTCAAAACGAAGTTTAGCTATTTTATAACT
>JBGAWA010000137.1:0-6757 GCA_044227805.1 Chitinophagales bacterium | reverse complement strand
ATGGCTGCCGCCGTAAAGGTTTTGGTAACAGAATAGGCGTGATACGTTGTGAGCTCAGTAATCTTCTGTTTGTTTTTTATGTCGGCCAGCCCGTCAATGAAGTGATGAATAATCTGCTTCCTGTCAAATATGATGTATTGAACGGAGGGCGCTTTTTTGCCTTCCACCAAACCATGCAAAAGATTGTCAACTGCTGACATCACCGGATCACTGTTTTAATCAATTAGCCTGATCGTGTTTGTTCGCTGAATAAAATGGCACCGGATCATGAAAAAAATTCTGCCTTACGGAATCGAATAGGTATGGCTGGCAAATATAACATGGGCGATTTGCGTAGAGAAACACTGCGCATGTTATCCTTTCTTACTAATGATTGTGTTCTCCTTCTCCTTTTGTGAGTTCACTCAATAAATAGTAGGCGCCTTTAAGGACGATTTTCTGATGTGCTGAAATTTCTTCCAGCGGAATGACTTCCGTAAAGTTCATGTCAGTTGCGGTTTCGTGTACCGCCACTCCGCCGGTAAGTATAAGGTTCCTGCTCCGCGAAAATAAAATGATCGTTCCCGTTGCTGACAATGGCTTCAGAGGGTAACGATGGTGAGGTGTTGTCATCAGTAGTGATCCTGGCTTCAATGAACATGCCCGGCAGAAGTGACTCCCCTGCATTTTCAATTTTTGCATGAGCAATGATGGCTTGTTGCCCTTCTTCAAACGCTTTGTTGACGCTGAAAACAGTGGCATTGTGCTCATGCGAAGGATCATTGGCATCGGTAAACGTGAGTTGTTGCCCTTCGTGAATTTTTGAAATGTCTTTTTCAAATATGGTCAGGTCAATGTGCAGGAACCGGTTATCTACAATATCAAACAACTGTTTATTCGGTTCCGTAAAGCTTCCGATGTTGATAGAGATCGTGTGAATGTTTCCGGCAATGGGCGCGGTGATGGCAAAAGTGTTGGAGATCGTTTCTGCCGTAAGCTGACCGGCGGCTGTGTTGTAGAGTTTCAGTTTTTGAATGAGCGAATAGTGTTTTGTCAGTTCGGTCTTGTAGTCACTCTCCGCCTTCTGAAATGTTTTGGTCGCGTTGATCTTGTCTTCCTGCAGTTGTGTCTGCCGGATGTATTCAGCCTTCAGAAATTCGAGTTGCGACTGGCATTGCAGGTAATCCTGCTGCAATTGTATAAATTCCGAGCTTTCAATGGTTGCCAGCACCTGCCCCTGTTTTACAAATGCGCCTTCCGTTACTGAAATTGATTTCACAATTCCGCCAGCAAGCGAGCTTACTTGTGCCTGGTTTTGTGGTGGCAGCGTGAGTTTGCCATTTACCTTCAGCGACGTTCTTGAGATTTCGCTGCGTGATTTCCCCTAACTCAATGCCGATGGCTTGTTGCTGCGCGGCACTCAGCCTCACTGATGTAGCGGAATGATCGTCATCGTGTTGCTCCTGCACGGTATTTTTTGTTGCGCAGGAAGCAAAGATGAAAAAGCATGGTAGAATGAAAAGTTTGGTTTTAATGAAGTTATTCATGGCCTGTTTTTTTATTGGCTGATCAAATAATTGAGATGAATGATGGACTGGTTATAGCTGGAAAGCGTTTGCAGGTAATTACTGCGGATGTCGAAAGCGTTGTTGATATGGAGAATGAATTCGGTGTAGCCGATCTCCCCGCGCTGATATGATTTGTCCGCAACGGAGATCAGCGTGGAAGCAAGGTTCAGTCCTTCGGTGGTGTAGTAATTTAATCCCAGGCTGTATTTGTTAAACTCTTGCCATGCTTCCGTGTAAGCAGTTTGAAGTTTCAACTGATAGTTCGCTAATTCCATGGAAGATATTTTAATGCCCAGCTCCGCCGATTTTTTTCTTCCCTGTTGCCCTGTTTTAATAAAAGGGATGGAGGCGCCCACTGAAAATCCATTGAAGTTTTTTACTTTATCAAGGCTCTGATTGAAATAGCCGAATTGCAGGGAAGGAGCATATTTTGATTTTTCCAGCTTGTAGCCTGCCATGGAGGCATTGAGTTGTTCCTGCTGCAACTGGAAAAGCGGACTCGACCGGAACAGCGATGTGTCGTTTTCTCTTGGTAATGGAAGCCTGAAATCCTGAACCGGCAAAACGGCAACAGGCTGTGAGGTGCCAATCCACTGCTGCAGGTTGCTTTGATAAATGGAAAGGTTTGCTTCCGCTTCGCTTCTTCAGCTGAATAGTCTTTAACTGACTTTCTGCCGACACTTTTTCCAGCAATGTTGTTTCACCGGCTGTAAATTTTGCATTGGCATAGCTGGCGAAGTCGGCGTAAATAAGGCTGAGTGAATCCAGTAAATTGAGCTGTTGTATGCCGGCCTGCAGCTGCACATAGGCTATAGAAACATTTTTGATCAGCTCCGCTTTTGTGACATTCAGCCGTGATAACGCTACAGCTATCTGCGCGTTTTGAAAATTGTTTTGCGCAGCGATTTCTGTCGGGAATTTTATTCCTGTGGTCGCATTGATATTGTAATCGATGGCGGAAGAATTTATCTGCCCGCCGGTATAAGTCACACTGAGTGGATCCAGTGTGAAGGCTGTTTTCTTCAGCTGCTGCTCCTGCTGCACGGCATACACTCCCGACTGCATGAGCGGGTGCGAACGTAAAGCGATAGCTATGGCACTGTCCAGTGAAATTCCATTTGCGCTTTGTGCCGTAGCCTGCTGTGTAGTGCCAAAAACAAACAGCGGTATGAGCAGCGATAAAGCGGCTCCGCTGATTTTAATCTGGTTCTTCCCGATAAAAAGGGAATACAATACCGGCAATACGATCAAGGTGAGCAGGGTGGAGGAAATCAGACCACCGATAACAACGGTAGCGAGTGGTTTCTGCACTTCGCTGCCTGCTGAAGTGGAGAGCGCCATGGGTAAAAAGCCTAAGGAGGCAACAGCCGCCGTAGCCAGCACCGGACGCAGTCGTGCGGCGGTGCCTTTGAGGATACGCTGCGTTATATCCTCTTCTCCCTCGTCTCGGAGCCTGTTCAGATAAGCAATCAGCACGATGCCGTTTAATACGGCTACGCCAAACAATGCGATGAAGCCTACTCCTGCGCTGATGCTGAAATTCATTCCGCGCATCCAGAGTGAAACCACGCCGCCGATGGCTGCCATCGGTATAGCGGAGAAGATGATGAAACTTTCTGTTAAGCTGCGGAAGGAAAAAAAGAGCAGGAGAAAAATCAGCAATAGCGCTACAGGCACGGCAATTTGTAAGCGCTGCCTGGCTTGCTGCAGGTTTTGAAAGGTGCCGCCATAAGTGATGTAATACCCTGATGGTAATGTCAGTTCAGTATCCAGTTTCTGCTGAATTTCTTCCACCACGCTTTGGATATCTCTGCCCCGTACGTTGGCTTCCACTACAATTCTCCGTTCGGCATCTTCTCTTGAAATCTGAGCAGGCGCTGACCGGAAAGTAACATCAGCCAGCTGCGACATAGGAACCTGTGTTCCGTTGGGTAACGGAACAAAAATATTTTTCACTTTTTCTTCGTCCGCATCACGGTAGTTGGCCAGGCGGACCACCAGGTCAAACTTTTTTTCTCCTTCATACACAACGCCTGCTTTGCCGCCTGCAAGGGCAGTATTGAGGATGGTGTTTACGTCTTCAATATTCACACCGTACTGTGCGATCCGTTCACGGTTGTAGTGCACCACCAGTTGTGGCATGCCGATTACCTGTTCAACTTTAATATCGGATAATCCTTCAATGCCGGAAATAATGTTTGCGGTCTTGTTCCCGTTGTCGAACAGCACGTCCAGGTTTTCGCCGAAAATTTTTATGGCGATATCGGATTTCACACCGGCAATCAACTCATTGAACCGCATCTGTATCGGTTGTTCAAACGACAGGTTCATGCCGGGAATGACACTCATTACTTTATTCATCTTCTCCGCCAGTTCCTCCTTGTCATGCGCGGTTGTCCATTCCTTCTTGTCTTTCAGCACGATGATCAGGTCGGCACTTTCAATGGGCATCGGGTCTGTCGGTACTTCGCTGGTACCGATTTTTGAAACACACTCTTTCACTTCGGGAAAATTTTGCAGGAGAAGCTTTTCAAGCCGTGTTCCTGTTTCAATCGTTTGCTTGAGATTGCTTCCCTGGCGAATGGTATAGTTCGTTGCAAAATCTCCTTCATCTAACTCGGGAATAAATTCTCCACCCAGTGAATTGAAAAGAAGGACAGCGCCAGCAAGCAGCACCAGCGACGCGGTAACTATCTTGATCCTGTGCCGCAGCATCCGGGCCAGGAACGGAGTATAGTACCTGTTGAGCCAGGCAATGAACCGGTCGCTGATACTTTCTTTATGGGTGATTTTTTTGGAAAGGAAAAGACTGCTCATCAGCGGTACATACGTGAGCGACAGCAGCAACGCGCCAATAATGGCGAATGAGACCGTCTGTGCCATCGGCAAAAACATTTTTCCCTCGATGCCCGTAAGTGCAAAGATGGGAACATACACTATGAGAATAATCACTTGGCCGAAGACAGCGCTGCTCATGATCCGCGAGGAACTGTAAATGACTTCGGTGTCCATCTGTTGCTGCGACAAAATGTTGTTGCGATAATTTTTGGAGAAAATATGCAACATGCTTTCCACCACAATCACCGCGCCGTCCACTATCAAACCGAAGTCAAGTGCCCCCATGCTCATAAGGTTCGCGCTTACACCGAAGAGGTTCATCATCATAATGGCAAACAACATAGCCAGTGGAATGACAGACGCGACAATCAATCCTGCGCGGAGGTTTCCCAGCATCACCACCAAAACAAAAACAACAATCAGCGCACCTTCTATTAAGTTGGTCGTAACGGTTCCAATGGTTTTGTTTATGAGTTTTGTCCGGTCAACAAAAGCATCCAGCGTCAGTCCTTCGGGAAGGTTTTTTTCAATCACCGTAATCCGTTCTTTTACATCCTTAATCACCTGCACGGAGTTGGCGCCTTTCAGCATCAGCACCACGCCGCCCACCGTTTCACCTTCCCCGTTTCTTGTCATGGCACCGTAGCGTGGCGCATAACCGAACTGTGTTTTTCCGATGTCACGGATTTTTACAGGAATGCCATTGATATTTTTCACCACGATATTTTCAATGTCCTGTAAATTTTCAGCCAGCCCTTCTCCCCTGATGAAATAGATATTGGGCCCTTTGTCAATGTAGCTGCCGCCGGTATTACTATTGTTTTTTGAAAGCGCATCAAACACATCATGCAATGAGATATTCATGCTCACTAATTTTTCAGGAGCGACCGCCACTTCATATTGTTTGAGATAGCCGCCGAAACTGCTCACATCCACCACGCCGGGCACACCGACAAGCTGCCGCCTTACAATCCAGTCCTGAATGGTGCGCAGTTCCATCACGCTGTATCTATTCTCGAACCCTTTTTTGGCGGCAAGGGTGTATTGATAAATTTCTCCCAGGCCTGTGGTAGGGGGAAGGATTTCGGGCGTGCCGAATTGTTTCGGTAAATCATCTTCGGCATTCTTTAGTCTTTCAGCGACAAGTTGCCTGGCAATATTCACGGCGACATGATCTTTAAATACGATGGTGATCACCGACAAGCCGCTCCTGGAGGTGGAACGCAGTTCCGTTACGTCGGGAATTGTTTTCATCTGCATCTCGATGGGATAGGTAATGAACTGCTCCACTTCCTGCGTGGCAAGGTTGGGTGTGTTGGTGATTACCTGTACCTGGTTGTTGGTAACATCGGGTAATGCATCTATCGAAAGATGCGTGGCGGAATAAATGCCGGCGCCGATAAATACCAGCATAAAAATTCCGGTAATGAGTTTGTTCTGTACGGAGAACCGTATGATTTTTTGAATCATGGATAAAATCAGTTTGAATAAATAATGAAGCCTGCATGGTGCGGTAGCACCACCGGTCAATACATTCCGTTTTAGCGGAACATCTACGTATGAATCAACTGATTTTGGGCGGCTGCCAGATATTAAAGCATACTTCCGGCAGAAGAGAGGAAGTGCAGGCAGGAAAGTATTGTTGGGGAATATGCGGTGTTACATAAGCGGTTGACTGGCAGCAATCGGAATGAAAAACCTGTCCGCAGCAGGTGCAAACGCAAAATGGCGGACAATGTTCAGCGTCCTGTTCTTGATTGTCGTGATGGGTGGTGGCAAAGTTGCCTGCTGTTTGTTCACTCAGATAATTGCCTTCCTCTTTGTCGGTGCATGGCATGACCGATAAAGAGAGGATGTAAACACTGAATAAAAAAACAAAAATTCTCATCGGCTTAAAGATATAGATTAATCCCACAATAGCAGATCAAAACAAAAACAGAGGAGCATAGCTTAGTGTTTGCGAAATATTAAAAATATTATAATAGATAAGCAAGCCCAAAGTAGCGCTATTTCGCAACGAAGTGTAATTTTTCAATTTAGAAATCCGGGATAATCCCGCCGTTGCAGCTCATCATCAACTGCTGCAACACCGGTTCAACCGTTGCGCAGGTTAAGGCCTTTTCAGATCATTCAGTTTCTTCATCATTAAAGCTGCGACGAATGCTTCCAATAAACTTAATGGAATGGCAACCGGTAAGATGCCCAATGGAAGCACACCTAAATTTCCTGTCACCAGCCACATCATCACAAAACCAACAAACCACGAGAGAAGCGTGCTATGCAGCAAAGAAAACTTTTGGGCGATAATGTAGATGGTAACAGCAAAACAAAATGACCAGGCTCCCCATACTGCGCCATTCAATGGTTCTTCG
>JBGAWA010000136.1:0-9176 GCA_044227805.1 Chitinophagales bacterium | reverse complement strand
CGATGCACTTTCTGAATTGCCTGTCAAAGTTTTCAAAATCCAGCAGATTGGCATACAGCAAGGCTACCTGATCAAGCACTGTATCCATTTGAATTTCTATTGACAGCAACTTCTGCAATATTTCCCGTGTCTTGTCTTTCCGTCCGGTTTGGCTGTAAAAAACACCCAGGATACCGAGTCCTAAGGGAATCTCTTCATACATGGCTTTCATTTTTTCCACGATCTGTTCCATCGGCTTCCAGTTGCCGCGGAAACCATACGCCATCCCGAGAATACTTTGCGGGTACGGATTTTCAGGCGTGAATTTCAATGCCTCATCAGCCACGCGGATGGCATTGTCGTAATCGTAGAAATTCAGATACATTTCAGCGACGCTTCCTCCGGCAAAGCTGCTGATCGGATCCAGCTGTAATAATTTCCCGGCAACCTCAATCGCCTTCTCCTTTTCAAGAAACAGCACATGATACCAGCAGAGGATCATGAGTGCAAATAAATTGTTGGGGTTTTTTTTCAGTGACTGATCCAGGCAACTTTTTCCTTCCTTCCAGTTGAATTCATAGGTAATATTGATGATGGCGGTAGCCAGCAGTGACTGATCGTTCTCCGGATCAATCTCCATGGCTTTCTTCTGCGCTGCACTGCTCAGCGCATAGGCTTGCTTGAGTGGCATCACGCCGCTGTATCCCAGGAAGTAGTACTGAAAACAGAGGTAGCAGTGCGGAGCGGCGAATGACGGATCCATGGAAGCCGCCTCCTTAAAACACTGGATAGAGGGTTCAATGTTTTCCGGTAACTGTGTATTCATCAGGTAAGCGCCCTGCAGGTATTTTTTGTAGGCTTCAAAATTTTCTGTGGGCGCTTTTACGATTTCCTTTTTATGCTCATCTTCGGAAAGGAGCAGCCGGAACTTATTGGCTATCTCGCGCGAAATATCATCCTGCACGGCAAAAATGTCTTCGATGCCACGGTCATAGGTTTCACTCCAAACGTGATAGCCGTCGGATGCGTTGATTAATTGCGCTGTGATGCGCACCTTGTTTCCAGACTTGCGTACGCTGCCTTCCAAAATCTTCTGTACGTTCAGCTTGGCGGCGATTTCCCTTACGTCTTCATTTTTCCCCTTAAAGGCGAAGGAAGAAGTGCGCGACGTTACCTGCAGCCCTTCAATCTTCGCCAGCACATTCAGCAACTCTTCTGTGATGCCATCACAAAAGAATTCATTCTCCGGATCAGAGCTCAGCGAGGCGAAGGGAAGCACAGCGATGGAGTTAAGCGTCTGCTTCAGTTTCCCTTTTACTTCATCCCTGGAGGGAACTACAATGCCCGGATTGGCTACAGCATACACCTTTATGGGCTGCTGCACATTTTTCAATTCAAAATAGCCAAGCGGCTTTGCTTCAATTTGCTGATTACGGATTTCGTCAAAAAGTTTTTCAGAAATAAACACACTGCCGGGAACGGCCAGTGACTCAATGCGCGAAGCCACATTCACGCTGTCGCCATAAATGCCGGTATCGTCAAACATCACATCACCCGAATGAATGCCAATGCGCATGGATACCTGAACTGCCTTGTTCTTAGTTTGTATTTCAATAGCACATTGCACCGCATCAGCGGCACTGCTGAAAATGCTGAGCGTGCCATCGCCGTAGTATTGCAATAATTTACCCCTGTAATTGGCCAGTGCTTCTTCAAATATTTTCTTGCTGCCATCGCGTTGCTCAACAGCCATCACTTCATTTTGCTGCATTAAAGCGGTGTAGCCGACCATATCGGTGAACATAATAGCGGCAAGTTGTCGGGTAACGGTCATGGACGCAAACTTACTCAACACTTAATTCCAATGCAAGCGTTGTTAAATCTTATGCAGTCGCAGTGAGTGGTCTTTGCAGAGCCTCTTACAAGGTCAGACTGACAACAGCATGAGAGAATAGCACACGGAAATGATGGAACTGTGATAATGTTAATTAAGCTGATAACCCAATAAAATACGTTTATACGACGCCTGCATTAAGATCGTTTTTCATCGCCGCCTCTCAGACATGGGTAGCACTGCTACTTCCAGGTGACGGAGTATTGGCACCGGTGAAGGGTCATTGATTCATAGATTCATTTTCTTTTTTATGTCATTAAAGCGCACATCATTCTTCAGTCCTTCATAAACCGGCGAGTTCACCATATAACTAATCATCTCTTCATGCCTTTCAACCGATTTGGAAAGGTTGTCGAACACTTTATCCATATCGCCGAGGCCAAACCAGGCCAGGCAGAGGTCGGCATATTTCGCCAGTTCGGGATGTAGCCGGTGAAAATCTTCCAACTGATTAATGATGGCTTGCGCGGCTTCTTTTTTTCCCAGCTTACCATTACAATAGGCAACATAGGAAAGCGCCAGTGGTGAATTGTCTGAAATATCATACGCCTGCTGCATAGTATCCAACGCCAACTCCCAATTGCCTTTCAGCCCGAAACAAAACCCTTTGATGGACAGGGCGTACCAGTTGCCAGGTATCACATCCAGTTGCATATTCGACAGACGGATCACATCATCATATCGGCGCTCATAAAAATAGGCGATACCTAAAGAGCGCGCCACCGACATGGAAAGCGGATCATGCTGCCAGGCTTTTTCAAATGCATCCACCGCTTTGGGTGAGTCGTCCATCACCAGGTAATAATAGCCCAGCACCCAATAGGCTTCCATCGCGCCCGGATTCAGTTCAATGGCTTTCATAAATGAACGGTATGCCTCTTTCCAGTTCCATTCAAAAAACAAATAAGCGATACCTCTTGCCACGTGACCCTGTGAAAGCGAAGGATCCAGTTGCAGGGCACGGTTGCTGGCCTCCACAATCTGCAGGTAAGCTTCCATGCCGGGAATAACACCCACACTGCCCAGCATCGCATACGCTCCGGCCATCATCGCATAAGGCAATGCGAAATCCGGTTCGAGTGCAATCGCCTGCTTGTAGAAGGCAATCGCCTGGAACATTTCGGCAGGCGTTTCTTTGTTGTTGAAAAATTTTCCTTTCAGAAAGAGTGCATAGGCTTCAAGGTTTTGAGTGGCTGCTTTCACCAGGGATTCTTCTTTCTGAGCCAGTGAAAGTTTCGCTCTCAGCCTGTTCGCGATGATACGGCTGATGTCGTCCTGCACCTGGAAGATATTGGTGAGGTCGCGGTCATACGTTTCACTCCAGATATGAAACCCGTCCGCCGCATTGATCAGTTGCGCCGTGATGCGAACGCGGTTTCCTGCCTTGCGGACACTGCCTTCGAGCAGCTTATCAACGTTGAGCCGTGCCGCGATGTCCCGTATATCGAGTGTCAGACCTTTCATGGCAAATGAAGAAGTGCGGGAAGTTACACGAAGACCTTCCACGGCGGTAAGGGCATTCAGCAGCTCTTCCGTGATGCCATCACTGAAGTATTCATTTTCCGGATCTCCGCTAAGGTTGATGAATGGCAGCACGGCCAGTGAATTAACCGGCTGTTTGGTTTTGCCTTTTATTTCGTTGTGAGAAGGGATCACCAGGCCTTCATTCGCAATGGCAAATACATGAACCGGTTCCTGTACATTTTTCAGTTCGAAGTAACCGACTTCACTGGTTAAGATATCTGTCTGGTTCCTGATGTCGTCGAGTACCTTTTCTGAAATAAATATGCCACCGGGCACCGCCAGTGTTTCAATCCTTGATGCAATATTCACTCCGTCGCCATAGATGCCGTCTTCTTCCAGCGTCACATCGCCCGTATGAATGCCGATTCTCAGGTCAACTTTCGGAGGTTGCAACAGTTGTTGCTGAATGCTGATGGCACACTGAACGCATTCAAGCGTAGAAGAAAAAATGCTCAATGTTCCATCACCATAGTACATCAGCACTTTGCCATTGAACGCCGCTACGCTTGCATCAAAAACTTTTTTGTGTCGAACCTGGTTTTCCCGCGCTTTCTTTTCATCTGCCTGCATTAAAGCGGTATAGCCCACCATATCGGTGAACATAATAGCGGCAAGCTGACGGGTGGAATTTTGCATTGAAAGTTGTTTTGAGTCAGAAAGGTTATGGCTCCCTGCTAAAACCTGTATAAAGTAAAAATAGCAAAGCAATTTATGATTTCATATCCCTTGACTGTAGCTGGCCTGTACAAAGTGATGAAAAGAGTACAGACCAGCAACTATAGAAAATGGTATTAAATCACGAAGAGATAAAATGAAATTGGAAGCAATAAGATCAAACAGCCCACCCAGCCCTACTGCTTTGCGCATTTGAGCCGCGCAACCCAATAGTCCGGATTACAATTCATTCCTGTTTGAAACAAGAGCAAAGCCTTGTTACACCGCCGCCGTGTCTCCGCCGCGAGGTATTGAGGGGAGGTAGCGGGACACGGGGGAATTCCATGCAACAACATAATTTTACCAAAACTATTTTTATACAATACCACATGTCTGTAAAAACACTGCACGATCTACCCAATGAATTGTATTTCTGTACATTTACTTGCACCAAATGGTTATCATTGTTTGAAATTACCAGATGCTACAATGAAGTTTATAAGTGGTTTACAATTGTTATTGAGAAACGCTTCCGTATCTACGCATTTGTTATAATGCCTAACTCCCGAAAAAACGGGACAGGCATTTGCATTTTATAATCAGTAGAGCAGAACCCAAGGAACGAATCAGACAATTAACAATTTTTATCTATGAGCATCAAATTCAAAGAGGCGGAAATAAGAAAGCAGAGGGGGTCGGCTTGATTGAACAGTCGGGGAGTAAGACGGGTTGATGATTTTCTGTTTTTTTCTGGTTGAATAATCCCCAATGATCTTTTAAGGTCGATGTAATTGAACGGTGGGTCGGACAACTGCCACCAGATTGGAAGGCGAATTTTGGATTGATTCATAGATGGAACAACCTGTGGGAGCAGCAAACCGATGAGCGCAGATTTGAATTTCGATGGCATTTTGATTATCCCCTGCAGTACTGGGTGAAATTTTGTTTGACTTTTTTGAAGAACAGTTCGTCTACCGTAGTAGCGATAGATGCCAGCAATGATGTAGTGGATCAAAGTTGTGATAAACTCATAACCTTGTTTTTGGGAGGTATCCCACAAGGCAATATACCTTTGTCAAGAGTTGTTGGTTGTTATTTTGATCGAGGTAAGGATTGTTCTGATGATTTCAATACTTTCAATACCTGATTGGAGTAGTGGCTTGCCGGATCATTTTCTTCAATGTACTGATGTAAACGGCATTTACTCTTTTGCAGGTAATGATAAATGTACACGTGGTGAAAGCCGCCATACTGTCTATAATAGTTATATCCTTTATAAGGTGACATGGGATTGTGGTGGCAGCTTAACGAAATTTAAACTGTTTATCGTCGTCTTCTATGACCGCAAGCTGAACTGTACAGTACGGGCATCGGTGTGAAAGCGGCGTTAAAGGTACGGTATTCACTTTTAGTTACACGCCAGCACGATATTGGGAGGACGGCCTGAAGTTTTAAAGTAGCGCAGACAAGGAAAACCTGGTAGCATCTACAATAAATAGCTTTGCAACACCGCTGCCGACAGCCTGCTGTCCATTAAATCAAGCCCTGTGAACAGCAGACAGATGCTCGCCAGGTGGCTTTGAACCACCTTCGAGCGTGGCTTTGATTCGTTATCCGATAAGGTGCTTTGACGATGCTTTTTGAATCCCCAAAAAATGATTAAACACCTTCCAGATTGATTCGAGTCCCATGCAAATTTCCCGCAGAGTGCGCATCCATAACGTACAATACATCATGGCTACCAAAATGATCATATGTAATACTCTTGTAATAATAGTTGGCTTTGCAGTCCTTCTGAATGCGCCCCCGCCAGCGAATCGCGGTCAGACAGCCTGAGTAGTTGAGAAAAATGTGCTGTCAGAGCAAAAGTCTTGCTTTGGTTCATTGCTTCCAGTGTTGTGCTTAATGCTGAAAGCTAATCAAAAGGGGTGGTATGTACGCCGTTCTGTTACTGACTCGGACAATAGTGTTTTATAATTTACGCTCGGATAAAAATGCGCATTTGAATACTTCCCTTGGCAATGGTAGAGATTCCTTGCATATGATATCGTAGATAGGTTTGAGAATACCCGGCAAACATTTATTAACACTTTTGTGGAAGCAGAGGTTTATTCCAAGTGACCGCATAAGAGGCAAGCTGCACCGGAGATGTTCAAACCCTCAGCTTGGTGCACGGCGTATTCTCAATGAAAGTAATGCTCTTTCAGAAGATAGCATACATACCACCATAATCCGTTAAACGATAAATGGAATCTCTGGTTAGTGATTTTGTATTGCTATGCACATTCAGGTGCTTCATTTTATGAATTGGGAACGCCTTGTTAATTTCCACCTCACACATTGTTGGAAATATTGCGCGGGCTATGAAAAAACAATTTGATGTTTGCTCGCTTTTGAATTCCCCCGTGTCCCGCTACCTCCTCTCAAAACCGTGACGCGGAGACGGCGGCAATTAACTAACGATACACAATCATTAAATTAATGTGTATGAATACATAATATGAATAATTCGGTATATTTGGTTTCTTTACTGTAGTACATTTATTTAGTTCACGCCTAAAATCAAATAGCACATGAAAACTTTTGTTCTATTATCGTGCTCTGGTAGCATTGCTGACAGTTAATACTCTGGCACAAACGACACAAACGATCCGAACATCACAAATCGGGACCAAACTGGGAGCAGTCAAACCGTCAATGCTTGGATCTTCGCAGCGTACTGAAGATTGCGGCTTTGCTTCGCCCAACCTTTGCTCCGACGATGTGTTAGTTGTTTATACCACTTCCGGCGGAGGTTCTGTTTCCGGTCATAATGAATACGAAGACGTTTTAAAGCGAACATTTTTTAAACTTTCGGGAAGTACCATTAAAGGCGTGCTGCTCTATTTTGAATGAGCTGCGTAGATGCCATGCATCAATTCAAAGTACGCATCTGGGACAATGATGAGCGCCACTCGCCAATGGCTCAACCGGTGCACCAGGTACTGTGTTAGCAGAAACACTTGTTAAATACAATGATGTTAAAAATGATGTAGCTAACAGTGATATGACTTATGTGGAATTTGATATTCAGAGGTTATTATGCCGGCTGACAGTGTATTCTATGCCGGTATCAACTTCGATTACATTGCCGGTGACGCCATCGCCTTGATTACCACTATGGAAAGACAAGGTCTTTCCTGTGATGGCAAGATGACTGCATTTGAAGAATGGTCTCCGGGCTATTATGGCGGAGGATGGTATAGCTATGCAACATGGGGATTCACTGGTATAAGTAACATTATTATGCCTATCACTTGTAGTGGATGCAATCCCAACGGACTAACCGTTTATATGGATGCGGATGGTGATGGCTACGGTAATAAATTGAGTAGTTTATTGGTAACTGATTGTATTGTGCCAACCGGATACGTCACTAACGACACCGATTGCAACGATGGTAATTCGGCTATACATCCTGGCGAATGCGATGGCAGCAATGGTGTTGATGACAACTGTAATGGAGTTATTGATGACGGATCGGGAGCAATTATTTATCATGTTGATGCAGATGGTGATGGTTACGGCCAGGAAGTAGGGATTTATTTTTGCAATAATCCCGGTTCTGGATATTCTACAAATGGCACGGATTGCAACGATGGTAATTCAAACGTCAATACCGGTGCCAATGAAGTCACAAACGGCATTGATGATAACTGCAACGGAATAGTTGATGAATGCAATCCGCCAGATGGTCTGCTTACTAAAAACATTACTACGGACTCGGTTACTTTTAAGTGGAACAACTTTTCCGGAGCAATGTCCAATAAATTGCGCTACAAAATTGCAAGCAATGGATCATGGATCCAAATTTCGCCAACAGGTCAGAAAAAAAGAATTGGCGGGCTCTCACCCAATACTAAATATACATGGCAGATAAAAAGTAAATGTGGTGGCGATCCTAAAATTACTTCCGATTGGTCAGCAAAACAGTTTTTTACGACTGCTGAAGTTAAGTTCACCGCCGATTTGCCGAATCCAACAGTAGCCGTGTTTCCAAATCCAACTTCCGGATCTGCCATCATTTCATTTTCTCTTTTTGAAGACGTTCCCACCACTATCTTTTTGTATGACATAACCGGCAGAAAACTCCAGACCGTCTTAGATCAAAATCTTGCTGCCGGAAATCAGGAAATAGTTTTTCAACGCGGGCAGTTGAGTCCGGGACTTTACTTATTGGAGGTTAAGATGGGTAAGCAAGTGGAGGTGAGGAAACTGTTGGTGGAGTAAAACATGCTCTGAACTGTGATTCTTATGATGGCTAAGATGATCATGATTTTATGCATCATGATCACATCTTAACCCCTTTACTCCGGAATTGTAATCATTCCGGTTCGAAACATGCGCAAAGCCATCAGCCAGTGGCCGGTGATTTCGCCGGCCACTTCTAATGAACTGTTCGAGATGGTTCTTCCACTGGTTCTACCAGCTAATAATAGGTCTGGAAGTTAATCCGGTCAATAGTTCTGAAGGTTTCGAACAGCTGTGAGTACAAATCCGGTCTAAAAGAAGCATTTGTCGCAAGGGCATTCCATTTATAGAAGTACGGAGACATCAACCTGCAATTTTTTCTATTCGACTAGAGCGAATAATTCAATATTCATCGATCTAGTGGTTTGTATTGAAAGACAATATGGTTTACCTCAACCATTTCTTATTTGTTACATTCGTAATTTCTCAATCACACCTCGAGTGAGAAATTTCGCATTGGATTTGTTCATTTTCTTGTTCGTTGTTTCATCGAACATTTGCCTTGCTCAACAATCTCTTGTTGACAGCCTTGAAAAGTTTGTTCAATGCGCACCAGAGAGTACAAAGAAAGTAGACGCTCTGAATAAACTGGCAGATGAATATCGTCGTAGCGATTTACAAAAGTCACTCAACACATCAAATGAGGCAATGTTACTTGCCGAACGACTCAACTACCGTAAAGGCATTGCTTATGCGTTAGATGGAATCGGAAATATTGAGCGTAGAGAAGGGAATTATGAAAGTGCATTTGAAACACTGAAGAAGTCTGAAGAAATTTTCAATGAAATTAATTTCCCACCCGGAATAGCACTGTGCAACCAGGATTTAGGAGTTA
>JBGAWA010000012.1:0-53816 GCA_044227805.1 Chitinophagales bacterium | reverse complement strand
ATGTGGTATTTGATGCGGTACAGATCATTTCCCAGGCTCTCCATCAGGGTAGTCGAATCAAAGGTTCCCCAATTGTCTACCACATGCTTCCAGTCTGAAGGGTTCGAGCTTTCTGAGGTGATAACACCGGTATGCGCAAACACCTCACCGGTATAACCTGCGAGTTCGCCATTGCCTAATTGAGCATTGTAGATGATGGTGATGGTATCATCTGTTGTTGGAAATTCAGGCGTTACCGAGAGAACCTGTGCAACAGCAGGGCTGCAAATGAAAAACAGAAACAGCCATTGTAAAAAGAATCTCATACCGGGAACTTTAACAGTGAAGGTCGTCATAAAGTAAATAGCCGGGAACGGCAAAGTCTCCTGTAAAATAAGTAACAATACGCTGAACTTGCCGATATCGTGCTAACTACCCTCTTTGACTTGCGGAGAATAAACGAATAATCAGTTTTCGATACAACTTCATGCGGCAAACCGCAATATTAATGCAATGGCCGTTTCTTCACCATTCCACCTCTTGTATCACTGATGGCCTGCTGAATAATAAATGCGTGGCGGTCAACTTTCTCCACTTCATTTTTGAGCTTTTGTACTTCGAGCCGTGTAATGACTGTAAAAATGATATCGAGGTGTAAGTCGTGATGATGATGACTGCCAAACCCTCTTTTACCATTGTAGATGGTTACGCCGCGCCCAAGTTTTTCAATAATAACATTCCGGATTGCTTCGCTGTGTTCAGAAATGATGGTAACACCCGTGTATTCTTCAATACCTGTAATAATGAAATCAACAGTCTTGCCTGCGGCCAGGTAGGTGAGCATTGCATACATGGCAGTTTCAATATCAATCAGGAGTGCCGAAGTGCTGAACAGCACGACATTAAAAATCATGATCACATCACCAACGGATAAAGTTGATTTTTTGCTGATATAAATAGCCAGTACTTCTGTGCCGTCAATAACGGCACCGCCACGAATACAAAGTCCAATACCGGCACCTAAAAAGAATCCTCCGAAAACCGACACCAGCAACGGGTCAAAAGTGACTTCGGGAAAAGGAACCAAAGCCAGCACCAGGGCTAATCCTGCAATAGCGGCCATTGTCTTCATCGCGAAAAATGCTGAAACTTGATGATAACCTAATAAGATGAAGGGTATGTTAATGGTGAAGATCAATATAGGCAGCTGAATACCTGACATACGGTTCACCAGCAAAGAAATTCCGGTTACGCCACCATCCAAAAAGCCCGACGGTAATAAAAATCCCTTTAAACCCAAAGCAGCGGAAAAAACACCCATTACCATTATGAGAGACTGTCCAATGTTTTTCCAGATAAATCTTCTGTTCAACAAGTGGCTGCGTGTTTGTGATTTATTCATGTCGATAGCATTTTCATCATTAAGTAATCAGGCAAGGATATGCATAACATCGCAAATCGTGGAATAAAATTACTTTTGCAATCGCTTTTCGCCTCCTATTATGGCCCCGTAGTTCAATGGATAGAACGGAAGTTTCCTAAACTTTAAATGCAGGTTCGATTCCTGCCGGGGCTACAAGTTCTGTTCGGTACAATATGTTTCGGATCTGAAATTAGGATGCCGATTGATTCAATCTTCCGGCCATCAGGTTAAGAGAATAATTCAAGAAAACTCAAAACAAATTGGCTGACTACCCATTCTTGTGGTGGACACTCTCTAACTTTTTGTAATGTAGAGCGCTTCGCTATAAAGTTTCGGAATGAAGTGGCTGCCGGTCGAAATATAAGATCAACCATCTTCAGCATTCGGCGCCGCTCAGCTAACTTAGCGCTTCATCTACTGCGCATGCCGGCAAATTTTGATCATATTGCCCCTTATTATGATGCGCTGGCGACAATCGTGTTTGGCAATAAACTATCTGTTGCTAAAGGCGTATTCCTGGATGAGATACCGGCCAGCGGACAGGTATTATTGGTGGGTGAAGGTACCGGCAACCTATTAAATCTCCTGCTCCAAAGAGAGCCCACACTAACGATTGACTATCTTGATGCATCTTCAAAAATGATAGAACTCACTCGAAAAAAAGTGCCACCTGCAGCGATACATCGTGTCCGGTTCTTGCAGGGAACACACCACCACCTTCCTTCTCAAAAAAAATACGATGCCGTGATGGCCTTCTTTGTGATAGACTGCCTGCAGCAACGGGAAGCCATGGAATTCACCACTTCACTGACAAATGCTNGACTGATCTGCCCTACTCCTGTGGTGGACGCTCTCTATCCTTTTGTAAAGTGGGTTGCTTCCAGTTAAAGTTTCGGAATGCAGGAGATTGCCTGTCGAAAAAAAAGATCAACCAACTTCAGCATTCGACGCTGCTCAGCTAACTTAGCGCTTCATCTCTTGCAGTTGCCGGCAAATTTTGATCATATCGCCCCTTATTATGATACGCTGGCGACAATCGTGTTTGGTAACAAATTATCTGTTGCAAAAGAAGAATTCCTGGAAGAGATACCGGCCATCGGAGATGTATTATTGGTGGGTGAAGGTACCGGCAACTTATTAAATCTCCTGCTTCAAAGAGAGCCCGCGCTAACGATTGACTATTTGGATGCATCTTCCAAAATGATAGAACTTACACGAAAGAAAGTGCCCCCGGCAGATTTGCATCGTGTCCGGTTCTTTCAGGGAACACACCACAACCTTCCTGCTCAAAAAAAATATGATGCCGTGATGGCTTTCTTTGTAATAGACTGCCTGCAGCAGGGGGAAGCCATGGCCTTCACCACTTCACTGACAAATGCGCTAAAGAAGGAAGGATGCTTTCTGATGGCTGATTTCTTCCCTCCAAAAAAGATTGTGCATCGTGCGCTTTTATGGATGATGTACCGGTTCTTCCGGTGGGTGGCGGATCTGAATACGACAGCCTTACCCGACTATGAAATCCTCTTCAACGGGCAGCAACTGACAGAAGCCGGAAGAAGCAGCTATATGAATGGCTTTATACAATCAAGGTTTTATCGAAAAATCTGAATGGGACTGTTCACGGCTTGTTTTGCCGGGTTCTTCAATTGGAAACTCCCGCTTCGCCACGGATTAGTTTGACCAGGAGTTA
The DNA here is from genome assembly GCA_044227805.1 of Chitinophagales bacterium. Classification (GTDB taxonomy): domain Bacteria; phylum Bacteroidota; class Bacteroidia; order Chitinophagales; family UBA10324; genus JACCZZ01. The sequence continues at coordinate 50,724 of JBGAWA010000012.1, read as the reverse complement.
TACCTAATAAATTGAACCTTAATGAAAAAGCAAGTGAACCGTTTGCAATGCTTACCATTCCCTGTCAATAAACAATCGATCCTTCCCATCAAATTCAGGTGCCTGCAGCGAGAGTACCTTCATTGGCGCAGTTGAGGTAACCCTGAGTGCATGAATGGTTTGCGGAGGAATGTAGAGTAAATCACCGGCCTTCACCTCAATTGTCGTATCTCCCAGCAGCATTTTTCCTGTTCCTTCCAAAATATATACATGTTCTGAGTGGACCGCATGTATGTGCGGCTTTACTTCCTGCTTTATCCATATTAAAAAACCGGAAACATTGGAATCGGAATTCAGCGGTAGCAGGTAAAGATTTTCAAACGAACCGCCAGGTAAAAGCGCACCGGTTGCTGTCTGCTTTTGCGCCGATGCCAGCGTTGAATAAAACAACAAAGTTGCCAGCAGGAATTTCATATAAAGTCAGATTGTAAAAAAACACCTGCAACATTAACCGGCAGACATCCGAGAGGTTCAGAATGCCTTTCAAACAATCCTTTCGATCAGGCAACCTTCAGGTGGCGCAACTTAGACTTGTCAATCTTTTCCTGTGCCAGTTCAAGCGTCACTGAGAATTGCTTAATGTCTTTTTGGGAAGGAATGCTGAACATAACATCAGTCATGATAGCTTCGCAGATGGAGCGCAATCCACGGGCACCGAGTTTGTATTCAATCGCCTTTTCCACAATAAACTCAAGCGCATCATTCTCGAAGGTCAGCTGAACACCTTCCAGCTCAAATAATTTTTTATACTGCTTAACGAGCGCGTTTTTAGGTTCTGTGAGGATACGAAGCAGTGATTCCTTATCCAACGGCTCGAGGTAGGTAACGATCGGAACACGTCCCACGAGTTCAGGTATCAAACCAAATCCTTTTATATCCTGCGGCGTAACATATTGAATCAGGTTGCCCCGATCAACTTTATCACGTTCCCTATCCTGCTTATAGCCGATCACATGAGTCTTGTTGCGCTTCGCAATAATTTTATCAATGCCTTCAAAGGCACCGCCACAGATAAACAGGATGTGGGTGGTATTCATTTTCACCATCTTCTGCTCCGGATGTTTTCTGCCACCCTGGGGCGGGACAAGCACATCCGTGCCTTCCAACAATTTCAGCAGTCCCTGTTGAACACCTTCACCGGACACATCACGCGTGATAGAGGGATTATCGTTCTTCCTGGCAATTTTATCAATTTCATCAATATAAATGATTCCTTTCTCGGCAGCCTGTATATTGTAATCACAAACCTGCAGCAGGCGGGTGAGTATGCTTTCAACATCTTCGCCTACATAACCGGCTTCTGTAAATACGGTGGCATCCACAATGGCGAATGGAACATTCAGAAAACGAGCTATTGTGCGAGCGAGTAATGTTTTACCGGTTCCGGTATCACCTACCATCATGATGTTCGACTTCTCAATCTCCACATCATCCTTACCGATCTGATTCAGGCGTTTATAATGGTTGTAAACAGCCACTGCCAGCACTTTTTTTGCATCTTCCTGTCCAATGATATACTGATCGAGGAAAGACTTGATCTCTTCCGGTGTCTTGTATTCCGGATTGGCAGTATGCGTGGCGCCCTGCTTGCGTTCACCCAGTTCCTCCTCGATAATTGTGAGTGCCTGCTCAACACAGCTTTCACAGATGTAGGCATCTTGCCCGGAGATGAGGATAAGGGTATCTTCTTTGCGTTTTCCGCAAAACGAACATTTTTCCGCCGGTTTTTTCATATTGCTTTCTTTCAATGGCTCCAGTTATTTAGAGAATAAAATCCTTCTTTCCGTTGCATCCAATAGCAGAGTGACTCCCTGTCACCGTTCTATTTCTTTTCCTTTTTTTCCTTTGTCCTAACCAGTACTTCATCGATCATACCGTATTCTTTCGCTTCTTCAGCTTTCATCCAGTAATCACGGTCTGAATCCTTCTCCACTTTTTCAATCACCTGGCCTGTATGCTGAGCGATGATTTCATAGAGTTCCCGCTTCGTTTTAATAATTTCCTTGGCCATGATCTCGATGTCGCTGGCCTGGCCTTCTGCACCACCCATCGGCTGATGAATCATTACACGGCAATGTTTCAATCCCGTGCGGCTTCCTTTTCCTCCGGCACATAACAACACGGCCGCCATAGAGGCAGCCATGCCTGTGCAGATAGTGGCCACATTCGGATTGATGTATTGCATCGTATCATAAATGCCAAGTCCTGCATATACCGATCCGCCCGGGCTATTGATATAAATCTGAATATCGCGTTTTGCATCCACCGAATCCAGGAATAACAGTTGTGCCTGTATCACATTGGCTACATAGTCATTGATGGCTTCTCCCATAAAAATGATCCGGTCCATCATCAGCCGCGAAAAAACATCCATGGAAGCTACATTCATCGGTCGTTCTTCAATGATGTAAGGTGTCAGATTGGTTACAGATTTACGCATATACCCTTCAAGATGCATCTTACTCATGCCCTTGTGCTGCACTGCGTACTTCATGAATTCATTTTGATACATATCGTACAGTTTTAGATGTTAGTGGTGAAAAAATTCATGTTCATTCACGGGTTTTTCAACCGCAATAATTTTGGATTTCAACAAATCAAATATTTTATCGTTCATCACCTGGTCGTGAATTCTTGCCACATATTTTTCATCATTCAACAAAGATTGGGCAAGCCTGTCCAGTGCGCCGGGATCATTTTCAAAAGCTGCTGATCCGCCGTAATAATTGGTAATATCCGTTTTGACCCTGTCTGTCAGCTCAGCGGGTGTGGCGGTGAGGTTGTTGTCACGAATAAGTTTGTCATGAATCAAATCCCATTTCACCTGTTGCATCGCCTGCGACAACTGTTCATCATTCAACTCTTCCGCGTCCGCCTGCTTGTTGGAATTGATCAGTTTTCGCAGAAAGTCCACCGGCAGGTTCATCTTTGTTTCTGCCAGCAGGTAATCCTGTATTTGACGATCAAATCTGGTATTGGCAAACTTCTCATACTCCTTTTTAAGATCTGCATTCACCCTGTTCCTCCACTCTTCTTCCGAATGAACTGCGTCTTCACCATACACCTTGTTGAAAAATGCCTGATCAACCACCGATTTTTCGACATGGGTGATATTGATAAGTGAAAACTGAAAACGGTCATTCATATTTTCTGCAGCATGGTGATCTGTCTTTAAAATGTTATGAATGATCAGCTCCATGTTATTGTCGAATGCCGACTTAATGGACAAATTCGTACTTTCTTTCTTTTTAAGGCTGGCAAGCAATTGCCGGGACACCTCATCTTTCACCAGTTTGATATTAAAAGAAGAAGTTGCTGCTATTCCGCCTTCCTTTAATTCTCCGTTCTCTTCCAGTTCCTTCCACTCACCATACAAGATATCCTCTTCTCCAATTTCTTCAGGATAACTCCGCTCGCCATGAACTGACCGCATGCGTTCCATTTCCTCATCCATCATGGCATCACTGATTTGCAAGGTGTGCTTGTCCATTGTTTTACCATCCAATTGCGGCAATTCAAAAGGCGGAATCAGTCCCAGTTCAAATCCAAAGTCATAAGCTTCCAGCCTGTTCACATCAAATTGTTGCTGACGCACTTCGTAAGGAATCGGTTGCCCCAGCACTTTCAGATCATGTTCCTTAATATACGCCAGTACCGAATCATTGAGCAACTTATCCAGCTGCTCGGCCAGTACTGAATTCCCGTACATTTTTTTTGCCATACCTACCGGCACCTTGCCCGGTCGAAAGCCGTTAATGCTCATTTTTTTACTGAGCGTTTTGATCTCCCCTTCCAGCTTCGCTGAATAATCTTCAGGCATTACACTCACCACCAGCTTCAGGTGGTTATCATTCATTTGTTCCTGTGTGATGTTCACTTTTCCTGTTATTGAGTTTATGTTTGAAATACTCACAGAAACCTGCTGATTTTACGTTCAGACGTTGCTGTGAAAAATTAATTTTAGACTTCACCAATAATTGGGTATGATTCCATCCGTCTTCCTGCATCCCGGCATCGTCGGGCCGCGGCCCACAATTCCTCCCTCCCGTCTTAGATTCATCTAATTACTAAGCATCCATTCTTCCATGTTGCCATTTGTGCGGATAAAGGGACTCGAACCCCCACGCCTTTCGGCACCAGATCCTAAGTCTGGCGCGGCTACCAATTACGCCATATCCGCAAGTCTCCACTATCCATTCCTCCAATAATAATGGAAAGCCGCAAAGGTAATGATTTGTGGATTGAAAACGCGGCAGGCATAGAAGATAACCATTCAACTAATGCAATACCGAACCGTTTGAAAAATAAATTTTAGATAGGGCATAAAAAAGCCGCTCAAGTGCTCCGGGGGGGGATTGTATCAGGACTAAACCGGAAAGTAAAACACCAAAAACTATCCGGAAGAGGGAGGTTACTTGAGCGGCAATTCTTTAGAATGAACTAAATGATTACCCAAAAGTAGGTAACTTTTTTACTAAACCAAATTTTTGTCGTTTTTTTTCAAATTAATTTCCGGGCACAAAAAACCCCGCCAATGGCAGGGTAGGAAACACGGTAGACAAGGAGGTGTGCGCGCTAATTTTCCAGCAGGCCATTCATCACCGCATATTTTACCAGCCCTGCCGTATTTTTTACACCAAGTTTGCGCAACAGGTTTTTACGGTGGGTGATGATAGTCATGGGGCTGTTATTCAATTTCTTTGCAATCTCCACATTTGTTAATTCCTGTGCAATAAGCCGCACAATATCCAGTTCGCGTTTGGTGATCTCAGCCTTCCGTGGAGTATTGACAACAGGCTCCTTTTCATTTTCATCAAACATTTTTTCAATCAGTTTCATCGACATTTCCGAACTCAGGTACTTCTCTCCACGATAAACATGCGATATCGCATTGATCAATTCCGCTTTGCCGGTTGTTTTAAGGAGGTAGCCCAATGCACCTGCACGCATCATCTCAGAAACAGAGTCCGCGTCATCTGACATCGTGAGCCCAAGAATTTTCATAGCCGGAAATTGCAACCTGATCTTCCGTGTCGCTTCAATTCCATTCATATTGGGCATACTGACATCCATCAGCACTACATCCGGACCTTTGAGCTTCAAAACCTGCATCAGCGTTTCACCATCGCGGGCTTCTCCTACCAATGATACTTTTTCCGAATCCCTGATCAGCGACTTAATGCCTTCAATAAATATCTGGTGGTCATCGGCTATTACGACCTTGATTTTATTTTTCATAAGCCGCAATTTAAAGAAGAGTTTTGAAACAGCATGGATTTTTAATGAACATTTTAGTCTGCATTCCTGTAGAAACGAATGGATGGATTACATCGGAGGATCATTTCAAAAAAAGAAAGGGGCAATTGAATATCATTAACTGTTTGCTAAATTTACTAACGTAAATAAATTCCTGGTCAAGCGAGAGGAAATGCACCATGCAAGCTGAAAAGACAAAGATTACATCATCTAAATCAACGGTTACAGCTGCCATCTCCATACAGGAGCATGAAAAGAAGGAAATTCTGCATCATTACCGCAGACTCCTCCAGGCATTGAAGCCTCAACTGCAGAAAGGTGACCGTAAGATGATCAGGCTTGCGTTTGAAATTGCCTATGACGCTCATAAGGATATAAGAAGAAAGTCGGGCGAACCATACATTCTTCATCCATTGGCCGTAGCACAGATTGTAGCCAATGAAATCGGGCTGGGAGCTACCGGTGTTATCTGCGCATTACTGCATGATACCGTTGAAGATACAGAAGTGACACTGGAAGATATTGAAAGGGAATTCGGGAAAGCCATCGCTGAAATTATTGAAGGCCTCACCAAGATTTCCGTGATTTTTGATGTGCATGGCTATATACAGGCTGAGAATATCCGCAAGATCATGGTCACCCTTTCAAAGGATGTCCGGGTGATACTGATCAAACTGGCCGACCGGCTGCACAATATGCGGACCATGGAATCCATGCCGCGCAGCAAGCAAATCAAAATCGCTTCAGAAACGATCTACCTCTATGTACCGCTGGCACATCGTCTCGGGTTATTTGAAATCAAGTCGGAACTGGAAGACCTGGCAATGAAATACAGCGAGCCTAAGATCTATAGCCAGATATCCGACAAAATTTTTGAGTCAAAAAAAGAGCGCAACAGGCTGATTGCTGAGTTCATCAAACCGATCAAAGATGAGTTGACCAGCCAGCATATCAATTTCAGAATATTTGGAAGGTTGAAGACGGTGTATTCCATCTGGCGGAAAATGCGCGAACAGAGCATTCCTTTTGAAGAAGTGTACGACAAATTCGCCATCCGTATTATCGTTCGTTCAGAAGACGAGAATGAAAAGTCAGACTGCTGGCGGGTATATTCCATTGTTTCAGATATTTATCGGCCTAATCCTGACCGACTGCGCGACTGGATCTCCAATCCCAAAGCAAATGGTTATGAAGCACTGCACACCACCGTCATGGGCCCGGAAGGTAACTGGGTTGAAGTGCAGATCCGTACAGAACGCATGAATGAGATTGCGGAAAAAGGGTATGCCGCACATTATAAATACAAAGAGAAACAAAGCTCCGACACTTCTATTGATGAATGGCTGAAGAAGATCCGCGAATTGCTCGAAAACCCGGACACCAACACACTGGATTTTATCGATGACTTTAAACTAAGCCTGTTCGCCGAAGAAATTTATGTATTCACGCCAAAAGGCGAGCTCAAAATATTACCCGCCAGATCTACCGTGCTTGATTTTGCCTTTGAGATTCATTCTGATATCGGGCAGCGTTGCATCGGCGCAAAGGTCAACCATAAAATCGTACCCATCAGTTACCGGCTGGCCAATGGTGACCAGGTAGAAATACTCAGTTCAAAAAAACAAAAGCCCGCCGAAGACTGGTTGCAATATGTGGTAACAGCAAAGGCCAAATCCGGTATTAAGAATGTGCTGAAAGCTGAAAGAAAACGCATTGTGGAAATAGGGAAAAAAGCGCTGGAAAATATCTTCCGGGAAAAAAAAGTTGCCTTCAATACACACAACCTGCATAAAGTGCTGGATTTTTATAAGATACCTGCCGTGAACGATTTGTTTTACAGCATCAGCGTCGGTAACTTCAAAATCAGCGACATGGATAATTTCATCCGGGTGGGTGATAACATTGAATTAAAAGACCAATCCAAAACAACGGATGAAAATGTGGAGCTGGCTATAAAGAACAAGCTGGTGAGCAATTCCAGCCTCTTTGTTTTTGGTGATGATGCCGAAACGGTAGATTATAACCTGGCTGGCTGTTGCAAACCTATTCCGGGCGATGACGTATTCGGCTTTGTGAACAAAAACAAGGATATCGAAATCCACAGGACCAATTGCCCAAGGGCTATTAATGCCATTTCAAAATATGGTTATGATATTGTGCGCACGAAATGGACAAAGCAACACCAGATAGCTTTCCTGACCGGTTTGAAATTAACCGGCATTGATGATGTGGGCGTCATGCAGAAGATAACCAATGTGATTTCCGGCGACCTGAAAGTAAACATGCAGTCAATAACCATTGATACCAAGGATGGTATTTTTGAAGGAATCATCAAGGTCTTTGTTAAAGATACGCTTCACCTGACTGAATTAATGGATAAGCTACGGCAACTAGATGGCATTTTATCTGTTGCCAGGTTTGAAGATCAGCCTTCCATGAATTAATAAACAGTTCCTGCTTATTATATACCTGCGAGGTGAGCATTAGTGGAAAATGCTATTTGATGATTGCTTGGTTTTAACTTAGGTTTGTCCTTTCAACCGTACCATGAAACCGGAAAATTTATTGCCGCAGGTTCAGCAGCTTTTTGCCGAGTACCTCGAATTGCATCATCAGCGGAAGACCACGGAACGCTTTGCGATTCTGGAGGAGATATATTCCCGCAATGATCATTTCGATGCGGAATCACTTTTCATGGAGATGAAAAAAAAGAATTACAATGTCAGCCGCGCCACCGTCTACAACACACTCGACCTGCTACAGGAATGCGAACTCATCACGAGGCATCAGTTCGGGAATAACCAGGCGCGATTTGAAAAATCTTACGGATTCCGTCAGCACGATCATCTCATCTGCATGGATTGCCACAAAGTTCTTGAATTTTGTGACCCCAGGATTCACCAGATCACAACACGCATGGGTGATTTACTTCATTTTGAAATTGATCATCATTCGCTGATATTGTATGGCCATTGCCGTGGCTGCGAAACCAAACAAACCATGCTGGCCGAGAAACAAAAAAAACAGGCTTCCGCAAAACAAGGCAAAAGAAAGACGCTGGCAAAAAAACAACTTGCATAAATGGAGTATAATATACAGAAGGTAGAGCAGGCTGTTATCATGATGCTGGAGGGTAAACTAATGCATGAGCAACAGACCTCAGCTATCCGCAACCGGATTGCTGAAGGACTTTCAGGTAATGAAAGAAGATTTATTTTTGATCTTAAACAACTTGAATTTGTAAACAGTACCTGCCTTAATTTCCTGGTGTCTTCTCGCAACAAGATTTTCGAACAGGGTGGCGACCTGGTGCTGTGCAATGTGTCCGACCAGCTTAAAAGACTACTGGTTATGACACGGTTGGAGAGCTACTTTAAAATAGCAGGCCGAACCGCAGATGCCATGCTCATGCTCAATGATTCTTATAAAAGCTGAATGTATTGGCACCGTTTGTTTTAATCCTAATCTGATAAATTAAAATTCAATCAAACATATTATGGCTGTAGACGTGTTGCTGGGCTTGCAATGGGGTGATGAAGGAAAAGGCAAAATCGTTGATTTTCTTGCCCCGGATTATGATGTTGTTGCCCGGTTCCAGGGCGGACCCAATGCCGGACATACCCTTAACATTGAAGGCAGGCGGATTGTGCTAAGGACCATTCCATCAGGTGTATTCTGTGAAAGACCTTGTAACCTTATTGGTAATGGCGTAGTGATCGATCCAATTGAATTTCTGAAAGAAGCCAAAGAACTGGAGGCTATTGGGATTGACCTGAGAAAAAAACTCAAAATCTCACAGAAAGCGCACCTTATTGTTCCCACCCATCGCTTGCTTGATGCAGCTTCAGAAGCTGCTAAAGGCGAAGAAAAAATTGGCTCAACGCTCAAAGGTATCGGCCCGGCTTACATGGACAAAACCGGTCGTAACGGATTGCGCATTGGCGATCTTCAATCGCCTGACCTACGCTCTTTATATGAAAAACTGAAGAAGAAACATCTTGATCTGCTGACCCTGTTCAACTACACGCCTGACTTTAAGGACCTGGAACAAAAATGGTTTGAAGGGGTGGACTACCTGCGTTCGCTCGATATTGTTTCAGGTGAATATTTTATTAATGAAAAACTCCGGGAAGGCAAACAGGTGCTGGCGGAAGGAGCACAAGGCTCCATGCTCGATATTGATTTTGGCACTTATCCGTTTGTAACCTCTTCCAACACTATTTCCGCAGCCGCTTGTACAGGGCTCGGAATTCCGCCAACCTCCATCCGGGACGTGATGGGAATCATAAAGGCCTATTGCACACGTGTTGGCGGAGGACCGTTTCCAACCGAACTGACAGATGAAACAGGTGAAGAGCTTCGCAAAGCCGGTCATGAATTTGGCGCGGTAACCGGCAGGCCTCGCCGTTGCGGTTGGCTCGACCTGGTGGCAGTTAATTATACGTGCCTGCTGAATGGCGTCACTAAACTTATTATTACAAAAGCAGATGTGTTGAATATTTTTGAGGAAGTGAAAGTATGTAATGCGTATGCCATTGATGGCGCTGAGTATACCGCTGTTCCTTTTGATATCACTGCTGCCCGGATAGTACCGGTGTATGAATCATTGCCAGGCTGGAAAACAGATCATGCTATGAAAAAAGCGGAAGATTTGCCGGAAACATTGCATGCCTTTATGAACTATGTGAAACAAAAAACAGGCGTACCGGTTTCCATCATTTCCATTGGTGCAGGAAGGGATCAACTCGTTGCATTCTGACCAGGCACCAGGCAGCTACCGAAAAAATTCCGCAAACACCTGCTGAAAAATTTTACTGGCTAAAATGAACAGGGACGTTAGTCAGTACAATACCCGGGATTTTGCAATGGGAATATCCAACTGCGCAATTACATGGCACGGAACAGGGTTAATTCCCTTGCTGTTTTGAACTGCTAAATGCGGGATTAAATGCCTGATGAATGATTGCCATTTTTTTGGTTGGAAAAAATTTGAAAATCTCAAAACTTAGTTCAAAATTTACGATCTAAATTTTTCTGCATGAAAATCTCCAAAGGAAAAGCCTCTTCCAAAAAAGCTGCGCCGGCAAAAGCTGTAAAGAAGAATGTAAAAAAGGCAGCTCCTGAAAAGGCAACTCCTTCCAAAGTAATCAAGAAAACTGCACCCGTTGTAAAAAAGACACCGGCAAAAACCATAAGGGTTGCTTCCCTGGGGCGCAAGAAACCAAAGGATGACCTGGATGATGATCTTAAAGAATTCATGCATGACGATGACGATCTACAGCCCATTAAGAAATCCCGCAAAGACGATCTCAGTGATGATGATGATTTTAAAATGGAAGATGACTTTAAGATGGAAGATGATTTGTCAGAGACCTTTTCTGACGATGAGGACGATGATTACTGATGAAGCGCCTTAAGCTTCCCGCCTTGCCAGGCGGTCTTTGCTCAATCCGTTCAGCCCATAAAATACCCAACACAGTTTTGATCCTGCAAATTTGACCTTCATGCGGAAATCCGCAGTATTTCCTGCCGGAGATATCACGCTTCTCAAAAAAAAAATGTTGCGCTGGGCGGAAAGCATTTCTCCTTGTGTTTTTATTGATCATAATAATTACCGGCATTTTCATCCGGATAGTGAGTGCCTGATGGCAGCCGGTGCCTTAGCTTCCATTACCCCTCGAAACGGAAATGTGTTTCCTTCCCTGCAATCTTTTTTTGATCAGCAGCAAGACTGGTTATTCGGGTATCTCTCCTATGACCTTAAAAATGAAACAGCTCCGGATGCAGTGCCGGTAAATCCATCGCTTACTGATCACACCGGTTTTCCGGAAGCGCACTTTTTCAGGCCTCAGCACCTCCTGCAAATCACCAGGAATGAAATAATTGTTGAAAGTACCGGAAACCCAATTGAACTCTTTGCCCGAATTAAGCAGCATATTCTGAATGGAGATCTGTATGAGATCAACCTGTGCCAGGAATTTTATATTGAAAATTATACTGCTGATCCCGTATCGCTCTTTGAACGGCTCAACAGGGTAAACCCCGCTCCCTTTGCCACATTTCTCAGGCATGATGACCGGTACCTATTATCTGCCAGCCCGGAAAGATTCCTGAAGAAAACGGGCAACAGAATTATTTCACAACCCATGAAAGGTACACGGAAACGCAATACGCTTGAAAATGATGAAGCGCAACGGGAGCTCTTGCGCAATGATCCGAAAGAAAGAGCTGAGAATGTAATGATCGTTGACCTCGTCCGTAATGATCTCGCAAAAAGCGCATTGCCTGGCTCGGTGCAGGTAGATGATTTGTTTGGCGTCTTCACTTTCCCCACCGTACACCAGATGGTGTCCACAGTTTCAGCTGAGCTTCATCCCAATGTGCACCTGGTGACCTCCATAAAAAATGCTTTTCCCATGGGTTCTATGACAGGAGCACCTAAAATAAAAGCAATGGAACTGATCGAGCAATATGAAAAGACCAGACGCGGACTGTTTTCCGGAACAATAGGATTTATTACACCGGCTGGTGATTTTGATTTCAGCGTGGTGATCAGGAGCATGCTATATGATGCCCGGTCAGCATATCTTTCATTTGAGGCCGGCAGTGCCATCACCTATGATTCCATTCCGGAAAAAGAATATGAGGAATGCCTTCTGAAGGCAAAAGCTTTGATGGCAGTGCTTCAGCCCGGATTTTTCAATTGAACCTCACATGATTAAGGTAACAACAGCTGTGACTTTTACCCTGCCATACACTGCTACAGGCCTGATTCATTATTTATATGCGCCTTCAATGATTTTATTTGTTAAAAATCGTCAGCCAAGCTTGTACATTTTACCGGGCAAGGCCAGCACTACTCCTTTAAACTCAAGTGTCAGTAATACTGCAGCGAGCTGACTGGCGGACAGGTTGCTGCGTCGTGCAATTTCATCCACATGAAGCGGCAGCTTATCAGATACCATGGAGACAATGAACTTCTCCTGTTCACTCAGCTCCACAAATAATTGCTTTTGCTTGGCAGGAGCGGATTTTTTATCTATCCATCCTGACAGATAAGCAATATCATTTGCGCATTCAACAAGATTAGCTTTATTGCTCTTGATGAAATAATTACATCCTTCCGCATACTTGTCACCCACTCTTCCGGGAACTGCATACACATCACGGTTATAAGAGTTGGCTATTTCCGCCGTGATCAATGCTCCGCCCTTCACAGCTGATTCTACCACAACCGTTGCGTCCGCCAGCCCGGCCACTATCCTGTTTCGCTTCGGGAAGTTTTCCCGGTCAAATGAATCTGAGCTCTTGAACTCAGTGATCAGCCCACCCTGCTCCAGCATTTTTACCGCTGTGGAACGGTGCTGCGCAGGATACAGCCTGTTTAATCCATGGCCCAAAACCCCAATAGTGGGAATACCGTGATGCACGGCTGCCCTGTGAGCACAAATATCAATTCCATAAGCCAGGCCACTTACAATTGTTGTATCAAACGGCTTAAGGTCTTCTACCAATGTTTCCGTAAAAGCTTTTCCATAGTCGGATGCATGCCTGGTTCCCACAATTGCTATGATCCTGCTTGTATTAAGATTCATATTTCCTTTGGTATAGAGCATAACAGGGCAGTCGGAAATAGTCTTCAGCCGCATCGGATAATCATCATCCAAATAAAAAAGCAACCTGATTTTATTTTTTTCAATGAAAGTCAGTTCCTCTTCGGCGGCCTTAAAATGTTGAAAGGAAAGGATTGATTTGGCACGAACCTCATCAATACCCGGCACTCTGAGCAGGTCGCGCTTCTTCGACTTGAATACTTTTTCAACAGTGCCGCAATAGCTCACCAAATTTTTTGCGAGCACATCGCCGATATTGGGAATCATCGTCAGCGCGATCTGGTAAAGCCGGTCCTTTGATTGCATGATAATCAAGATAAGATGGATAATGATACAATGTTTATTTATCACCAGTTGCCTTCAATTGCCAACTATGAATAGCGTTGCCTGTAACCCGCATTTTTCAATAGTGAACTACCGCTACACCTCTATTGAGTACTGCTAAGCATTAATTCATTTTTTTTAAGATAAGGTTTCACCTGTGCTAAGCAGTGTTTCATCGTGGTTAAACCCGTTGTTGTTTTGCTCTGCAAAATGTGGGTGTAAAAAATGCAGCCATACATTATTTTGCATTTGCATACAGAGTTGCGTAAAAAAGTAACCGGATTTACAAATGCAGCATAATTGTTCCCCCGATCATGGTCACCCTAATGCTACATATATTCAACCCGAATAGGAAGCTTGAATCAAGAACTAAATTTACCAATCGGCTGGAAAGTAACCCAACAAATACCGTCAGAAATACACGATAAATTTTCCGGTAAAAAACGACTCTTCAAAAAAATCATTAACTGCCGTCAGCTCAGCCTTCTTCTTCAGAAGAGATAATTCCATTTCAAGATTTCCTCCTTTCAGCACCAGCCATCCGTTCGGTATTTCATTTTTACTTTCTACGGAAACAAGATGCCTCGTCCAGCCATAGAGAGTCTGCAAAGGGGCAACTGCCCTGCTCACCACAAAATCAAAACGGCCTTGTACACACTCCGCCCGCGCATGCAAAGTTTTCACATTATTAAGTTTTATTGATTCAACAATGGATTGAACCACCTTAATTTTTTTCCCGGTAGCATCGATCAGCAAAAATTGTACTTCGGGAAATAACACAGCCAGTGGTATTCCCGGGAAACCACCACCGGTCCCGACATCGACGATGCGGGTTCCTGCCTTTAGTGCAATAAACTTTGCAATAGACAGTGAATGCAGTACATGACGCTCATACAATTGATCAATATCCTTTCTTGATACCACATTAATTTTCCGGTTCCAGTCGCGATATAAAGCATCCAGCTGTTCAAATTGCGCCAGTTGAGCATCAGTAAGTTCGGGGAAATATTTCAATAGCGGTTTCATACCATAGCCAGCGCAAATAATTTACATATGTTCCTTGCTTCCATTCAGAATCTGGAACAGCAATCCTTTTGCACGGAATAATTGCGCCTTCACCGTGCCAAGAGGCAGGCCTGTTTCCTCCGCAATTTCTTCGTACGATAATTCATCATAATACCGTAGTTCAATAAGCACCCTGTACTTAGGACTTATTTTTTCGATCACCGCCCGCAGCAGTTTATTCCGCTGCTTCTTAATATAACTCTCTTCCGGATCGGGCGCTGAACTTTGCACATCAATCCTGAAACTTTCTCCCTGCTCGCCTTCCTTCAATTCAAAAAGCGATAAGGTTTCCACTTTTTTCTTCCTGATGAAATCGATGCTGTTATTTAAGGCAATTTTATACAGCCAGGTACTGAAGGCAAATTCCGGTGTGTATTTCGAAAGATTGCTGAAGGCCTTACCAAATGCTTCAATCGTAAGGTCGTTTGCATCGTCTTCGTTGTGCACCATCTTCAGCAGAAGGAAATAAATCGAATCTTTATACCGCAGCATTAAAGTCGCATAGGCTTTCTGATCACCGGCCAATGCCTTCTGCACCAGTTCAATATCCTCCTTCGCACGGGGTGAAAAATCAGGGTTTACTTCCATGCGGCCGGTTTGGTTTGAAAGACATCAGGAAATAACTTAAGGTAGTAAACCAGGAAAATGATGTCCAGCAACGGAAAATACCAGAACAGATCCTCTTCTCCCATCCTTTTCATACTTGCCCTGAAAACAACACCTTGTGTCAGCATGCGCAATGCAAACAAAACAAGCGCTTCTGCCTGGTAACCTGAATACATCATCACCAATAAAAATAAGCAATAAAACAACAGGTGCGTTAAGGAGAAAAGACCTAACAGCAGCATATGCCCTAACTTGTAATATTTGCCGGTACTTACGTGCCTGCGTTTCTGTTCCCAATATTCATCCCATGACTTTTTAGGCTCTGAATACACCAGTGCATCCTTGGTAACCTGCACCCTCGTATTAGTGGATTTTGCCGCCTTGTTGATTAATAAATCATCATCACCGGAAATCAGGTGCGGGTGTTTAGGGAACACATTGTTGCTGAAGAATATTGTTTTGCGATAAGCAAGGTTCCTCCCCACTCCCATGTAAGGTATGCCTGATAGCGCAAACGAGAGATAGCATAGACCGTTTATAAATGTTTCGTAGCGTATAAACTTATTGATGAAGGTGCCATATTTCTTATACGGCGCATACCCTAAAACAATAGCGGTCTCACCCCAAAATAGTGACGCCATGCTTCTAATCCACTGCGAGCCGGCCGGTGTACAATCGGCATCCGTCAGTAATACCACTTCATTCTTCGCAGCTCGAATACCTACCGTCAGTGGATATTTTTTGCCTTGCATGATATTCGATTCCTGTTTAATTGTGCGAACTACGAGTTGCGGATATTTTGCAGTCATGCGCATCAACAAAAGTTCGGTATCATCTGCCGAGTTGTCGTTTACAACCACTACTTCAAAATCCGGATAGTCCTGCTCCAGGATAATGGGAAGATTCTTGTCCAGCCGTGCCGCCTCATTCCTGGCACATATAATCACTGAAACAGGCAGCAAGTTCTGCACTGGCTGCGGTTGTTTGTAAACAGCAAGAGAACGGAAAACGATCAACAGGTATAAAAGCTGTATTATGGCTGTTACGACAAATAGAATAAAGAGTACTTCCAATTTCCGTTATTTTGAGCCGCCAAAAGTAAATAAATCAATGTTCTTTTTCCGTGAACCAGCCTTATGCAATTTGTTATAGATGCCATAGATCCGAAGTCATCGGCGCGCGCAGGAACCATTACCACCGGTAACGGTGAAATAACAACGCCTATCTTCATGCCCATCGGAACCACCGGTGGCGTCAAAGCCGTTCACTTTCGCGAGTTGGAGGAAACTATAGGCGCGCAGATTATACTTGGTAACACCTATCACCTTTATCTGCGCCCTGGTCTTGAAGTGCTGCAGGAAGCCGGTGGTTTGCATGGATTCAATGGCTGGAGAAAACCCATCCTCACCGACAGTGGGGGCTACCAGGTTTTTTCACTTTCCGACCGCCGCAAAATTACAGAGGAAGGCGCAAAGTTCCATTCTCACATCGATGGCTCCAAACACCTGTTCTCTCCGGAAAAGGTAATAGACATTCAACGGGTAATCGGCGGCGATATCATGATGGCATTTGATGAATGCCTTGCCTGGCCCAGTGAATACAAGGCTGCCAAAAAATCAATGGCACTCACGCACCGTTGGCTCGACCGCTGTATTACGCGTTTCGGAGAAACACAACCGCTTTACGGCTACCATCAGTCGCTCTTTCCGATTGTTCAGGGAAGCACGTTTATGGATCTGCGAAAGCAATCTGCAGAAACAATTGCAGCAAAAAATGCCGAAGGCAATGCCATTGGTGGCCTTTCCGTTGGTGAACCTGCAGCCGACATGTATGAAATGACAGATGCCGTATGCAGGATTCTGCCACGTGACAAACCACGTTACCTGATGGGAGTAGGCATGCCGGATAACATTCTTGAATCCATAGCACTGGGAGTAGACATGTTTGATTGTGTGATACCAACACGCAACGGAAGAAACGGTATGCTGTTTACCACCCAAGGCATCATTAACATCAGGAACAAAAAATGGGAAAAGGATTTTTCGGCGCTTGATGATCTTGATAATTTTATCAGTCGCGGACATTCCAAATCGTTCCTCCGGCATTTGCTGATGCAGAATGAAATTCTTGGTTGCCAGATTGCCAGCGTCCACAATCTTTGTTTTTACCTGTGGCTGGTGAAGGAAGCAAGGCAACATATTATAGACGGAGATTTTGCATGGTGGAAAGAAAAAATGGTGAAGCAACTCATGACGCGCCGATAAATGCTCTGTGCTTTAAAAAAAGTGACCACCGATGAGTCATAAAATATTAATCTGCCGTTGTTGTTACCTTGCCTGACCGCATGCTGACTATCAAAATTCTCGACCGCTATATCATCAGGAAGTTCCTGGGTACTTTCTTTCTGACACTGGCCCTGTTTATTCTGATAGCTATTGTTTTTGACGTAACCGAAAAACTGGAAGACTTCCTGGATGGTAACGTACCGCTTTCGGAAATCATTTTTGACTATTACTTCAATTTCATTCCCTACTTCGCGGTACTTTTTACACCGCTCTTCCTGTTTGTAGCGGTCATCTTTTTCACCTCCAGAATGGCATATCGCTCAGAAATAATCGCCATCCTCAATTCAGGTATCACCTTTAACAGATTGCTGCTGCCCTATATGGTTTCCGCGGGCATCGTGGCGGCACTTAATATCTATGCTAATCACTGGCTGATTCCAAATGCGAATAAAACCCGCATTGCATTTGAAGATGAATACATTGGCTACAAACCCCGCAATACGGGCCGCGACATTCACATGCAGATTGCCAAAGATCAGTTTATCTACCTGGAAAGTTTCAACTTCGATGACACCACCGGTTACAAATTTTCTTACGAAATATTTGACAAAGGCACGCTGGTGTATAAAATGCGCAGTGAAAAAATAAAATGGGATGACCGGAAAAAACAGTGGTTGCTGAAGAACTACATGGTGCGCACCAACAATGACATGAATGAAACGCTGAAAACCGGAAGAGATACTTTGATATCCTACGACTTCCTTGCAAAGGATTTTGAGAAGAAACTCAACGAAGTCTTTACGATGAACGCCCGTGAACTGGATGAAGTAATCAACGAACTTACTTTGCGTGGCGCGGATAACATCGCCTATTATCAAGTTGAAAAATACAAACGGACAGCCTTCCCCTTTGCCATTTTTATTCTAACCCTCATCGGCGTTTCGCTTGCCTCCCGTAAAGTGAGAGGCGGCATCGGATTGCATATTGGCATAGGCATTACGATCAGCTTTGCCTATATCCTGTTTCAGCAATTTTCACAAACGTTTTCTACCAATGGCGACCTTCCTCCCATTATTGGAGTCTGGATTCCCAACATCATTTTTGGTGTGGTAGCCGTTATTCTATACAAGAGAGCGCCGAAATAGGTGGATGCCACCTGCATATTTCAATTGAAACCTCCGGCACAACACTGGAAAATGCGGGTTAAAAAAATACTGAGATAGCTGATAGCTGGAAAATACATCAGTTGAACCCACATTTTGAAGTTCAAAACGACAACGGGTTTAACCCCATCGTAGAACTGCTTAGGGTTTGTGAAACCTTTTCCTTTCTTGACAAATTGAGCAAACCCTTAGCAGTGCTAAGTAGCAGCGAAGCGGGATTTTTCCACTGAAAAATCCGGGTTGTATGGCAAGTAAGGCAGCAGGCATTTATTTTCCTGCGATTGTTACGCCTTGAAAGTATTACCAGGGCAATGGCTCTTCAGGCGGCTTCGATTCATCTTCATCTTCCATGTCATCCATCCTCGACTTCATGATACGCACCTTGCCTTCCGGGTTGGCGTTTTCAAATGAATCCATCTCCGCAAATTTCGCGAAACGGTCGATAAATTTCACCGGCACATTGGCCAGTGCCCCGTTCCGGTGTTTGGCTACCATAATTTCAGCTAAGCCAACCGTAGAGTTACCTTCAGCATCCTCGGTCAGTTTATAATATTCTGGACGATAGATGAAAATCACCATATCGGCATCCTGTTCAATAGCGCCCGACTCTCGTAAGTCCGACAACTGGGGCCGCTTATCGCCTCCTCTTGTCTCTACCGACCTGTTCAATTGCGATAAAGCAATAACCGGGATGTCCAGTTCTTTCGCGATACTTTTAAGCGCCCTTGAGATGTTGCTGATCTCTTGTTCGCGGTTACCTTGCTTCGTATCAACAGTACCGCTCATGAGCTGCAGGTAGTCAATGATGATCATCTGAATATCATGCTGCATTTTCAAACGGCGCGCTTTGGCACGTAATTCAAAAATATTAATGGCGGGAGTATCATCAATAAACAATGCACATTCTGACAGTGTATCCACCTTTCTAACCAATTGCTCCCATTCATAGCTCTCCAAATTTGCCCTGCGGATCTTCTCAGCAGGTATTTCCGTTTCCGCAGAAATCAGGCGATTGGTAAGCTGAATGGAAGACATTTCCAGCGAGAAGAAAGCAACAGGCTTCTTAAAATCAACTGCCGCATTGCGTGCCAGCGAGAGCACGAATGCTGTTTTGCCCATACCAGGTCTTGCCGCTATAATGATGAGATCAGACCGTTGCCATCCACTCGTGATGCGATCGAGCAGCATAAAACCCGAGGGAACACCGGTCACGGTGTCCTTATGATCCTTAATCGCCTGCAATTGATTGAGCGCCTTTGTCACCAAAGTGCTGATCGGATTGTAATTGCGGCGGAGGTTCTGATCTGTTATTTCATAAATGCCCTTCTCCGCAAAATCAAGCAATTCAAAAACATCGGTAGTATCTTCAAATGCATCACGCACGATCTCAGAAGATATCCGAATCAGCTCCCGCTGAATAAATTTTTGCGAAACAATCCTGGCATGATACTCCACATTGGCGGCAGATGCCACACGATTAGTAAGCTCAGTCACATAATAAGCGCCACCGACATGTTCCAGCTCACCGCTTTTTCGAAGCTCATCGGTAACCGTGAGAATATCTACCGGTTGCGAGCGGAGAAAAAGTCTTTGTATGGCTGCGAAAATTTTGTTGTGCGCCTCTACATAAAATGCCTCTGGCTTCAGGATGTCTATCACCAATGAGAGCGCATCCTTTTCCAGCATCAGGGCACCCAATACAGCTTCTTCAAGATCGCGTGCCTGCGGAGGAACACGCCCATAAACAAAACTGCTCAGATCGGCGGCCGGCTTGCGACGAAGAGATCTCGCTTTGCTGACTACCTTGTTAATATCTTCGAGAGAATCGGCCATTTTTTAGAGAAAGGGAGACAAAGAAAATTAATTAGAAAACACCGAAGATGAAAATCAAAATATAAAGTTGTTCACACTTTCCGCATCAGCTATTATCAACAGGTTATCAACTTAAGGCCTCTTCCAGAGGCACATCAATCAGGTAGTATCGGATGGTGTACAGCATTGAACAAAGCGCTTACAAGAACCATTTTCAGATTCAAGAGGACAGTGAGCATACCTTAACAACCAGGTTAACGTTGAATGATTGTTAACTGATAGATTCCTGCCTGTAATTATGAATTAAACCCGGATTTTTCAGTGGAAAAATCCCGCTTCGCTGCGACTCAGAACTGCTAAGGGTTTGCTCAATTTGTCGAGAAAAGAAAATGTTTCACAAACCCTAAGAAGTTCTACGTCGGGGTTAAACCCGATGCCGCTTTGAACTGCAAAATGTGGGTTAAATACTGATGCAAAGCAGATGAGGCTATTAGAATTTTTATTGCTAAAAAAACAAGCCGCCGCCAGGCCGGCACCAACGCAAAGAAGCGGGATTTCTCTATTGAAAAACCTGGGCAAGAATTTTACGCTGTCCGAACACTGATCAGGCAATGGCGCCGCACGTAAATTATTTAAACCGGATGGCATCTACAGGGCGCATCCTGGCGGCAACAATAGCCGGAACAATTCCGGCAATAAAGCCAATGATGGCAGAAGTAGATATGCCCCAAAGGATATTTTTCAGATCCAGTACCAACTTAAAATTAATAGCTGCCGATAATCCCTGCACGGTAAAAAATACCATTATCAGTCCGAATATACCACCGATCACCGAAAGAATAATGGCTTCAATCAGGAACTCCAACAGGATAAAATAGTTTTTGGCTCCCAGCGCCTTTTTGATACCGATCAGGTTGGTCCTTTCCCGTACAGAAACAAACATGATATTGGCAATGCCGAAACCACCCACGAGTATGGCAAAGCCACCAATGATGAGTGCCACCACATCCAATACGCCAAACAATTGAGACAACTGATTGGAGATAATACTGATTTGATTCAAGGCGAAGTTATCTTCCTGGCTGGGCCTCACCCTTCGATCTGCCCGCATCACTCCTCTTATTTCATCTTTGAGTTCATCGAGTGGTACACCGTCCTTAGCCTTCACTAATATGGCTGGTTCAACCTGAAAGCCATCTACTTTGACCTTCGACACCAGGAATTGATAGGGTACCATCACCAGGTTATCATTACTGTTTTGTATCAGTGTTTTTCCTTCTTTCGCAAACACGCCAATCACCATTACCTTCTGTCCATACACATCAATCTCCCTGCCTACCGGGTCCACATTACCCGGAAATAACTGGGTAGCCACCTCATATCCAATAACGGCTTTCGGCTGGCCTGCACTGGATTCACCGGCCGTAAAGTACCTGCCGGAAAAAAGATTCAGATTCATGATGCGGTTGTAATCCTGTGTAACACCATTTATGGTGGCATTGGTGACGTTACGGTCGCCGTATTTAATCACCGGTGCACCGATCCAGATAGAGGCTGCCACAGCATCAGAACCTGTAAGCTTTTCCTGTAAGGTGCGCATCTCGTCAAATTTTGCATACGGCCTGTTCCAGTATTTCCACCATGGATATTCTGTCTCACCTTCTTCCGGCGCCCAGGGGAACTTGGTAATATAAATCACGTTGCTGCCGAACTTGTTAATACTCGTCCGCAGGTTGTTCTCCAAAGAATCAACCGATGAAAAGATGGAAATCACACAAAAGATACCAATGGAAATTCCCAGCAGGGTGAGTATTGTCCGCAACTTATTCACCCGCAACTCACGGATGGCAATGGAAACAGACTCATTGAAAATACGAATGAGAATTCTCATAGAAACGCAAACCTACTTGAAAATAAGAAAATACCGTCTTAAAATAAATTAGTACCGGAAACTAAAAATTCTATCTTTGCAATCCGTTTTTCAAAAATCCTACATGTATCACACCTTTCCTGGTGTTGATTTTTGGGCTTTGATCAACTTTTAATAAACCGTAATTTATTGAAAGTACATGAAACTATCGCAATTCCGATTTGACTTACCGCAGTCACTTATAGCACAGACACCTTCGAAGAACCGCGATGAATCGCGCCTGATGATTGTTGAGCGCAAGACAGGAAAAATCAAGCACAAATCATTCAAAGAAATCCTTACCATTTTCGGGGAAAAGGATTGCCTTGTTCTGAACAACACCAAGGTTTTTCCGGCCCGCCTCTATGGAAGAAAAGAAAAGACAGGTGCCAAGATTGAAGTATTCCTGCTAAGGGAATTGAATCACCAGATGCGATTGTGGGATGTGCTGGTGGATCCGGCACGTAAAATCCGTGTGGGCAATAAACTGTATTTCGGGACAGACGGAATGCTGGTGGCTGAAGTGGTGGACAACACTACCTCGCGCGGCAGAACCATACGTTTTCTGTTTGACGGTACGGATGATGAGTTGAAAGAAACCTTGTATTCACTGGGCGAAACACCTATTCCGAAGTATATCAAACGCAAACCTGATGCCCTGGACAAGGAACGTTATCAGACGGTTTTTGCCAAACATGAAGGTGCCGTGGCCGCTCCAACCGCCGGACTGCATTTCAGCCGCGAATTGCTCAAACGGCTTGAAATAAAAGGCGTGGATATCGCGGAAGTGACGTTGCATACCGGCCTTGGAACATTCCGGCAGATTGAGGTGGAAGATCTCAGCAAACACAAGATGGATGCTGAATATTTTAAGATTGATGATCCGACCTGTAAAATTGTGAATCGCGCTATTGACAACCGTACAAAAGTTTGTTCCATCGGCACTACGACTATGCGCGCTATTGAGTCGGCCGTTTCGGCACATAAATACATCAAGCCGGTTGAAGGATGGACCAACCTGTTTATTCATCCACCTTATGACTTCAGCATTGCCAATTGCATGATATCCAATTTTCACATGCCCAAAACAAGCCTGCTGATTATGGTTTGCGCTTTTGGTGGATATGATCTGATCATGGAAGCTTATAAAGTGGCACTGAAAGAAAAGTACCGTTTTTCAACCTATGGCGATGCCATGCTGATTCTCTGATGGGTCATCAGGCCTATCCGCTTTTAAATGCCGGACGCCGTCATTGGCTGATGTTCTGTACGCAGCAACCGCTGTCAGCAGATCCGAAATGGCAAATCCGAATTTAATTTATGATTTAATGGTCACCTCACTGATTTTTTACGATCTTTAAATCAGTCCTTCCCATGCATATTAAATTCTGCAATACTTGCCTAAGAAGTATGTAATCATAGCAGCTGCCGGTTACGGTTCACGTATGCAATCAGCCATTCCTAAACAGTTTATGTTACTGGAAGGTAAGCCGGTAATTGTGCATACTATTCTTTCGATTGCAGCCATCTGGACTGATGCCGAATTCATAGTGGTACTACCCGAAGATGAACTGCTGCGCTGGGAAAAGATCAGAAAAAAATTTCTTAAAAAAATCAGGATACAGGCTGTTTCCGGTGGTGCCACCAGATTTCATTCTGTGAAAAATGGACTGAAGCTGGTTAAGGTGGACAGTGTTATTGCCGTACATGATGCCTGCCGTCCTTTTATCAATGAAGCCTTGCTAAGGAGATGTCTTGATACAGCAATAGAGAAAGGCAATGCCATACCGGCTATTGAAATTAAGGATACCCTGCGCGAAGTAGTGAAGGACGGATCCCGCCACCGCAACAGGGCACGCTTCAGAGCAGTGCAGACACCACAGTGCTTCGAATCACAAGTGTTGAAGCATGCCTACCGGCAAACCTTCTCCGAAACGTTTACAGACGATGCTTCCGTAGTTGAAAACGCTGGGGTAAAAATTAACCTGGTGGAAGGCGATCCGGGAAATTTCAAAATCACCACACCTGTTGATTTGCTGATGGCCACTTACCGCTGCAAACAATCAGGTTAAGCGTTTTGCCCCGTGATTTTATTTACAGGTACTGGTTTTTCTTGTCATAATTATTTATGAAGCACTGGCTTTCCATACCATACTCTTCCTAAATGAGAATAAGCGGCTTCACTTTTATCCGGAATGGACTCAAACTTTGTTACCCCTTTCTGGAATCCATTCAATCTGCCTTACCCATATGTGATGAATTCATCGTTGCTGTAGGCAACAGTGAAGACGGAACCAGGGAAGCTATTGTGCGGCTCCATGATCCTAAGATTAAGATCATTGATACCGTTTGGGATGATCAATTGCGAACAGGCGGAAAAATTCTGGCACAGCAGACAGATATAGCGCTTACTGCCATCAGTGGCGACTGGGGTTTCTATCTGCAAGGCGATGAAGTGGTGCATGAACTCGACCTACCGAAAATTGTTGCAGCCGCTGAAAAATATCAGCATGACACTTCAACTGATGGATTGCTATTCAGCTATTATCATTTCTACGGCAATTATCATTATATCTCCCGGCCAAAGACAAGAGGCACTTATCCATTCGAAGTAAGAATGATCAAAAAAAATCCGCTCATCAGATCATTCCGTGATGCGCAGGGATTCAGAAAATTTTCATCAGCAGCTGCCATGAATCAGCTTGTAACTCCTGGGAAGCTAACTGTCAGAAAAATTGATGCGCACATTTATCATTATGGCAAGGTGCGCGGACCTAAAGAAGAACTGGAGCGTTTGAAAGATTTTCACAAGCTGTGGCATGATGATGAATGGATGCGTTCCTACGCACCAAATCTGGATTCGTTCGCCTATCAACCGGATTACCCTTTAGTTGCGTTTACAGGCACGCATCCGGCGGTGATGAAAGAAAGGATACAACGGCTTGATTGGGATTTTCGATATGATCCATCCTCCGTCCGGGTTCCCTTGCGCCACCGGCTTATGAACATATTGGAAAGATCAACAGGCCTTCGGCCATTCGATTTCAGGAACTATAAAATATTGCAGTAAACAATTCTTGAACAAAAAAAGGTAATTCCTGATACAGGATTACTCAGCGGTTAAATGCTAATATTCATCTTCGTTGAAGAAGAAATCATCGTGTGTAGGATAGTCCGGCCATATATCATCGATACCTTCAAACAGCTCACCTTCATCTTCTAACTCTTGCAGATTTTCGATTACTTCAATCGGAGCGCCCGAACGAATCGCGTAATCAATCAACTCATCTTTTGCTGCGGGCCACGGCGCGTCTTCCAGGTATGATGCTAACTCAAGCGTCCAGTACATATTCGAATAAGGGGTGTCAAATTTCCCGCAAAAATAGTCGAATAATCAAGAAAGCAAAATTTTTTGGCGGTATTAAAGACAATATTACAAGCTTGCTTGAAACCCTTTACAGGCGCGGCTTCCATGGCACCTCTGCGATATTCTCCATTGTTGAAATCCTTCTTGCCAACAAAAAAAGGTAATCAGACAACCTGTTGAGGTACTTTATCACCAGTGGTTCCACAACTTCCGATTCAGCAAGGTGTGTCACGAGCCGCTCTGTTCTACGGCACACACATCGTACAATATGACAAGTTGAATTGGCGATATGTCCACCTGGAAGCAGAAATGATTTCATCTCAGGTAACGATTCATTCATCTTATCCATTTCTTTTTCTAACAGTTCAACATCACTTTCCTGCAAGCCGGGCAGTTGCATTCGGGATGTTGCAGGATCCGTAGCCAGTTGAGAACCGATGGTGAATAGCCGGTCCTGGATTTCTTTCAGCATCTCCCTGCTGTTCCCATCCTGCAGCTGATCACGCAGGTAACCCATCCAGGAGTTTAGTTCATCAACCGTACCGTAAGCCTCAATGCGAATGTGATGTTTGGGAACTCTTGTACCGCCGATTAATTGCGTTGTTCCCGTATCTCCCTTTTTTGTATATATTTTCATTGCAGGTTTGTATCGATTAGCATGTGTTTACTCTTCGATAAATGCAAAAATAGAGATACGGGGTATTATTTCATGCTGAATCTTTGTTGGTCTGTGCAAGTCAGTTGCTGACAGCAAAGATCAGTGCCAAGGCAAAATGCAGGCGTCAGGTAATGCAGGGAGAATACGTCATTTTAACCCGGATTTTTCAGTGGAAAAATCCCGCTTCGCTGCGACTTGGAACTGCTAAGGGTTTGCTCAATTTGTCAAGAAATGAAAATGTTTCACAAACCCTAAGCAGTTCTACGTCGGGGTTAAACCCATTGCCGCTTTGAACTGCAAAATGCGGGTTTAAAAATTGATAAAATCAACTGAAAAATACACTGCATTTTTGCCTGCATAAACGGCCCATCACTTGAGCTTGTTTATTTCAACCACAACTTGAACATATGCAAAAAAGATTTTCAGTTACCGGTGCATTTTTTGGCGCCCTTGCAGTAACACTTGGCGCTTTTGGTGCTCATGGATTGAGAGATGTAGTCAGCGAAAATGCGCTGCGCATATTTCATACGGGTGTCGAATACCAGTTCTATCATTCCCTCGCCCTGCTCATGACTGGTCTCATGGTGTCAAAAAAACCATCCTCCTTGGCTACTGCGGCGGGCAACCTGTTTACACTAGGCATAGTGCTGTTCTCCGGTTCCCTCTATTGCTTAGCACTGATGCCTTCCATTCCTTTAATAGGAGTTGTGACACCGATTGGAGGCTTATGTTTCATAGGAGGCTGGTTGCTGCTGGGTTATGCAGCATGGAAGACGGATTAACCCGGATTTTTCAGTGGAAAAATCCCGCTTCGCTGCGATTTAGAACTGCTAAGGGTTTGCTCAATTTGTTAAGAAAAGAAAATGTTTCACAAACCCTAAGCAGTTCTACGTCGGGGTTAAACCCGTTGCCGCTTTGAACTGCAAAATGTGGGATTAATCTTCATTTTACTCATCCCTAATTTTTTCATCGAAAAATCCCGCTTCGACAGGAATTTGAACGATGAATGGCGCAAAAAAAACTTCCCGCAGGCGGTACGGGAAGTTTAGTTTAGTCAGGATTGACAAGCTGCTATTTCTGCTCTTCAGATTCTTCCGGTTGATTCTCATCTTCCTTAATGGCATCAGGGTCGAAGCCGGGATCACCCTGTTCATATATTAGTTCTTTGCCTGGAATGGTTCCAATAATTTTAAACTCTGTCCGGCGGTTTAACTGGCGACCATCTGGATTATCCTTTCCATTTGGCAGTGTATTAGGAGCAATCTGATTTGTTTCACCGTAGCCTTTTGCTTGCAGACGTTCAACCGGAATTCCTTTCTGCACCAGGTAATCTACAACAGATTGTGCTCGTGCCTGTGACAGGCGAAGGTTGTATGCATCATCGCCCTTGCTGTCGGTATTGGCACCAATCTCCACAATAATGGCAGGATTCTGCGTCAGCAGGTTGGCAATAGTATCCAACGGCGGAAATGATTCCGGACGAAGAGTAGCCTTATCAAAATCATAAAAAATATTCTTCACCCGTATCGGCTCATTCGGTATCCTCTTCATATACACATCTACCCTGGCGGTATCGTTCTCATTTTTTGTTGTCACCGAAAAACTGGCTGAACCGGTAAAATAACCATCCTTGCTGGCCTTCAGCGAATAGACATTCTGGGGCTTTGTATTCCAGAAGTATAAAGTATCCTTTTTGGAAATGGCTTCACCGATCTGTTTTTCTGATTTATCAAGAAAGAAAACTTTTGCGCCCGGAATCAGTTGTCGCGTATCCTGGTCATACACATTTCCGCGCACAGCATAAAAAACCTTTTTGGGATACTCCACTCTCCAGATATCATCGCAGCAGGTTTCACTCTTCACCGACATAGTGCCGGGCCGATTGGAAACTATATAGCCTGTATAGCCATTATCGTCCATCACAAAGTACATATCATCTACGCTTGAATTCACCGGATAACCCATGTTGACTGCGGTTTCCCACTTCTTCTGATTTCCGCGTGTTTTAAATATGTCAAAACCACCCATGCCAATCTGGCCTTCAGAACTAAAATATAAGGTGCCTGTTTTTGAATCGTAGTAAGGAGTGGCTTCGTTCTGGGCTGTATTCACCTTCCGGCCAACACTTTGCGGGTTGCTGTATTTTCCGTTTTTATCTATGGTTGAAAACCAAATATCCTGTCCGCCTTCGCCATTAGGCCGGTCTGAAACCCAGTACAGAATATCGCCCAGTTTAGAGGTACCCATATTGGGTTGCGTATTGGTAGAGCCTGGAAAATTGATCTTATCATCCATCTTTTGCGGGTCTGACCATTTGCCATCTTTCAAAACACTCAGGTAAATGGCACAGATCATCTTCATTGAATCCGCCAGCATATCACAGCGGGTGAAATAGAATCTTTTACGGTCAGGAGAGAAACATCCATTGCCGGTATGTGCATTATCAGCGTTAAAAGGAGCGCCGGTATAAAGCGTCGATTTTTGAAAATTTTCTCCGTTTTTCTTTGCCTCATAGAATGCGGCATACGCATTATTTTTTTTGATCTCGTCTACCATAATGATGGTATCAGATTTCAGCGAAGCAAAGAGCAGCGCTGTATCTCCCAGCGGAATCGGCCCGAACTCTGTATAGTTTGCATTGACATTAGCGCCGATATGGGTGATCTTCACTGTGTCAGGTGCCTGCATTTTCTGCATCGCCAGATCACAGCCTTTAGCCTGGTTTTTCGCGAATTTTTTATAGTTCTGAGAATTTACTCCCTTATATGATTTTTCAAAAGTATTAAACACTGTTTTCGCTTCAGCGTATTTTCCATTGGCCTTTAGGGACAGCCCGTAATAGTATGGCGCTAACGGATACAAAGGATCATTGGCATCCACCAATTCCTTGTACCATTTTTCCGCTTCTTTAAAGTCACGCAGTTTATATTCACAATCCGCAATCTGTGAAAGCACGTAGGCATTCCCCGCCTGCTTTTCATTCACCGCCTGGTAATACTGCGCCGCATTGAAAAAACTACCGATACTGTACAGGTAATCCCCCATCTTCAGGCTCTTTTTAAAGCTGAGTTTCTGAATGGGTATTTCCTGTGAGTCCTGTGACAAGGCAACTCCGGCATGGAGCAGAAAAGCAAGCAACAGGGTGATTTTAAAATATTTCATCTGCATGGTTTTTTTATGATCTGTTTCAACCGGCGACTGCTGGATATTGTTGGTTAGCGTCCTTACCTCACAATCGCAAAAGGTCCATTTTACATTTTACTCTGTTCGGAAAAAATTAATATCTCGGGCAGAACATGATAGGCTTATCAAGCACAAATCCTCCAAGGCAGCCGGTGTAACTCAAGGACAGTTCAAATCCTCCGTTGTTATTACTTACGGCATTCAAGGATGAGGTATTCACATCGTAGCTGAATCCAAAGCGCACACGCTTATATTCCAGTCCAGCCACGGCAATGATGGCATCCCCTAACCGGTCGTAACCACCAATGAAAAATGCAACATCAGGATTGATGTTATATTCCAGCGACAGCCCAAGATTTATTTCCTGTGCTTTAGACTGCGACATAAACAAAACCTGCGGAATGATATCGAACTTATCCGTTACACCGAGCCGCACTCCACCATGACCCACGATGCGCATGCCCAGTTTGTTATCTGAATTAAGAAAAGTTTCTTTTGGCGGCACAAGATGAAAAAAGGAACCTCCCAGGAAAAGTGATGACTTGGCGCTGAACTCATACGTTACATATAAACCCGCATTCAAATCAAAATAGCCCATCTTATTGTCGATATTTTCACCACTCGACAAGGTGGGATCAAATTGCTGACCATCAAACTGATTTTCAAAAGTTAGCTGGTTAGAATTAATCTTCTTTTGAACATAGCCGGGTTGCAGGCCGATGGACAGGTTTAGTTTCCGGCTCGCATTTAAAGGCCGCTGGTAAGCAACAGAACCCGCGATGGTCATGTTTGACAAATCACCCGCACCTGCTTTGTCATTTAAAACAAGTGCGCCCAAAGAGAGCGTGCCTGTTTTTACTATACGCTGCAGCACATTATTGATATCAAATGAAATAGAAGGCGTGGTATAAGGATCTGCACTGACACTGCTCCATTGATTGCGATACATAATGCCCACCCTGTAGTTACAGGAATTCACGCCGGTTAAGGCCGGATTTAATGTTAAGGGAGACGCATAGAATTGCGAGTAATGAATATCCTGCGCCATAGAAGCCATCATTGAAAAAAGCAGTGACAGCAGAAGTGTAATTTTTTTCATCAGGTTGATTTGTTTGTTCGGCAATAAAACGAAGGTGCAAAGAAACCTACACGATTACAAATTATTTGCGAATTCGATTCTAAATAAAATTTGCAAGCATGCCTGTTTATACCTTTCATTTATTTCATTAAACGGTTATTAAAAAAACTAAATCAATAACAGGATGGTTTATCAATCTTCAATACGGATGATCCCATCATCAAAGTGAACTCGTAAAACACCTGCTGATTTCAACGCAAAAGCAAGATGTTGCCATGCTTTTCAAATGCCTGTCCGTTGCCGTCCTTTCCTTCTACCACATATACATAGGCTCCAACTTCAGCATCATTGCCTCCTTTCCCTTTACCCAGCCAGCCTTCATTGATATCAGAAGTCGCAAAAACAACTTTTCCCCACCGGTCAATCACTTTATAACTGGTAAGTGTTATTGGCCCACGCCAGATAATTTTCAGTTCATCATTTATCCCGTCTCCATTGGGAGTAAATGCATTCGGCATTTCCACTAAAGTCTGGTTGGTGACGTTTACACGGGTTATGCCGGTAAAGAGACATCCGTCAGCACTTGTAATCACAACGTAATAAGTGGTTGAAGTATCCGGAGAAACCAAAGGATTATAGACGGTACCGTCAGAAATTTTAATCTGGGGCTGCCAGGAATAAGAGGCGCCAATGCCGGCATGTGCAAATAGCTGTGCGCTTTCCCCAGCGAAAATGGTGACCGGTTCATTGACAGTGACAAGAGGATCAGGATATACCTTAACCGTCACATCCACCGTATCCTTGCATTGATAAACATTTGATACGACTACGCTATAGGTTGTGGTCACCATCGGAGTACAAAGTGGGCTTGCTGTTTCATCAAAATCAAGATAAGTGGAAGGGCTCCATTTATAAAAATCACCTCCATGCGCCCATAATTGTATCGGCTTGCCCGGGCAAACAGATGTGTCAACGCCGGCGGATGCAACGAGGTTAGGAACCACATTGATGAGCACCGTATCATTATCATGACAAAGCGGGTTCGTTCCAATGGCAGTTACAATATAGTTGGTGGTTACATCCGGAAAAGCATCCGGGTTAGCCACGTTGGGGTCGCTCAGCCCTGTTGACGGGCTCCAGGAATAGGCAGTGCCTCCACTGGCCAATAGCGAGGTAGTATCTCCGTAACATAAATTCTGATCTGTACCGGCAAACGGATCCACCTGCGTGACTTGAACAGAGACCGTATCGTAATTAGTACAGTTGCCCAGGGTCACCGCCACAACGTAAGCCGTAGAGAAATCAGGGAAGCCAACGGGATCGAAACAGGTAGGACAGCTAACCATTCCTGCAGGTTCCCATTGATAGGAATAGAAAGAGCTATAGGTGACATTCAGTTGCAATGAATCGTGCTCACAGATAGTTGTATCGTTGGAGATAACAAATGGGAAATCATCAATGATTGTGACGATAAAACTATCGGTGATCAGTCCGCTGCAGGGTTCAATCGTATAAATGATGATCGTCTCGCTTCCCTCTGTAATGCCATCTACATTTGCTCCTATAAAAATTGACTGTGAAGTATCACCCGGGTAAAATGCGATAGTATCTGCAATCGTCGTATAATCGGTACCATTGGTAGCAGTACCGCCAATTACCAATGGAAAATAGATAGTGTCATTCGTGAAATTATTCAGGTTGATATTTACAACACCAGGCTGGCAGCCCTCCACCAGTGTAAGCGCGGAGTCAAAAGGGTTGACAAAATTATTGACAGTGTCAGAAACAAAGTTTACATCGTAGGGTTGTAGAAAGTTTGCCTGGATAAAAACTCCTGAATCATAAATCGGGTCACCCGCGTCAGCGATAGCAAGTGTGAGGTGATACGTGGCGCCTGGAATTACCGGGCTTTTTGCTTCTAAAGGTGTTGTAAAGCCATCGTATTGAATGGTTGTTGATGCAGCATTGGTCGGGCAGCCAAAGCTGGCATTGCAAATAAAATTCGCGGGATCGTTACAAACATAATATGGCGAGTTGCCCTGACAATTTACATTACTGATGGTAACCGGGAAATTGGTGCCGGGCACTTTCGCCATATTCACCATACCGGTAATTCCAGGGCCGCTGATCCATAGTGCAAAAACATCATTGAAGATGGTACCCACCCATTCAGCATACTCTTCGGAAGCAAAAACATACTTAAAGCGAAGCGTATCGGTATTCACCGTTACATCAAAATCAAGCACGGCCGCATTATAGGTAGCCTGGCCAGAAAGCGTGGTGAGCGGAGGATATCCTGAACAACCATTATCAGATGTTTGCGAACCGGTGTTATTCGGACCCACCGCCAGATTCGCATTTCCGGAAGTTATCAGGATTCCACTGTCGATTCCAAGATTAGTGTTAACTGCATTAAAGAACCCGGCCGATGTGCCACAGCTTGTAAAAACAATATTGGAAGCTGCACTGCTGCAGCCCAGCATATTATCTACAATCTGTTGTGCGGTTACCGGCGTAGTGATGACCAATTGAGCGCTGGAAAAATCCGGTGTGGCTGCAATGAAGAACAGGATAAAGGGAATAAACAACCGTAAACAACGCCTGCTGTGAAGCAATTTCTTTGAACGCATGTAAAGTTGTTTCATAATTAAATGTCGGTTATCACATCATTAAAAAAACGTATCACCAATCCTGCCATCTAAATGGTTGAAGTTACGATTTTTAGTCAGAAAGTAAAATTTCTGAAAGGCAGCAAAATCCTTATCTCAACAGGGTAACGCTGCCATGTTTTTTAATCGTTAACCCTTTGATGTCAGTCCCATCCACAGCGTAAACGTACACCCCAACTTCCTGGGGTTCATTGTCGAGCGTCCCGTCCCATCCCTGTGCAAGATCCGTTGTTTCAAACACCAATTCACCCCATCGGTTATAAATACTAAAATGCTTCAGGTTGAATACTCCACGGACCAGCACATGAAGGATATCATTTTTTCCATCGCTGTTTGGCGAAAATCCGGAAGCAACCTCTACCAGGGCATCATACTTCACCTTAACAGTGACAGAATCAATTATTATGCAACCATCTGCCGTAGTAATGGTAACGGTATAGGTAGTAGTTTCAGTTGGTGTGGCAATGGGATCAGCGGTATTGGTTGAACTTAATCCGGTTGCAGGCGACCACTGGTAACCGGCTCCGCCTGTCACAATAATTGGATAGCTGTTTCCAAGATAGATTGTTGTATCAGGGCTGATGGTAATATCAGGTATGTCATAAGCTGTATAAGTCACTTTTCCTGTATCAACACACCCAAATCCATCTGTTACTAAAACAATGTATTCTGTAGTGAAGTCAACAACAGCCGTGGTCGAAGCACTGTTTGGATCAGTTACGCCATCGGCCGGAAACCAGGAATAACTTACACCACCTGATGCAAAAAGATCGACAGATGATCCGGGGCAAACCGTAAATCCGGGGGAAACTGTAACATCAGGCAATGGATGCACAATGACAACAACCGTATCGGTTGTGGTGAAGCAGCCATTCACGCCAGTAACATAATAGGTGGTTGTAACCGTTGGAGTGGCAGTGGGATTAGGAACGGTTGTACTGCTCAGACCAGTTGACGGAGTCCATGTATAAGAAGTTGCATTAGTGGCATTGAGCTGAACCGATTGTCCGAAGCATAATTCCTGATCGCTACCGGCAAACACGGGCGTTGGATTATCAACATGAATGGTCACCGTATCCGAAGCAATACAGGTTCCTATTGTGATGAAAACGATGTAGGTAGTAGTTCCCACCGGTGTGGCAACAGGTTCCTGGCAAGTAGTACAGGAAAGACCGATGGTGGGTCCCCAATTGTAAGAATCAGCATCATTCACTGTTAATGTGACGCTTTGCCCGACACAGATGGTGGTATCGTTGCTTGCCACTGCATTTATATTGTCAACTATATAAATTACAGCGGAGTCATATGGGATGGGGGAGCAACTCAGGTAAAGATAGATCGTGACAGATTCAGCACCTTCCGCTATGGCATCCGCTAAAGGATGTATTTCCATAGACAGGTTTGTAGCACCCGGCAGTACCAGTAAGCTATCGGCCAAAGATGAATAGTCAGTGCCTTCTGTTGCTGTACCTCCTACGGAAAAATAGATGTAGGAAGTGTCCGGAAGCGGATTGGTAAGCGTGAAGTCAAATGAACCATCCAGGCAGCCTTCCACTACTGCCGGCAAATTCGTTACGGGATCAATATAGGCCGATTCAGGCTCTACTGAAATTCCTGCTGCCACAAGGCTGCCGGCCTCAAAAAAAACACCTGAGTCGAGGATTCCATCCGATGCATCAGCAATAGCGAGTTTCAGATGGTATGTTTCGCACGGTTGCACGACAGCAACGGCTGTGAGCACAACGGTTAATCCATCATATTCAATGGTTGTCTCACTGGCTAAATCCGGACAGTTATAGGAAGAAGGGCATTGAAAATTATTCGGATCATTACATATATAATAGGGAGATCCGTTGAGGCAGTTCACCGTCGAAATAGAAACAGGATTGGAAGAGCCAGGAAGCAAGGCAATATTCTGTGTGCCCGAAATACCGGGACCGCTGATGAAAAACGCAAAGATATCGTTGATGGAACCTACATATTCAGTGTATTCGTCAGAAGCAAAAACATACTTAAACCGTAAGGTGTCGCCGGTAGCTTTTACATCAAATTCCAATATGCAGGCATCGTGTGTTGTCTGACCGGCCAGTGCTTCCAGATCTGGGTCGCCATTTTCCTGAAAATCGGTAGTAATACCGGTCGAGACATTCGGGCCAACTGCATTGGTAATATCACCGCAGGCGAGAAGAATGCCGGCATTCATCCCCAGGTTAGAATTGGTTCCATCAAAAGACCCCCAGGCACCATCAGGACAATTAAGTGTAACATTAGAGATTGTTACACCACTTCCAACAAGGCTGGCAGCGAGTTCTTCAGGCGTGGAAACGGTACCAACAATTAATTGCGCATTTGCATTTGGCAATGAACAAAAAATGATGGTAATGACAATAAACAGTCGGGTAAGAATTCTCATTTTTTCAGTATGAAGGTCAATTGTTTCCCGAAGGTATAGGTTACCCTTTAGATTAGCAAACTTGGCTTACACGTAATCAACTCTTAATACCTTACAAAGCGGTGAAACGGACATGAATAGTCATATATGCAGCCTGGCGCGTGCCCAATTGTAGGATGCTATCATTTCCGGAGAAATACGGAAGATGATCACCGAAACACAGAGCGCTATTGTAATACAGGCAGTCTGGTACAAGCTGTTAATCCATGCATTCGAGGTTTCAGGCAACAGGTAATACAAGCCAAATCCGGCCAAGAGCAACAGACAGGCCTTCAAAGTATTGCTATTAAATGGCTGGAGCCTGTATTGATAATACAGAAAAGCCATCCTGATGGTATTGTATAATATCAACGACAAAGCTGTTGCCACCGCAGAACCGGCTATTCCCCATACAGGGATCAATAATAGGTTGGCAACGGTAGATACAACGATCAGTAGGAGAAAGGTGGCAGTGGTGACTTTAGAGTGCTTTGACAGGACCAGTATTTCGCCATTGACACCGGTGGCAAGATCAAACAGCTTTCCCAATCCAACGATGGCAATAACCAACCTGGCTCCCTGGTAAGCAGGCGGGAGAAAGTTGAGCAATAGATCGATATTAATCCACACGACGAGGAAGATAAATCCGCCAATAATGAGCTGATTGAGGGAAGTCTGTGTGTACAGCTCCTGCAGCTTAGGCAGGTCCTTCCTCTTCCATCCATCGGTGATGATGGGAATCGAAACCTGGTTCATCGCTCTTCCCGGTATCTGAATCATGGTTCCAATAAAAAAAGCGATGGAATAAACTGCATTGCTGTCTAAGCCAACAAGGGAAGCCAGCATAATCTGATCAATGTTTGCGGTATAATAAGATGAAATCGCGGCAACAAACATGAACATGGAGTAGCGGATTAATTCATGTCTTGTAACAAGACCCTTGAAATCTATCCTGGAAAAAATAAAGAGCTGCCGGAGATACGCTGTATACACGAGTATGGCGATAAGATGAATGAAGTAACTTCCGATAAAAAGCAAAAAGAACCCGTTAAAATCCACCACCTTGTAAATCAACAAAACCAGCGCCGCCGTCTGCAGCAATCTAAGCACCACCTCCTTGATCAATATGGCCACCACATTTTTATACAGCGACCGCATGTACATAAAAAACAATTCATACACCATCAGGAAGAAGGAAAGTGGAAAGACGTAGAAGTAATAATCAACAAACAGTGCCGACTTGCTGATGAACAATCCAGATATGGTATTCTTGAACAGGATGAGCAGCACGGAGAACAGGGTAAATCCTGTCATCGAGATGAGCAACAGGAAGGTGAGGAAACCATGATGCTTTGATTTTTTATCCTGCAGGTATGGAAAAAAACGGAGAATCGTGACAGATGAACCCAGCAAAGCAAACTGTGAGAAGATAACGCCGACAGAAATCATCAAGCGGGTTAAGCCAAATTCTTCAGGCGTTAGAAATTTGGGGAAAAGAAGAATGAGGTTAACATAACCGATTAATACTCCGACATAAGAAATTACCGAAGCCTGTACACTTTGACGTTTTACTATACCCATTAAATAATTGAATGGTTAAAGATAAGCGCTTAACGCAATTATTGATTCAGAAGTACTAAACAAGCAGCCGTTGCACTTACACCTTCTGTTCACTGAAAGATGCCACTTCGACTGCACCCGGTTCTGCTAATTTTTTAAGCAGTTAACCGGAACCATAGTATCAATAGCCATATTTATCTTTCCACCGATGCCTCAAGAAATCGCGCATCTCCTGCTCCCTGGCGTTCTTTCCCGGTTCAAAAAATTTCGAACCGCTCAATTGCTCCGGCAGATACTCCATCATCACAAAATTGTCTTCAAACGAATGTGCATACTGATAGTCCTTTCCATAATTTAATTCCTTCATTAATTGGGTGGGAGCATTGCGAAGTTGCAACGGCACCGGCAGATTCTCATGATCCTTTGCCAACCGAAGCGCCTCTTCAATCGCGGCATAAGATGCATTGCTTTTTGGAGAAGCTGCAAGGTAAATAACCGTTTGGGAGAGTATAATGCGGCATTCAGGATATCCGATGACATCCACAGCCTGGAAGCAATTGTTGGCCAATACAAAGGCTGTAGGATTGGCATTTCCTATATCTTCTGATGCGAGAATCAGCATCCGCCTGGCAATGAACCGGGGATCTTCACCGCCATCTATCATCCGTGCCAGCCAGTAAAGTGCTCCGTTGGGGTCGCTGCCACGGATTGATTTAATAAATGCTGAAATGATATCGTAATGCTGTTCACCGGATTTATCATAGAGCGCAATTTTCTTCTGTGCTATTAAGGTAACCATCTCATTAGTCAGGATGATCTCCTCTTCTCCCATTGCTTCAACCACCAGCTCAAACAAATTAAGCAATTTACGTGCATCGCCTCCACTTAGCAGTAACAGTGCTTCATGCTCCTGAAGGGTGATCTTTTTGTTACGCAGCACACTATCATTCAGCATCGCTCTTTCAAGCAATTGCAACAGGTGCGCTCTTTTAAGTTCTTCCAGCACATAAACCTGGCAACGCGATAGCAAAGGAGCGATTACTTCAAAAGAAGGATTTTCGGTGGTTGCTCCAATCAGCGTGATGATTCCCTTTTCAACAGCACCTAACAAGGAATCCTGCTGCGACTTGTTAAAGCGGTGAATTTCATCAATAAACAAGATGGCTTTACCGGATTTCCTGGCTGTATCAATCACTTCCCGAACATCCTTCACGCCGGAACTGACCGCACTCAGCGTAAAAAAAGGCAGGCCGGATTGTGCTGCCATAATATTTGCCAAAGTAGTTTTACCTACACCGGGAGGTCCCCAAAAGATCATGGAGGGAAACTGACGGTGCAACAAGATTTTTTTCAGTACGCCTTTATCACCGGTCAGTTTTTCCTGGCCGATAAATTCTTCAAGGGACTGTGGCCTCATCCGTTCCGCTAACGGTATTTTATTTTTCATATGCTTCACAAATTAGTTGGAAAATAAAAACAACGTTCGCTATAGCTCCTTCATTTTCAGCTGGCGCATTCAAAAGCGAATTCTATTTTTGCCGCGAAGTTAGTTCAGCGTGTACAAACAAATTCTCAAACCCCTCTTCTTCCTGCTTTCACCGGAAACAGCGCACCATTTTGTCATCTGGTTGCTGGAGCTCATCATTAAAATTCCGGGCGGTGAATGGCTGATCCGAAGCACCTGGAGTACAAAACATTCAACCCTGGAAAAAGAGGTCTTCGGTCTGCACTTCCTGAATCCTGTTGGTCTGGCAGCAGGTTTCGATAAAGACGCAAAGCACATTCGCGCCATGTCGGCGCTGGGTTTCGGCAGCATTGAGGTTGGAACTGTTACACCCTTGCCTCAACCGGGCAATGAGCGGCCGCGTTCATTTCGCCTTCCAAAAGACAAAGCATTAATTAACAGGATGGGATTTAACAACGAGGGGGTTGATGTAATGGTAGCACGTTTAAGATCCATTGACCGGAAAAAAATCATTATTGGAGGCAACATCGGTAAAAACAAATCTACGCCCAATGAAAAAGCCATCCAGGATTATGCTACCTGCTTCGAAAAGCTATTTGACCACGTGGATTATTTCGTCATCAATGTGAGTTCTCCGAATACGCCCGGCCTTAGATCATTGCAGGAAAAGGAACCATTGATGTCTTTACTCACCGAGTTGCAATCTTTAAATAACCAACATCAAACACCCCGGCCGCTGCTTCTGAAAATTGCGCCTGACCTCACCAATTCACAACTCGACGAGATCATTGAAATTGTTACGGTCACAAAGCTGGCTGGCATCGTTGCAACAAACACCACTATTTCACGCAAGGGGCTCAGGAGTGCCACAGCAGAAGTTGATAAATGCGGCAGCGGCGGGTTGAGCGGACAGCCGCTCGCCAACCGCTCTACAGAGATCATCCGATACTTAAAGTCAAAGTCACAGGATAAATTTTCAATTATTGCTGTTGGTGGAATCGATTCCGTAAAGGAAGCCAACGCCAAATTTGAGGCAGGTGCCGATCTTATTCAACTCTATACCGGGCTGATTTATGAAGGGCCGTCTTTGATTAAAAAAATAAACCGGCAATTGGTGAAAGATCACCCTGCTGCACAGCGATCAAATCCTGTCTAATAGAAAAGCGCATTCCTCAACCAGGATCTTTCCATTGCACCTTGGTATATCATGATCGCTTTTCACTTTTCAGCGAAAACACATACTGAATAATATTTGCGCCCATCTGCAGTGCTTTTTCCCTAACTGCCTGCGAATCATTATGCACATCATCCCAGCCATCACCCAGATCGCATTCAAAATTATAAAAGCAAACCAACCTGCCTTCAAAGATCAAACCGTAGCCACGGGGCACTTTATTATCGTGCTCATGAATTTTGGGTAAGCCATTGGGAAATTCAAACTTCTGATGATAAATGGGATGAGAAAATGGTAATTCAACAAAATCGAGTTCCGGGAATACTTTTTTCATCGCCAATCTCACATAAGGATCGATTCCATAATCATCATTAATAAATAGAAAACCTCCGCCTGCCAGGTAAGATCGCAAGTTGCCAGCTTCTTCATTATCCAGTGTAAAATTTCCATGGCCGGTCATGTAAACAAAGGGATAGTTGAAAATATCCGGGCTGCCGGGTTCTACGATTGCATGTTCCAGGTCGAAATTGGTGCCCAGGTTATCATTACAGAATTTAGCCAGGTTTTTCAGCGAATTCACATCATTGTACCAGTCGCCTCCACCCTTATATTTCATCAGCGCCAATTTAAGTGTTGGTGCAGGGGCAAAAGCTGCAAACAAAAGTGTAATGGCCAGCAAAACGGAGGTCACTTTCAAAGGAAATACTTTAGGCATTTTCAATCAGCAATCACTAAGGGTTATGTATTGAATCCTCTATCAAACCTGCAGCAAGCTAATCATTTAACAAGTGAACGGTGTGCAAGGCAACTAGCCCGGCCGTTTCTGTTCTTAACCTCGCTTCACCAAGGGCGGAAGAGATATATCCGTTTTCTTCCGCAAGGTCTATCTCATCATTCGTAAAATCCCCTTCCGGTCCAATCAGGATGAGCACCTCTTCCTTTTGCTGACAGATCTTCTTCAGCAAAGGTAAATCCTGACGCTGGCAATGGCATATTGTTTTGAGTACAGCGCCGCTTTGAACGGCATCTTTTGATTTTGCATTGATAAACCGGTTGAAAGGAATAGGATCGTTTAGTTGCGGAAGCCAGCATCTCATGGACTGTTTCATAGCGGCAACCAGTAATTTATGCAGACGGTCCTTTTTGATTTGTGTGCGTTCTGAACGATGAGCAATGAGTGGTGTAATTTCATCAATCCCGATCTCTGTTGCCTTTTCCAGCAGCCATTCAAAACGATCTATATTTTTTGTTGGTGCAATGGCAAGATGAATCCGTGCATGGACCCTTTTACTATTTTCTAATTGCTGAACCAGTTGTAACACACAGCACTGTCTATCAGCATTGATAATTGTTGCAGAAAACTTATGTCCCTTTCCATCTGTGACGGTCAGCATATCTCCCAACTGATGGCGCATGACAACTAGGCAATGATGAGACTCCTCTTTACCGAGAAGAATTCGCTGACCATCCACTTCGTCGGCAAAATATAGTTCCATACCAGAAAATTTAACCCTGACTTTTCAACCCGCATTTTTCAGTGGAAAAATCCCGCTTCGCTACGACAAAGAATTGCAAAAGGGGTGTTCATTTTATCAGAAAAGAAAAAGTTTCGCAAACAATAAACAGTGTTATATCGGGGTTCATGGTCTCAACACCGAATAATCATACGATGAGAAAATCCAGGATTTATGGTGGTGTACTTCCCTCACCCAATATGACCTTCCCAATTTTTTTTAAGCACTGACAGACACCTTCGGAGCAGCAGCCAATGTTTCTGGATGCGCGGTTGGAGCGAATTTCTCAAAGTTTTTTATGAACTGAACAGCAAGTGCATTTGCCTGTTCGTCATAGGCCTGTTTATCAATCCATGTATTTCTTGGATTCAGGATCTCATCAGGTACCTGTTCGCAACTGAGTGGATAAGCAACCCCAAAAACAGGATGAATCTCAAACTTTGCCTTCTCCAGGTTGCCCTTTAAAGCTTCTGTAATCATCGCCCTGGTATATGACAGTTTCATGCGTTTACCAACGCCATAAGCTCCACCCGTCCAGCCGGTATTAACAAGCCATACATTTGCTCCGTACTTTTTCATCTTATCAGCCAGCATGCCAGCATACGTGTTGGGGTTTAATGG
The DNA here is from genome assembly GCA_044227805.1 of Chitinophagales bacterium. GTDB lineage: Bacteria > Bacteroidota > Bacteroidia > Chitinophagales > UBA10324 > JACCZZ01. Next base: position 8,932 of record JBGAWA010000012.1, on the reverse strand, counting down.
CAGGAAAGGGGCTCCGAAGCAGGTTGAAAAAGCGGTTTTGGGTTCTGTTATACCTGCTTCCGTGCCGGCAACTTTTGCTGTGTATCCTGACAAGAACCAGTACATGGCCTGACCCGGGGTTAATTTAGAGATGGGAGGAAGTATTCCATAAGCATCGCAGGTCAGGAAAAAAATATTTTTGGGGATACCACCTATTGAAGGCTTCACGGCATTACTGATAAAATCTATTGGGTAAGAAACACGGGTATTCTCGGTTACAGAGATATCATCGTAGTTAACTTTTTGGGTTCCCGGATAGAAACGGACATTCTCGAGTAATGCTCCGCGCTTGATCGCTTTAAAGATTTCAGGCTCTTTCTCTTCTGTAAGATTCACACATTTTGCGTAACAACCGCCTTCAAAATTAAAGATGCCATTATCACTCCAGCCATGTTCATCATCACCAATCAGTCCTCTGTTGGGATCGGCGCTCAAAGTTGTTTTGCCTGTGCCGGATAAGCCAAAGAAAACCGCTGTGTCACCTGCCGCACCAATGTTGGCGGAACAATGCATGGCCAGAACTCCCTTTTCCTGCGGCAACACATAATTCAATACCGTAAAAATGCCCTTCTTTATCTCACCGGTATATGCAGTGCCGCCAATGATGATTCTTTTCTTGGTGAAATTCAGAATGGCAAAATTCTCCTGCCGGGTGCCGTCCACGGCTGGATCAGCCTTGAACGAAGGTGCATGAATGATCACCCAATCAGGTTCCATCGACTTGATTTCTTCCGCAGAAGGCCGCAGGAACATGTTGCCGGCAAATAACGCTGCCCAGGGTAGTTCGGTAATCAACCTAACGTTCAGCCGATAGGCAGGATCTGCACAAGCGCCGGCATCCTTTACATAAATACGTTTGCCCGTGAGGTAAGCCGTTATCTTATTGTAGAGTGAATCGAATTTAGCTTCATCGAACGCAATATTGACATCACCCCAATAAACAGTATCCCTGGTGATGGCATCCTTCACAAAAAATTTATCCTTTGGCGCTCTTCCTGTGAAAACACCTGTGTCTACCGCTACCGCGCCAGAATCAGTAATAACCCCTAATCCCAATGCTACCGTCTGGTCAATCAACTCATCCTGACTCAGGTTCCAATGTACTTCAGCCATATTTTTTAATCCGTAAACTGATAAATCGGCGATTGGATTCTTAATTCCAGTTTCAATCATAAAATGGTTTTTTGGTGAAATTCGGAGGCCGGCAAATATAGTATATTTTGTCTCCTTAATTAATGCTTTATTCATCATGTCTGCCAAATAAATCATGGCAACAGGACACGGCATAAATCCATAAATATCAGGCTTCGGCTGTGTGTAATTTTTTTAACTCTAAAAGATCCGGCCGGCGGATAGTTTTCCCGTTTAGACAAAGAATATTTCATGCTCACATCCATAATTCCGTAAAAAACATATCTTTGCCCTCTCTTAAAAATGACCAGGTCATGGATGCGATTAAATTTTTTCACCAGGAGGTGACTCAAAAGAAGGAATATCCGGGTTTTAAGGCCGGAGATAATGTTACGGTAAACTATAAAATTCTTGAAGGAACTAAAGAACGTATCCAGGCTTATCGCGGCGAAGTGATTCAGCGCAAAGGAAATGGCGCCACACAAACTTTTACTGTAAGGAAGATTTCGAACGGCATTGGTGTTGAACGAGTTTTCCCTTTATTCTCACCAAGCATTGACAGCATTGAAGTCAATAAACATGGAAAAGTAAGGCGCGCCCGTATTTATTATATACGTGATCTGAAAGGCAAAAAAGCCCGTATCAAGGAAAAACGTATGCCTACTGCCGCTGCCGTTACAGAAAACGCATAGGGAATCCACTCATGTAATGTTCCCGTTGTTTTTACGACAACGGATTTTTTTTGCGTCGGCACCAGATAGTAATGATCACTATGCCTGTATAACCGTATGCATTACTGCTACTCTCCACCATGCGTAGTCATGGAAAATTCTGGCATAAATCATACAGGAATCTATCCTTTCAGCTCACGCAGATAGAGCTGTATAGTATTTTCAAGGCCTAAGTAAAGGGCATCACAAATCAAGGCATGGCCAATGGAAACCTCCTTCAACCAGGGAATATTTTGTTTAAAGTAGCGCAGGTTTTTTAAGTTCAGATCGTGTCCGGCATTTAATTCCAATCCGATACCGGCAGCATACCTGGCAGCCGGTATATAATTTTGAACAGCCGTTTGCCTGTTACTCGAAAAAAGAGCGGCATACGGACCCGTATATAATTCTATTCTGTCTGCACCTATGATTTTCGCGCTTTCAATAAATTGTTCAACCGGATCTACAAAAAGGGACACGCGTATGCCGGCTTTATGCAAATCAGCAATTCTGTCCTGCAAAAAGGACCGGTGCCTGATGGTGTCCCAACCCTGATTGCTGGTGATGACATCCGGAGCATCAGGAACGAGTGTTGCCTGTGAAGGCTTGACGTGAGACACCAATTCCATGAAACGGGTGTCCGGAAATCCTTCTATGTTTAATTCTGTTGTAACTACTTCCTTTAATTGCACTACGTCCTGATAACGAATATGTCTTTCATCTGGCCTTGGATGCACCGTGATGCCTTCGGCACCAAAACGTTCGCAGTCAAGCGCTACCTTGATGAGGTCCGGCAAATTTTGTCCGCGCGCATTTCGAAGTGTTGCAATTTTATTGATGTTGACACTGAGTCTCGTCATCGTTAGTTCCGTTACCTGCTGAAAACAAAAAGAGGAGTTTCACAGCGGAAACTCCTCCAGGATCATGTTTACCCTCCCATCAATGAATTGTTAGTAACGGTAATATTCTGGCTTGAAAGGTCCTTCTTTCGGTATACCAAGATAGCTTGCCTGTTCCTCAGTCAGTTCATCCAGCTCAACTCCGATTTTTGCAAGATGCAGCCGGGCCACCTTTTCATCCAGGTGCTTCGGCAGCGTATATACTTTGTGTTCATACTGGTCGCAACGAAGCCAGAGTTCTATCTGTGCAAGCACCTGGTTTGTAAATGATGTGGACATCACAAAGGAAGGATGTCCCATAGCAACACCCAGGTTAACGAGACGGCCTTCTGCCAGGATGATGACATCCTTACCATCAATCGTATATTTATCAACCTGCGGCTTAATCACCACCTTGGTGTGCCCATAATTTTCATTGAGCCAGGCCATATCAAGTTCTACATCAAAGTGGCCGATGTTGCAAACAATCACTTTGTCTTTCATCATCCTGAAATGTTCTTCCCTGATCACGCCGTGACAACCGGATGCGGTAACCACAATGTCCGCTTCCTTCACAGCATCAATCATCTTTTTCACTTCATATCCTTCCATGGCTGCCTGCAGCGCACAGATAGGATCAATTTCTGTTACAATTACACGGGCATTGGCACCACTTAACGATTCAGCGGATCCTTTGCCTACATCACCGAATCCGGCAACAACAGCCACTTTTCCGGCCAGCATAAGATCCGTACCTCTCCTGATGGCGTCGACGAGAGATTCACGGCAGCCATACTTATTATCAAACTTTGATTTCGTTACCGAATCATTCACATTGATGGCAGGCATTGGCAGTGTTCCTTTGGCCATCCGCTCATATAAACGATGTACGCCGGTGGTGGTTTCCTCAGACAGGCCGCGGATGTGGGAAATCAGTTCAGGATACACGTCAAAAACCATCTTGGTAAGGTCACCTCCGTCATCAAGAATCATATTCAGTGGACGGTTAGTATCTCCAAAAAACAATGTTTGCTCAATGCACCAGTTGAAATCCGGTTCATTCATTCCTTTCCAGGCAAAGACCGGAATCCCTGCGGCCGCGATGGCAGCGGCGGCATGATCCTGCGTGGAGAATATATTACAGGAGGACCAGCGTACTTCTGCACCAAGTGCAGTGAGTGTCTCAATCAAGACGGCGGTTTGAATTGTCATGTGAAGACAGCCGGCGATCCGCGCTCCCTTCAGTGGCTTTTGCTCACCAAATTCTTCACGAATGGCCATCAGGCCAGGCATCTCTGCTTCGGCAAGTGTAATCTCTTTTCTGCCCCATTCAGCTAAAGTGATGTCCTTAACTTTATAGGGAAGGGTTAATTCTAAAGTACTTTTAGTCATTGACAGGATTTTTTTTAGTAGTAAGGCTGGCAAAATTACAAAAGTGAGCCGAAAATGTTCAATCATCCGTAAAAGATATCGATGCGATTATGTTTTGGTAGTGCCCGATGCAAGGCCTTCTTAGAGAGTGCCGGAGAAAGAAATTTCAAGAATGTGCGAACTTTTTGATGCATCGCAACATTTAAACCGTATTAAATTTATTTTTGCAACAAAATCCACAACACGATGTATCCAGCAGAAATGGTAATGCCCATGGCAAGAGAAATGACCAATGAGGGCTTTAAAGAATTAAAGACCGCTGAAGAAACAGCACAGGTGATTAAGAACAATGCAGGCACCATGCTGTTGGTGGTTAACTCGGTTTGCGGCTGCGCTGCCGGAAGTGCCCGGCCAGGTATTATTGAATCACTGCAGGGTGAAAAAAAACCCGATCATTTGTATACTGTTTTTGCAGGCGTTGATCAGGAAGCCACCAAAACAGCCCGGGAATTTCTGCTTCCTTACCCTCCTTCCTCTCCCGCAATCGCTTTATTTAAAGACAATCAGCTTGTACACATGGTGGAAAGACATCAGATTGAAGGACGGCCTGCCGCCATTATTGCCAAACACCTGGAACAGGTGTATGATCATTTCTGCTGATTTATCGCTGTCACCTTCATTGGCGAATCATTCTTTTTCCCAATTAATTGGGGTGGGGATGATTACAGAGCCCGTTACCATTTAGGTTCATCTAGGATGTACCGCTTTGGAACTGATCAGGATTTTTAATTCAAAGATCCCGTGCACAGCGTAATGACTTTGCCATTCTATTTTTGATTTGTATCATGAGTAGGTTGCATCAACTTATGCTATATTTTGTATGGATAAATTCCGCTCTCAGATCAATTGCAGAAAGCATGTTTAACTACAAAATGCGGTTTTAAGTAGTTGTCTTTATGCATCTTTGAAGATGATGGATGAGTGGTTCATACTGATAAACCCTGCCGCTGCCGGTAAAAGGGCCGCTAAGCAATGGCCACATATTTCAAAACTCCTGAACGAAGCAGGTATCCGTTTCCAACATCGTTTTTCAACAAGTGCAGAAGATGCGGTGAATCAAATTACAACAGCTGTCACGCAAGGCTACAGGCACCTGGTTGCTGTTGGAGGAGATGGCACACTCAACCTGGTAATTAATGGGATCTTCCAACAAGCGTTTGTTGATACGCGAGATATAGTGTTAGCTATCATTCCTGTAGGAACCGGCAATGACTGGATTCGTACGCACAAAATTCCCAGAAACACCAAGGCAGCCGTGGCACTGATCAGTGCCCGTAGAACTGCGCTGCATGATGTGGGCAAGATCACTTTTACCGGCCAGGATATCCCAGTAAAATACTTCATCAACATGGCCGGATTTGGCTTTCAGGGATTAGTGGCAGAACGCATCGAAGGTGTTTCTTCCGGTATCAAGAAAGGAATATTTGCATTTGTATTAGGGATCTTTGATGCACTGTTCCGGTACCAGGTAACACAGGTTTCTATCGAGCTGGATGACTTTCGAATGAACGGAATGATTTATAATATGAATGCCGGCATTTGCAAATTTTGCGGTGGTGGCATGAAGATGGCCCCTGACGCTGTTGCCGACGATGGTATGTTTGATATAACGATTGTTAGAAAGATCAGCAAGGGAGAAGTAATCATTAATATTCCTGGACTGTTCAGCGGAAAATTTTTAAAGCACAAAAAAGTAAGCAGCCATCGGATCCGGAAGCTTAAGATAAATTCCAACCCTCTGCTGCCTGTAGAATGCGATGGCGAAGTGCTTGGATATGGTGATGTGCAACTACAGATAGTGGAAAAAGGAATCCATGTGATTGTTCCATGAAAGTAGTGCGCTCATTTTGTTTATTGCAGCAATGGTATTGATGTGGAGAGTGGAAAAGCATGATCCCTCAAAAGCAAAGAAGTCCGGCGAACTGCCGGACTTCTTAATTTGACTACTTAATCATTTTACTCTTTAATCACTTTGTAAGAATTAATCTGCTTTCCTGTTTTCGCTGTTATAATATATATTCCCGAAGGATAGGAAGATAAATCAAGGGTAATGTTATGATCACCTTCCGACAGAATTCCTTGGTTGACTTCCATTAACCGTTCACCAAGCAAGTTGGAAATACTGATGTACACTTCCGCATCATTGAGTAAGGTAAGTTCCAATATTGATGTACCATTGGTTGGATTGGGATAGATATTATCAGCGGTCATGGCATGCTGAAATACCTGTGCACTTGTAGATTTTTCCTGACCGCATTTAAAGATCTTAATCAGGTTTCCGCCGTCCGCCTGCTGTGCGATTTTCACCTTCTTAAAGGTAATCAGGCCGTTCCCGTTATTACTCGGGTGGTAGGTAAATGATTTTGACTGTATCAGCGTATTGTTTTGCCAGTTTTCCATACAGATGATTGCACCGTCGCTGATATTAACAAATTGCTGCAGTCGTCTTGGTGTGATATCGGTTTTTACGTATTTGGGTAACCCTTCAAATGGAAACCAACTGCTGTCGGTGAGCATAAACTGTGTCGAATATATCTGGGCCTGCCAACTGTCGGTCGTTTCTGCGATAGTGCTATCAACCCAATTCAGCACACCATTTACAGAACCCACCGTGTCTCCGCTGTAATAAGGTGGCATTGGGTTCACTTCACTTCCAGGATCTTCGTTGACACTGCAATTGGAAAATGCGGGATAGGAAAGTTTGGTACTGAAACGTAGAAGTTCATCAAGCGGCACATCCCTGATAGCATGATTACCCCCTTTATGGGCACGCAGATCCCAGAAATACCAGCCACCGGTTTTATATTGGTTAACCGATTTATAGAATGGTATTTTTTCCTCCCAGCACGTCACGTTGTCTTCTTTGCCGGAAGTAAGAAACATGACAGGCAGCGAGTTGTACTTGTTGTCCTTTATGAGTGTATTATAATTGGCAAAGTCCCATATCTTATAGTTGCCTGTTCCGTTTATTTTCGGGAAATCTGTTTCCAGGTTGGTAGCCAGCTTTCCTAAGAATATTTCAGCACGGTGTCGTGTTGAACCATCAATATTCCACTTACACGTGGGATCATCATCATTCAGGTATTCAGCATTTAGTTTTGCATTCACTACGTCACAGGCGGCAACACGATCAGGGTATAAATATGCCAGCTCCAATGCGCCGGTACATCCGCTGGATGATCCATGAACACTGATCCTGTTAGGGTCAATCACATCTTTATATTCCTCCAAAAACCAGTCAAGTGTCCAGATCACCCGTGCAATGGTGTATGTTTTGTCTATTCCTGTTGTAGGTGGCGGTGTGTTTTCATTGGCATTATACACGTCAAAATTCTCATTGTAGCCAATCCATTTGGTATTCTCACCGGAAACAGGATCCCAGCTGAAGTTAGGGATTACATCTTCGAGGGAAACCTTATACATTCCATCAATACTTTTGTTGTTGCTGTTTTCATAGGCATTGCCGCCTCCGCCAAAGAAAAAGAAAGTGGCCGCCTTCTTTTCCGTGGTGACATAGTCATCCGGAATAACACCAAAATTATAAACCAGGCACCCCTCGTTTCCGGTGGCCGGTGTAAATTGTGTTTTCACATTACCACCAAAAAAGGCAAACGCATCATATAGCATATCGGGTTTATCAGGCAGTGGTATATCATTGATCTGAAGAATAGGCTTAACCACCTCCACTTTTTCGTAAACACCCGTAACCAAGGCATTCGCTCCGGGCACGACCTTCATGTTTTCCACCTTTATGCCACCTGCTCCTATTGAATCAGATGTCACAACATAGTAGGCCAGCTTTTGCTTACTGCAGGTAGCTACAAACAAACCCTTCGTCTCATCCAAAGAGTCTAACGGATTTCGGTTAATGACGAGGTAACGATGCGGATGCGCGGCATCAGTACCTCCTTTCGTTCCGATGTCAAGAAAATAATTCAGCGAAAAATTGTAAGGCACCTTTCCTGCATAAAAGCTGCTGTCAATGTTATTGTTGGTTATCGGGTGATCGAAACGGTAGATGTAGTAGAAACCGGTGTAGCCGGGAATCACATTCCAGACAATAAAGGTCTGCCCGTTTCTGTAACTCGCAGAAATATTAGTGACGGTTGCAGCACTGCTGATTTTAGCCGTCAGGCTCAGCATTAAAAAGAAAAGTAATGTCCTTCTCATTGGTGTTAGAAATTTTGGCTAATGTATAAAGAAAGCAGGAAATAAAGTGTTAAGCAAACAAAGGTTGAGACGTCTTAATTAACATTCACAAAAGAGCGGGAAACGGGACTCGAACCCGCGACCCTTAGCTTGGGAAGCTAATGCTCTACCAACTGAGCTACTCCCGCTTTTATGATGTAGGATGGAAGAAAATTAACTGACCGGCAATCATTCTCATGCCATGACACTATTTTCTGAAATTATCTGCCACAGAAATATCCCGGCTTCCCTTCACATACGTATAGAAGCCACGCCCGCTTTTCATGCCGAGATTACCGGCAGCCACCATGTTGGATAACAGCGGACAGGGAGCATATTTCGGGTTACCGAAACCTGCCTGCAATACCTGCAAAATGGACAGACATACATCCAGACCAATAAAATCGGCCAGCTGCAGGGGCCCCATCGGATGCGCCATGCCAAGTTTCATGACGGTATCAATTTCCTTCACTCCGGCCACGCCCTCATAAAGTGTATAGATGGCTTCATTAATCATGGGCATCAGAATTCTGTTGGCCACAAAGCCGGGATAAT